>CAYYCB010000048.1:4096-15706 GCA_964469715.1 uncultured Ktedonobacterales bacterium | reverse complement strand
GTGCCCAGGCCCGCCGCCGGTATCACGACCTTGCGAATCTTCACGGGATCCTCTGTTCCAGAACAGCGCACTGGCTGGGAGCACATCGCGTCGCCCACTGTCTCGCGCGAGACAACGCGGAAAGTGTCGCATGAGTTGCGCCAATGTCGCCGGCCACCTGCCGTCCGCTGGCGCCGCTGCAACTGTAACGGGCGCGGGCGCGGATGGTCAAGCGCCAGCCGAGATTGCGCGCGAAGACGCCACTCCGGCTTCACTTTGCCAAACCATTGCATGGGATTTGCGAAGGATAAGGTGGTGAGCGCGAAGCACGGACGCAACCCAGCGGAGCCTTGCCGCGTCCTAGAGGCATACACGGACGATAACCCTGGCGGGATGCCAGACGAGGGAAGGCCGCGAGATGATGGAGAGTGAGCGAGACGCCCTCTGGGTGGAGCGAGACGAGCGCCGCAGGCGCGAGCGCAAGTGGGCCATGCGCCGCGACACCGGCGTGGCGCTCGTATGCTGGCTTGTGGTGCTCGGCGTGGGGCTGTGGCTGCTCTCGCACTTCGCGCGGGCGTTGTTGCTGCTGGTGATCGCGGCTCTGCTGGCCTATGCGTTGTCTCCGGTCGTTAGCCGTCTCGCGCACTACATGCCGCGCTGGCTGGCGATCCTGGTCGTCTACCTCGCGCTCGTGACGGTGCTCGCCGGTTTCGGCGTGCTCGTCGTCGAGACGGCCATTGGCCAGGTCTCCGCCGCGGTGGACCAGGCGAGCACGTTCCTCGCCCCCGGCCCAGGCGGCGGTCCCTCGCCGCTGGCGCAGGTGCTCAGTAGATTCGGCATCTCGCAGGCGCAGATCACCACCTTCGGCCAGCGCATCCTTGGCGACGCGACGACGGTCGGCGGCCAGGTCGTGCCCGTGCTCACGGGGATCGCGAACGGCACGCTCGACGCCTTCCTCGTACTGGTGGTGAGCATCTATCTGATCGTGGACGGCGTGCGCGTCAACCGCTGGCTCCGCACCGCTACCCCGCTCCGCTACCGGCGGCGCATCGCATCTACCCTCGACACCTTCCAACACGTCGTCGGCGGCTATATCCGCGGCCAGGTCACGCTCGCGGCGCTGATCGGGTTCCTCGTTGGCCTCGGCATGTTCCTCATTCCCGCGACGCGCCCCTTCGGCATTCTGCTGGGGCTGGTCGCCTTCTTCTTCGAGTTCATCCCCATCCTCGGCACGATTTTCTCCGGCGTGCTCTGCGTCGCGTTGGCCCTGCCGCACGGCATCGTCTGGGGCCTCGTCGTGCTGGGCTACTTCGTGTTGATGCACGTGATCGAAGGCGACGTGGTCGGCCCCCGGATCGTCGGCGAGGCGGTCGGCTTGCATCCGGTTGTCTCGATCATCGCGCTGATCGCGGGCGCAGAGCTTTTCGGCATCTGGGGTGCGCTCTTCGCCTCGCCGGTGGCCGGTGTCATCCAGGCCATCGCGACGGACTTCTACGTCGAGTGGCGTAAGGACCACCCCGCCGAGTTCGAAGGCGAGGACGGTCAGGGCGCCGCCAAGGCGGCCGCGGGAGTCGTGGCGCGCGGGCTCGCCAGTTCGGGCGTTTATCGCGCCACTGATCGGCGCCCGAGCGAAAGGGCAGCGGATCGTGCGACGCGCGAGCGGGGGGCGCCGCTCAACGAGGAAGATCCCGCTGTGGAGGAAAAGGGACCATCCCCGACGACGTAGGCACGCTCTCACTGAAGTGACCTCTACTTCCTTTCGCTACTCCAGACGCTATTCCTCAGGCTTCGCGCCAGTGACGAACCTTGGGATTTCCTCGCCCCATGCCCTGCGCCGGTGCGAGATTGTATGGAGGCGGCCCTGCCTCTGCGCTTCTTCTATCCTTGCCTACTCCGCGAAGCTGTGCCAGAATAGGGCCGCCGCGGTGGTATGGCGCCAAGGCGCGCGGGCAGGATGAGAGGGAGGCGAGACATGAGGCGGCGGAGCGTATGGATTGTGGTGGCCATGGCGGCCATCGCTGCACTCCTCCTGACGTCTTGCTCCATTACCATCGGAAAGGCGTCCCAGACGGCGACGCCGACCGCCACGCCGCTTCCCAGCATTGCCAAGACGGGCTGCTGGTTCACGTCGCAGCAGGGGGCCGTCGAAGGCAAGGACTACACGTGCTACTGGCTCACCGTGCCCGAGGTCCGCGCGGACCCGCATTCGAAGCTGATCAAGCTTGCCGTCGCCGTCTTCAAAACACGACACCAGCCGGCTGCCGCGGACCCTGTCATCACCCTCCAAGGAGGCCCCGGAGGCCGGTGGATTCAAGATCTCGCGCCGCTGCTCTCTCCCGCGCTGGTTTCCGTGCTCTACGGCAACCATGACGTCATCCTCGTGGACCAGCGCGGCACCGGCTATTCCCAACCCTCGCTGGCCTGCCCAGAATATGACGCGCTGCAATATGAGACCGACACGAACCTCACCATCGCCCAGCAGAACCAGCAACAGTCCGATACCCTTGCCGCCTGCCGCTCGCGACTGGTGGGCCAGGGCGTCAACCTCAACGGCTACACGACACTCGCCGATGCGAACGACATCCACGATCTCATCCAGACGCTCAAGCTGACACAGGCCGACCTGTACGGCGTCTCCTACGGCACGCGCCTCGCGCTTGAGGTGATGCGCGCCTTCCCACAGAGCGTGCGCAGCGTCGTGCTCGATTCCACCGTCCCGCCGCAGCTCAAGCTTCTCACCAACATCCCTTACTCCACCAACCGTGTCTTCTCGACGCTCTTTCATGGCTGCGCTACAGATGCGTCGTGCAACGCGCGCTACCCCAACCTTGAGTCCGTTTTCTACAAGCTCTACGCCGACCTCAACGCCCACCCTGTCACCTTCCAGGTGACGGACAAGAGCCCTGAGGACGAGGTGAACCAGAACAAGGTCTACACGGTCCATTTCCACGGCGACGACCTGGTGAACCTTACCTTCACCACCTTCTACGACGTTCAGGACATCGGCAACCTGCCGAAGATGATCTATGAGTTGAAGAACGGCGTCACCACCACCGCGGCGACCCTCTACGGCAAGCTCATCTTCAGCCGCGCCGTCGCCTGGGGCATGTATTTCTCCGTAGAGTGCGCCGAAGATGTCAGCTTCCTCTCGCAACAGGATCTCACGCAAGCCGCCCAACAGTATCCTGACGCTATTCGCTCAAATCAGCTTGCCAGCCTCCAGGGCGAGCTTGACCAGTGCAAGCAGTGGAATGTCCAACAGGCCAATCCCACCGAGGCGCAACCCGTTGCTAGCACGATCCCGACGCTCATCCTCGAAGGCGAGTACGACCCGGTTACGCCGCCCTCAAACGGCGACCTCGTGGCCAAGACGCTCAGCAACAGCTCCGCCTTCCTCTTCCATGGCATCGGCCATGGCGTCTGGGCGTCTGACTTCGGGTCCAGCGGCCTGAACGTCCCCTGTTCCATTAGCCTGACCATCGCCTTCTATGACAATCCCGCCGTCAAGCCCGACGGCTCGTGCGTGGCGAGCGAGCCTGAGCCGACTTTCACCTGATCTGGCGCCGCGACTCGCACTCGGATACCCGTCGCTTGTAAGGGACGGTGGCGGCGCGGCACAATAGAGGCAGTCGCCCGACGCAGAGCGGGTGTAGCCGTGGGCGCGCTTCATTCGTCGGAACCGAGAGGTGCGCGCCCACGGTGCGGCCCCAGAAGGGGCGGCGTTGGCATGCAAGGTGCGTCGTACCCGTCGCGGACGCGTGTTGGGGCAGCAGGGCTGCAAAAAAGGGGACGAACGATGCAACAGATAACGTATCTACGCCGGCGCTGGGTCGACCGGGAACAGTGGGTGCGGCTCGGCGTGCTTTCGGCGTCCGTCGTCGCCCCGCTCCTCAGTCGCTGGAATGAGCTGCGCGCGGCGGAGCGGGCGCAAGACCTGCGGGCGCAGGCTGAGGAGCGGCTGCGCGACCTACGCGGGAGCGTGCCACTTGGCCGCCGCACGACACAACGCCAGATCGAAGAAATCGTCCGCCAGGTGGCGGACGTCGCGGACGTCGCGGACGAAGCGGCGGCTCAGAAGGCAAGCAGCAAGCTCTGGTTGATCGGCGTAGCCGTGGGTCTCGCCGCGGCTGGTGGGGCAGCGTACGTGCTGGTGCGGCGACAGTTGAGCCTGCATGCGGACGAGCCGTTGGTTGAGCTTCAGGTGGCGAGCTCGAATGGCCATCGCACGGATGGGTTGCAGAACAACCTCAATGGTCACCATGGGGAGGCGACGGCTCCGGCGGCGGCTGATGCGGCGGTCTCCGCCCTGGCCGAGCAGGCCGAAGCGCCCGAAGCGATTGCCCCGGAGGCGGTCCCTGGACCCGCTCCAGCGGTGGACGTGTATAGCAGTGTGCAAGACGCTGCCGCGGCACGCTTCATCGGTGACATCTACACCAAGGTCTACCACGAGGCCGGCGCCGATGCGGTCGAGCTGCCTTCCGAGGCGAATCGCATCTACTTCCTGACCGAGGACGAGGCGCGGACAGCGGGCTATCGTCGCGACCGTGAGGAGGTCGCCTCGGCCGGGGACGTTGAGGGGCAAGCCGGCGAATAGGCTTGTGAGGGAGTGTGACGGCGAAGAGGGGAACCCCTCGCCGTCACGAGTGGTCCGTTCCCGGTGTCGCGCTCGGCGGCTTAGGCTGCGGCGCCTCCGGCCCGAGAAAGTGTTCGAGCAACGCCTCCACGTCCGTGATGTTGAAGGGCTTGCGCAGCACGACGTCCGCCCCAACCGTCGCCGCGCGCCGCGGTCCGGCGGCGGTCATCAGGATGATGGGCGGTGCGCTGTGATTGTTATGGGCGGCGTCGGCATGCAGGGCGGCGATCAGCTCCTCACCATCGAGATAGGGCATCATCAGGTCGGTGATGACCAGATCAGGGCGCCGCGCACGCGCCAATTCAAGCGCCTGCCGCCCGTGGGTCGCGGTCATGCTGTCATAGCCCGCGTCCTCGATGATCATCGTGAGCGCCTCGGCGATGGGCTCCTCATCTTCCGCGATGAGCACAAGCCTGCGATTCGCCCTCGGACCAGGCACGGAGCTCTTCGTACCCTGAGCGGTCCGCGTGGCGCTCTGGCGCTCTGGCGGACCCTGCTGTTGTACGCCCGAACGGGTGCTGATTGCGCCCGTTTCGGCCTCGCTCACGGTTGCTCCTCCGGCTCATCCGACTCGTCGGTGTTCGCTGTGCTGGTGTCGCGGATGCCCCGTCCGTTTCGACGCGCCACCCGGCCGCCTCGACCTTCCAGCCGGGGTTCCTCGGGCACAGCCTCCGCGCGCTCCGCGACCGGCCCGCTCACCGGACCCGTCGTGCCTGCCAGCTCCTCCGCCGGCTCCAGCACGTCGACGCCATGCGGAGCCGTGATCGTGAACTCGCGGATCGCGCTGGTGTCGTGAGGCGAGAAGCGCATCTTGATGACCGAAAGCACTCGTGCCAGGCGCGCTCGCCGCTCGACCTGGCGTAATAGCAGCACGTTCTCGGCCATCACGGAGATGGGATTCGCGGCGAAGCTTAGCTCGGGCGCGCTCGCCTGGGGCACCTCTCTGGTAAAGAGGGTGGTGATGCCGCGCAGCCTCATCGCCTCCACCAGCGCCGTCAGATAGTTGTCCACTCGCCGGGGGTCGCCGCCCTCGAAGACCGCGCGTTCGAGCTCGGCGGCGCTATCCACCACCAGCCGGCGTGCCCGCATGCGGTCGAGCGTCGCTATCACCTGCTCGGCCACCATATCCGGATTCATCTCCACCGGCGCCCAGCGCATCAAGGCTAGATTCCCGTCCGGCGTAAGCTCCTCGCGCAGGCTCGCTCCCATGCTGAACGGCTCTGTCTTGATGAGGAGTTGCCGTAGGCTCTCCCGGAAGCCAAGGAAAAGCGTCGGTTCGCCAGCCCGCGCGCCAGCCAGCGCGAAGTGCAGCGAGAGCAGCGTCTTGCCCGTGCCGAGGCCGCCGACCAGCAGTGTGCTCGTGCCGCGAGTGAGGCCGCCGCCGAGCAGCTTATCGAGCGAAGGCACGCCAAACGCGGCGCGTCCCTCCAGGTCGGCGGATTCCTGCAAGATGCCGTCGGGCACGTCGCGAAAGACCAGCTCGCCCACGCGACTGCCGGTCACGGCGGCGGCCGTGCGCGATTCGAGCCGCGGATAGACGACGATGCCCTCGTCCGTCAGCC
Source organism: uncultured Ktedonobacterales bacterium (assembly GCA_964469715.1). GTDB lineage: Bacteria > Chloroflexota > Ktedonobacteria > Ktedonobacterales > JADMIN01 > CAWAWP01. Next base: position 9,532 of record CAYYCB010000048.1, on the reverse strand, counting down.
CAAGGCCGTGCATGCCTTGCAGCGGCGCGGAACCGCGCATCTTGATGACTTCGATGCCCCGCCACTGACGCACGCCCATCAGGTCGTAGCGCAGGCCTAGAATGACGTCTCCGGTCGTTGCCTCGGGGAAGAACATTGGATCGCGTGGGTCAGCCTCGGTGGTGATGACGGTCGTGGCCCCCAGCACGCTCAACGTCGTGCCGACGTCATAGAGGAATTGCCGCGCCTGCTGCGGATCGGCGCTCGCCCCGCGCACGCCGCGCAACCCATCCAGCACGACGAAGCCCGCATCGCTGCGCCTCGCCGCAGTGACCAGCTCGCGCGCCGTCGCTTCGAGTCCCCCGGAGAGAAACTGCTGCAAGCTGATAAACTGGATGTCGTCGCCGACCAGTTCCTCATCGAAGAAGCGGAAGAGGCGCAGATGGGCGATGAGCTTGCTCGCCGGCTCCGAGAGCGCGGTAAGCACCATCGCGCGCCGCCCGCGCCGCGCCGCCTCGAAGGCCATCTGATTGGCCAGGGTTGTCTTGCCGCTGCCCGGTGGCCCGACGACGATGACGAGGGAGCCGCGCGGGACGCCGCCGCCGAGCACCAGATCCAGGTTAGGTATACCAGTCGGGTCCGGCGTCGCCGCGGTCGTCACTTTGCCACCGATCGCGTCAGGTCGTTGATTGCTCACCCGGCCACCCCTTTTTCGCCTGCTGCCCTATTGCCGTGCATTGATGTCCTCGCTATCATAACTCGCGAATCATAACTTGTTTGCTATATCTAGCACCGTGTTGCTAAACGCTGCCACTTAAGACGGCAGGAGTTGCTGCAACAGCGTCTCCACCTCGCCGATATCGAAGGGCTTGCGCAGGATGGCGTCGGCCGAGGCCGCGCCCGCGAATCGCCCTCCCGCCGCGGTCATCAGAATGATAGGCGGTGCGCGGAAGCCGTCTCTTATCGCGTCGTCGCGTAGCGCGGCGATCAGGTCGGACCCGCTCATGTGCGGCATCATCAGGTCGGTGATGATAAGGGCTGGGGGGCGTTCCCGCGCGATACCGAGCGCCTCTTTGCCGTGTCGCGCCAGCACTGCGCGGTATCCGGCATCCTCAACGACAAATGCCAGCGCGTCGGCGATTGGCCCCTCATCCTCCGCGATGAGAATGAGGGAGGGGTCGGTTCCCGGCCGCAAGGGCAGGAGAGTAGCGCCGTCAGTGCTCACGGTGACACCTCTCTCCATATGCCACCGTTGCGCGTCCCGATAGTGGTTCCCATGCCATGCGACGCCCACCGCACGCAGATGGTCGTCTTCGCGGCGCCCTTTCCCTTCCTTGCGCGCGATTGGCAGAGGCGGTGCGGCGAGCGCCGCATTGATGTGCGTGACGGTTCCCTTAGTGTCTCAGCTAGTGGCAAGGTCCATCCTGCATTCGGTAACGACTTGGGTAGGCACACTCGTGCTTCTCTAGCTAGTCGCCAGATCGCACTACTCCACTTCCGGCGCTGTGCGGGATTCCGCGTCATCCGCACCCCCGTATCGGTTGCCATGAATCGCCGGCCCGATGAGCAAGCGAATACGACGGCGCTCTACATATACGCACGTTATGCGTGCTGGCAGATGAGCAGACTGCGCCTACCTGCCAGTGTACCATTGCGCTATGGGGCCTTCAAGGCTGCGAACCGGCAGGCGCCCGGCCAGACACCGCGCAACGCGCGTCCGAAATCTTGCAGCGGCATGTCCACTGCCCGCAACCTCTTGTGCGGCCCCCTCTGCGTGCGACGCTCGTGGTTGTCGCGCCTGTCGCGCGCATGCTACCCTGTCTCATGCGTGCGCCGCAGACCGGGCGCGCAGCGGCGGACCATACTAGTCCTGCCCGCCCACGCCGGTCTCTGCGTTCTTCGCGGTTCTTTCCAGCATTCTTAGCCTGGCGCCGCCGGGATCACGATACGGCATGCGCAGAGGAGGTCGTGATATGAGCGGCGAGGTGCGGAATTCGGAGATTGCGGCCGGCGCGGAGACGTCTGCGACCGAAGCCTGGCGCGAGACCACCTACCGGCGCGCCGTGGAGAAATCTGGCGAGCGCGAGCCGCGCTTTGCCACCAGCTCCGACGTCGAAGTTCAGCCCCTCTACACCGCCGAAGACCTTGCCGGGCTCGATCCCGAGGCCGCGCTAGGCTATCCCGGCCAGTATCCTTACACCCGCGGCATCCAACCCACGATGTACCGTGGCCGCTTCTGGACGATGCGCCAGTATGCCGGCTTTGCCAGCGCCGAGGAATCGAACCGCCGCTATAAGTACCTCCTTCAGAGCGGTACGACCGGCCTCTCCGTCGCCTTCGACCTGCCCACGCAGATGGGCTATGACGCCGACCACTCGTTGGCGGCGGGCGAGGTTGGCAAAGTCGGCGTCTCTATCTGCAGCCTGGAGGACATGCGCCTCCTCTTTGACGGCATTCCGCTTGAGCGCATCACGACCTCGATGACCATTAACGCCACCGCCTCCATCCTCCTTGCGCTCTACATCGCCGTCGCAAAAGAACAAGGGGCCGACGTCCGCAAGCTCTCCGGCACCGTCCAGAACGACATTCTCAAGGAATACATCGCTCGCGGCACGTACATCTATCCTCCTCAGCCCTCCATGCGCATCATCACCGACCTCTTCCGCTACTGCGCTGACGAGGTTCCGCGCTGGAACACCATCTCCATCTCTGGCTACCACATCCGCGAGGCCGGGTCTACCGCCGCCCAGGAGATCGGCTTCACCCTCGCCAACGGGATCGCCTACGTCCGGGCTGCCCTCGACGCCGGCCTCGACGTAGACCGCTTCGCAGGCCAGCTCTCATTCTTCTTCAACGGCCACAACACCTTCTTCGAGGAGGTGGCCAAGTATCGCGCCGCCCGTCGCATGTGGGCCAAGATCATGCGCGAGCGCTTCGGCGCGAGAGATCCCCGTTCCGAGATGTTGCGCTTCCATACGCAGACCGCCGGCTCCACGCTCACCGCGCAGCAGCCACTCAACAACGTCGTCCGCACCGCCTATCAGGCGATGGCCGCCGTGCTCGGCGGCACCCAGTCGCTCCACACGAACTCCTACGACGAGGCGCTCTCCCTGCCCACCGAGGACGCCGTGCGTGTCGCGCTGCGCACGCAGCAGATCCTCGCCTACGAGACGGGCGTGGCCGACACCATCGATCCGCTCGCCGGCTCCTACTTCGTCGAATCCCTCACGGACGAGCTGGAGCGCCGCGCCTGGGACTACATCGCCAAGGTGGACGAGCTAGGTGGGTCCGTGCGCGCCATCGAGCAAGGCTACATCCAGCGCGAGATCGAGGAGGCCGCCTACGAGTTCCAGGAGGCGCTCGACGCCAAGAAGAAGATCGTCGTCGGGGTGAATAGGTTCCAGAGCGAGGAGGAGATCCACCCACCGGTCCTCCAGATCGATCCCGAGATTGGCCGCCGCCAGGCCGCGCGCCTCGCCGATCTACGCGCCCGCCGCGATAACGCCGCCGCGGGCGCTGCCCTCGCCGCACTCGAAGACGCCGCCCGCGGTACCGCTAACCTTCTGCCGCGCATCCTCGCCGCCGTCGAAGCCTACGCCACACTCGGCGAGATCGCCGACGCCATGCGCAGCGTCTTCGGCGAGCAGCACGACCAGCGCACTCTCTGACATCGATTCCGTATGGGTTGTTGGAGGATCGTAGGGCTTCAGCCCACGTCGCGCCCTGCGCCGGCCCCTTCAGGGCCGCGACGGAACATGACAACAGCCCATTCGGAACCAGTATGATACCGACCCAGACGGGCCGATATGAAGAAATCGAGGTCTCTACGCCACGGCCTGGGCCGCGGACGCCGCTGCCTGCGCCGCCTTGGCGTCGGACGCGGCGCCGATCTGCAAAATGATCGTGTTGCGCCAAGGATCGCGCACGACCACGACGTCGCCCGACCGCGTCGCCTCCAATCCCGCCGCCTCGATCCGCGCGACGACGGCGGCCCGCGCCTCTTCGCTCGGCAGGTCCAGCGTGAAGAAGCGCAGCCCGGCGATGCCGGCCGGCGCCGGATCGGCGCCCTGGCTGTGCCAGGTGTTCATGCCGATGTGGTGGTGGTAGCCGCCGGCGGAAACGAAGAGCGCACTTGGCATGTGCGCGACGATATCGAAGCCGAGGACGTCGTGGTAGAACGTCGCGGCCTGCGCGATGTCGCCCACCTGCAAGTGCATGTGCCCCAGACGGGTGCCCGGCGCGAAACCGGACCACGGCTTCCCTTCGCGCTCGGCCTCATCCAATAGCCCGCGGAGATCCACCGGGTCCGAGGCCATCTTCACCTGCCCGTTGATCCATGTCCAGGTGTCTCGCGGCCGGTCGCGATAGATCTCGATCCCATTCCCATCGGGGTCCGACAGATACAGGGCCTCGCTCACAAGATGGTCGCCCTGACCTGGCACCGGAAGGCCTAGCTCAAGCCAGTGTCGCAGCCAGCGCCCCAGATCGGCGCGCGTCGGCACGAGGATGGCGAAGTGATAGAGACCGGTGTATCCGTAGCGGTCGTGCGGCCAGGGCTGTGCGCCTGGCTCCTGGGCAAGCAGCAGCAGCGGCGTCCCGCCGGCGCCGAGCGTTGCGCGTGCGCCGTCTCGCTCCAACACCGAGAAGCCAAGCGCCCCGGTATAGTACGTGATGGAGCGCTCCAGGTCGGCCACGGCCAGGGCCACGAGGCCCGCCTGCGTCCCCGGATCGATGGATGAAGTATTCGACGTCGCGATCTGCGCTGGTTGCTGTTGGCTGGTCATAGAGCTTCTCCTCAAAGTGGCGTCGGTAGCGCGCCTCTGCGAACAATGCTGGTGTAAACGGTCGTATCCCGAAACGCTATGCGTTATGCCGTATGCACCTGATTCCTGGCGGAACGCGTCGATGTGACGGCCGCCATCCAGATTCTCAGGCAGTCGCGTGATGCGTGCTCATCCGGTCCGCGCAAGGATCTCTTCCCGCACGTCGGCAATCGTCGCGCGGGCTAGCTCGTCCTCCATCGCGCGCGTCGCCGCGAGAAAGTGCCCGCTCAGCGCATGTTGGATGTGCCGGCCGACGGGACAATTCGGATTCGGCGGCCGGTGGTGGAGGGGAAAGAGGGCCTCGTCCTCCACGGCCCGGTACACGTCGCGCAGTGTGATCGTCATGGGATCGGCTGCAAGCCGCCAGCCACCCCCGTTGCCGCCCTGCGCCGTGACGAGCCCCGCTGCGCGCAGCTCACCCATCACCCTGCGGATCACGACGGGATTGGTGTTGACGCTGCTCGCGATGTACTCCGAGGTGAGAGGCTCGGTCCCGCCCTGCGACAACAGCGTCAGGACGTGGGTGGCCACGGCGAACCGGCTGCTCGTCATCATGCTGTGCCCTCCCCATTCGTAACAATTACAGTTACACATGCCGGAACGCAGATGTCAAGAGCAATCTCCTCATGCGCAT
>CAYYCB010000048.1:0-3996 GCA_964469715.1 uncultured Ktedonobacterales bacterium | reverse complement strand
CAGATGTCAAGAGCAATCTCCTCATGCGCATAGTTCTTGTTGCGCATGGTTCTTGCGGCGCAACCTTGGCGCGGCCTGCGCCGTAGCAACAAGCGTTGCCGCTTGCCCCTCTGGCTCGCTTGACTCCACCAGGAAGGCGACGACGCATGAACCGCTGGCTCTATCTGCTGCTCCTCGCGGTCCCCGCCGCCTTCGTAGCCGAAGGACTGCGCGCTGGTCCCCTCGCCGTCTTCGTCCTCGCCGCCCTGGGCCTGGTCCCTCTCGCCGGCCTGATCGGTGTCTCAACGGAGGCGCTCGCCGAGCGCGTTGGCCCCAGGATTGGCGGCCTGCTCAACGCCACCTTCGGCAATGCCGCCGAAATCATCATCGGCCTTGCGGCCCTCGCCGCCGGGCTGCCTGAGGTCGTACGCGCCTCGCTCTCCGGCTCTATCATCGGCAACACGCTGCTGGTGCTCGGCACCTCGATGCTTGTAGGCGGCTGGCGCTACCGGCGGCAAACCTTCGATGCGCGCATCGCCGGCCAGTATGCCGTCATGCTTGGTGTTGTCGTCGTCGGCATAGCCATCCCATCTCTGCTCGCGACGGTAGGCGAGAGCACGCACCCCGGTGATGCCGTGGTGCGTGGCAGCGCGCTCCACCAGCTCAGCGTCGGCGTCGCCCTTATCCTGCTCGTCTGCTATGCTGCCTATATCGCCTACTCCGTCTTCGGCCTCCGCGCGCACGAGGGCGAATCGCTCCGTCCCCAACTCGCGGACGCCATCGAAGAGGTAGCCCAGGCCGCCGGCGATGAGAAGCTTGCTCACGCCGCGCGGCGGCTCGAAGCTCGCGGCTTGCCCGGCGATCCGCCAGCCGCGCCTGCCAGGCCGCACACCGAAAAGGCCACGTCCCATGCCGCCGCGCCTGGCTTCACCGGCCGTCTCGCCCATCTCTGGCATGCCGCCGTCTGGCTTCCCGTCGCCGTGCTTGCGGCGGTGACGGTGGTGACGGCCTTCGTCTCAGAGGCGCTCGTCGGCACCATCGAGCCGCTGGCGCATCAGATCGGTCTCAATCCCTTCTTCGTCGGCCTCATCATCCTGCCCATCGTCGGCAACGCCGCCGAGCACTTCTCCGCCATCACCTCCGCCGCCCACGATCACATGGAGATCTCGATGGCCATTACCGCCGGCTCCTCGATCCAGATCGCCTTGCTGGCCGCGCCCATTCTCGTGCTCGCGGGGACCTTCATGGCGCATCCCCTCGATCTCAACTTCACCCTGCTCGAGGTCGCCATCTTCGGCCTCGTCGCCGGCCTCTACGCGCTCATCAGCCTCGACGGCGAGTCCACCTGGCTGGAGGGCCTGCTCCTCTGCGCCTTCTATCTCATCCTTGCCGTCGGCACTTTCTTCACGCCCGCGTAGCCCCACCGGGCGCGATCTCGACCTCCGGCCCTGATGGCGAGCCGCGTCGTGAGGCTGCTCAGAATGGCCCACGAGGGCCTTGCATACTCCTTGCGTAACTCCATTCGCATGTTTACCTGTCTGCCGCGGATCATCCCGCCTACCTGGGATGCCGCGCAATGCCCCAACCACTCCCACGGGCAAGGACATCGGGCAAACTAAAGGATGGAGAAATGCCAGACAACGTATCTGACGAACTGGAACTCGCGCACGACGATGATCGGCTCCTTGGCACGTTGGAGCGCCTGCTCGCGATAGACGCGGTGGCGCTCGACGACGCGCTCGACCAGGCGACTCAGCTCGTGGCCGAGGCGTTGCGCGCAGACAAAGTTGACGTCTTCCTGCTCGATGCCGCTGTGGAAACACTTGTGGCACGCGGCACTAGCGACACGCCGATGGGGCGACGCCAAAAGGCTATCGGCCTTGACCGCCTTGCCCTGGCCAATGGAGGCCGCATCGTCCAGGTCTTTCGCACCGGCGAGCCGTACTTGACTGGCCACGAAGAGGACGACTTGGAGGACCTTCGGGGTGTCAGGGAGGGCTTGGGCATCCGGTCCACCGCGGCGGTCCCACTCTCCATCGTCGGCGATGGGAGCGGCGTGCTCTTCGCCTCCTCCGCCGCGCCGAAGTTCTTCACTCCGCGCGACATGCGGTTCATCCAGGCTGTTGCCCATTGGATCGGCATGGTTGCCCGCCGCGCCGAGCTTGTTGAGCAGGTGACCCGGCAAGCGCATGAGCAGGGCCGGCGCATGGCCGCTGAGGAGCTCGTCACCGTCGTCGCCCACGACCTGCGCAACTACCTCACGCCACTCAAGGCCCGCCTAGACCTCATCCTCAGGCGCGCCCAGCGCCGCAACCAGCAGCGGGATTACGAAGACGCCGCGGTGGCCGCACGCGAGCTAGATCGCCTGAGCCGCCTCATCTCCAACCTCCTCGACGTGGGGCGCCTCGAACAGGGCATCTTCTCGCTCAGCCTCCAGCCTATGGATCTGGTCGCGCAGGTGCGTGACATTGCCGAGGGGCTGCGCACGCCGCGCAACGCCGTAGAGTTCAACTCGCCGGAGGAGTTGATCGTCGTCGCTGACCCAGACCGGCTCCGACAGGCGATTGAAAACGTGCTCGCGAACGCCTTGCGCCACTCGCCCGACGGCGCTCCCGTTGTCGTGGACATCAGTGCAAATGTACGTGCCTCCGATGGCACACCGCGGACATGGGCCATCATAACCATCCGCGATCGTGGGCCTGGTGTGGCGCCAGAGATGCTGCCACGCCTGTTCACGCCGTTCGTGCATGGGGCCGGCTCGTCTGGTATGGGGCTCGGCCTGTATCTAGCGAGCCGCATCGCATCCGAACATGGCGGAACGCTGACCGTAGAATCGCCGCCCGATGGTGGCGCCCGCTTCCGCTTCGCCTTCCCCGCGTAATGTCCCCTGGGCCGCCTCGCGCTCGGATTGGCGTTGGGGGACTGGCGATGCGTCATACTGATTTCGTCTGGGTTGTTGGAATAGCGTGAGGGTTTCAGCCCGCCATTCGCCCTGCGCCGGCCCTTTCAGGGCCGCGACCGCGCACGACATCATCCCGCTCGGAATCGGTATCAACCCATGGATCGCCTGCAAGCCGCCACCTGCAATTGCCACTGGCGGGTCGATCTCGCATCATCTCAATGCCGCGCGGCGATTCGATCTTCTAGCCGTCGTGCCGCTGCCGTCACGGTATCCAGGAGCGCGTCGAGGTCGAACGGCTTCAGCACCAGCGGCGCCGAGAGCTCATCCAACAGCGCTGAAACCTCCGGGGTCACCCTTCTCGGGCTGGCGGTGATGGCGACGACTGCGAGCCGCTTGGCAAGCGTCTCATCCTCACGGACCGCCTTGAGCACCGAGACGCTATCCTCGATGCACGGCAGCAAAAGATCGAATACCACCACCATGCTCTCCGGTGTTGAGCGCACCAAATCGAGCGCTCGGTTGGCATCCCTAGCTTCCAACACCGGATAGGGGAGATCCTCGAACACGAGCTGGAGCGTCTCACGGTTGGACGTATCGTCGTCCACAACCAGCACGGTCGGAATCATCGCCACTTCTTTCACGCGCCGTGGAACGCCGTACTAGCCTCATGGAGGCGCCGGGTTGCCATGCGCAGAATCAAGTATAGCATATGCCGCTCGCTGGCAAACCGCGCTCGACGCCGCATGGAAGTCATGACGGGCGTTGACGGGACATGATGGGATTTGAGTGGATATGACAACTCTTGAAATCATGGTCTTTGTCACGTCCACAGCCCCAAGTGTGCTATACCGACGTCGTCTGGGGTGTTTGGTGGATCGTAGGGCTTCAGCCCGCATCGTGCCCTGCGCCGGCGCTTGAGTGCTGCGACCGCGAATGACACCATCCCAGTCGGAATTGGTATAACAACGTCATTTGTCGCGGGACATGACGGCTCTTGGTGCCACAGCCGCTTTTTTGGCTATCGGCGGGAATCGGTCTTTAGGCGCGAAACCGTCAGGGACGCTGTGAGCAGTCTCATAGCCATCTCATCCTCCGGCGCTATACTCATCATAACC
>CAYYCB010000047.1:5581-15824 GCA_964469715.1 uncultured Ktedonobacterales bacterium | reverse complement strand
GGAGCCTGGCGATCATTCAGACGTACGTCATTGCCTGACAGAAGAATTGTACGCACAGGTCGAAAGTCCCAGTCAACTCCGCCAGTTAGCGGCGATCTTGCCTGGCGCTCGTCGAATTGTACCCGTGGCGGAACGGAGCGTGCGTCAGGGGAGGTTCCGCGTGGCGCAGATGGATTCCTCTCGCTCCTTCACACCTGACGTGCCGCGCGTGGTACGCTATAAGGTAGCCCTGCGGACCAAGGTGGTCTGCACGGCGGCATCGCGCAATCTCACGGGGGCAGGGGTAGGGATCGGCACGCATGGATACCTGGGAAGTCTTCTTCGGACCGAACGCTGGCTACGCGCAGGAACTGTACGAGCGGTATACGCAGGATCCTGCCTCCGTGGATGCGGCGACGCGCGCCTTCTTCGATACAGCGCCTCCGCTGCCCACCGGCGAGATGGCGCCGGCAGCGGAGGAGCCGGCGGAGCCTTCCACGACGACACCGGCCCCAGGCGCGTCCGCTGGTTCACAGGGCGTGACAACCGCCGAGATTCGGCACATCGTCGGCACGGCGAAACTGGCCCGCATGATTCGGCAATACGGCCACCTCGCGGCGCGTCTCGATCCCCTCGGCACTCCCCCGCTCGGCGCCCCGGCGCTCGACCTCCAGGCGCACGAATTGACGGAAGGCGACCTGGCCAGGCTCCCCGCGAGTATCGTCTGGCCAAGTGGCGAGACTCATGGGGCGACCACCGCCCAGGAGGCCATCGAGTCGCTGCGCCAGATCTATGGCGGCTCACTAGGCTTCGAGTTCGCGCACATCCAGGACGAGGAGGAGCGCTCCTGGCTGCACGACAGCGTCGAGTCCGGCGAATCGCGGCAGTCACTCGCCGCTGACGAGCGGCGCGACCTCCTGCGCCGTCTCTCGGAGGTGGAGGCGTTCGAGCGCTTCCTGCATGGCACGTTCACCGGGCAGAAGCGCTTCTCCCTTGAGGGGATCGACGTGCTGGTCCCGATGCTCGACGCCCTGATTCACAGCGCGGCTGAGGCGGGCACACGTGAAGTGCTCATTGGGATGGCCCATCGCGGGCGGCTCAACGTCCTGGCGCATGTCCTCGGCAAACCCTACGCCACTATCTTCTCGGAGTTCCATACGGCGCCTGACAAAGACCTGGTGCCGTCGGAGGGCTCGGCCGGCATCAATTACGGCTGGACGGGCGACGTGAAGTATCACCTCGGCGCGCGTAAGACGGTGCGCGAGAGCGAGCTTGTGCAGGTGGCGCTCACGCTGGCGCACAATCCCAGCCATCTGGAGTTCGTCAACCCGGTCGTGGAAGGCTTCACGCGCGCCGCGCAGGAGCGGCGCGATGGCCCTGGCGCGCCCCGGCAGAACGTGAACAAGGCGCTCTGCGTCACCATCCACGGCGACGCCGCATTCCCCGGCGAGGGTGTGGTCGCGGAGACGCTGAATCTTTCGCGCCTGGCGGGATACCAGACGGGCGGGACGATTCACATCATCGCCAACAACCAGATCGGCTTCACCACCGCGCCTTCGCAGGGCCGCTCGACGCTCTATGCCAGCGACCTTGCCAAAGGTTTCGAGATCCCCATCGTCCACGTCAACGCCGACGACGCGGAGGCCTGCCTCTCCGCCATCGTGCTCGCCCACACCTATCGTGAGCGGTTCCACAAGGATTTCCTCATCGACCTCGTGGGCTATCGCCGGTGGGGGCACAACGAGGGCGACGAGCCGGCATTTACGCAGCCGCTGCTCTATGAAAAGATTGCCAGCCACCCGACTGCGCGCGCTCTCTACGCCCGCCAACTCGAAGATCAGGGTGTTGTGCGGCCCGCGGAAGTCGAAGAGTTGCAACGTACGGCCCAGGACCGGCTCAAGCGGGCGTACGAGGAGATGATGGGGCGGCACGCCACCGACGAGCCGGCGGCCTTTGCGGCGTCGCCAAGTCTGGCGAGCGTAGACACCGCTGTATCCGCCGGCGACCTGCGGGAATATTCCGAGGCGCTGCTGGCTCGGCCCAAGGGCTTTGCCCCGAACTCGAAGTTGGAGCGGCTGCTCACTCGGCGGCGGGAGTTGATCGAAAAGCCTGGTGGGATCGACTGGGGCTTTGCGGAGACGCTGGCCTTCGCTTCGATCCTGGCCGACGGCATGCCGATCCGCCTAACCGGCCAGGATAGCGAGCGCGGCACCTTCAGCCAGCGCCACGACGTGCTCCACGACGCCGCGACCGGCCAGGCGTATGCCCCGTTGCAGGCGCTGCCACAGGCGAAGGCGTCCTTCGCCGTCTACAACAGCCCCCTCTCGGAGGCCGCGGTGCTCGGTTTCGAGTACGGCTACAGCGTCCACGCGCCAGATGCGCTGGTTCTCTGGGAGGCGCAGTTCGGCGACTTCGCCAATGCGGGGCAAGTGCTGATCGACCAATTCATGGCGCCCGCGCGGGCGAAGTGGCGCCAGCTCTCCGGACTGGTCCTCCTGCTGCCGCACGGCTACGAAGGGCAGGGACCGGAGCATTCGAGCGGGCGCATCGAGCGCTATCTGCAGCTCGCCGCCGAGGACAATCTCCGCGTGGTGAACGTGACGACGGCCGCGCAATACTTCCACCTGCTCCGCGCCCAGGCGAAGCTGCTCGGCCAGGCGGCGCGTCCACTGATCGTGATGACGCCCAAGAGCCTGCTCCGGCACCCCAGAGCGGGCTCCAGCCTCGGCGACCTGGCGGAAGGCTCGTTCCAGCCGGTGATTGCGAGCGACCACGAACAGCCCGATGCGGTCCAGCGGCTCATTCTCTGCAGCGGGAAGGTCGCGGTAGACCTGGAGACGGCAATGGCCGGGCCGCCGGGTCGCCCCAAGTGGATCGCGGTGGCTCGCGTGGAGCAGCTTTACCCGTTCCCGGAGGAGGCGGTGACGGCGGCGATTGGCCGTTACCCGCACCTGCGGGAGGTCGTCTGGCTCCAAGAGGAGCCGCGTAACATGGGCGCATGGGGATACATCGCGCCACGGCTCGCCCCATGCCTGCCGGAGGGCGCGGCGCTGCGTTACGTGGGCCGCCCGGAACGGGCCAGCACGGCGGAAGGTCTGCCGGACGCCCATGCTTTGGAGCAGGCCAGGATTACAAGGGAGGCGCTGGCGGGCGAGCGGCCGGCCTACGTCGAGACGCGCGAGGGACAGTATGTCGGTTGAGATCAAAGCGCCGCAGCTTGGTGAGTCCATCGTCGAGGCGACGGTTGGACACTGGCGCAAACGCGAGGGCGAGGCGGTCGCGGCCGGCGAGCCGCTGGTGGAACTGGAGACGGACAAGGTCAACGTCGAAGTGACGTCTCCGAGCGCGGGCGTGCTCGCGAGCATCGTCCAGCCGGAGGGCGCCACCGTCGGCGTCAACGACATTCTCGCGCTGGTCAGTGAGGAGCGTCAGGCCGAGCGACCCGCCCCGGCTGCGAGCAACGGCGCCAGCCCCGCGCCTGCTTCGGTGGGGACGCGTGCGGCTGCGCAACATGAGGTGGCGGAAAGCGGGAGAGTGTCGCCGCTGGCCAGGCGCATCGCCTCCGAGCGCCGGGTGGACCTCCGGGCGGTCAACGGCACGGGACCAGGTGGCCAGATCATGAAAGAAGACGTCGAGGCCTACCTCTCCGGCCATGGGGCAGCCGCTCCGGCGCCTGTGGCGCCACCACCACCGCCCACCCCGGCGCCGTCCGCCGGGCTTCCCCCGGTGCGACGGCTTGGCGTACCGGCGGTCACGGAGCCGGGACGTGAGGAGGAGCGTGTCCGCATGTCGCGGCGCCGCCAGACCATCGCCAAGCGACTTGTCGAGGCGCAACATACGGCGGCGATGCTCACGACGTTCAACGAGATTGACATGTCGGCGGTGATGGAGATTCGCAAGCGCCGCCGCGACGCCTTCAAGGAACGCCACGGGGTGAACCTCGGCTTCATGTCGTTTTTCACAAGGGCGGTGGTGGGCGCGCTCAAGGCCTTCCCGCGCCTGAATGCCGAGATCCAGGGCGATGAGATGGTGCTCAAGCGCTATTACGACATCGGCATCGCGGTCGGCGTTGAGGAGGGATTAGTCGTCCCGGTGCTGCGCAACGCCGAGCGATTGGCGTTCGCCGAGATCGAGCGGCAGATTGCCACCTTTGCCGAGAAGGCGCGCAAGAACCAGCTCAGCCTTGAGGATATTCGCGGGGGAACATTCACTATCACCAACGGCGGAGTCTTCGGATCGCTGCTCTCGACGCCTATCCTGAATGGTCCGCAGGTCGGGATTCTTGGCATGCACAAGATTCAGGAGCGGCCGATCGCGCTGAACGGTGAGGTGGTCATTCGCCCGATGATGTATGTGGCGCTCTCCTACGACCACCGCATCGTGGACGGCAATGAGGCCGTGCGCTTCCTGGTCCGGGTCAAGGAATTGCTGGAGGATCCGGAGGCGCTGCTGCTGGAAGGCTAGCGTATCGCGCTGGTCGCGCATAAGCCGCCTAGGACCGGCACGTCATGGCATGGCCGTTGCCCACTGACGGACCACCATGCTACACTTTGCAAGGTAACTTGCCGCCGTGCGCCCACTGCGTTGCACGTCGCCGCGGCATGAGGGGATAGCGGGTATATGCACCTACCACACATGGGCTTCGCGGACGTCCAGAAGTTTCGCTTCGGCGCCGAGGTTGAGGCTAGCGACGGCGTCTCCGGCAAGGTCGAATACGTTGTCGCGGACCCGGCGGCGAACACCGTCACCGCAGCGGGGATTCGACCGCGAGTCTTCGGCAAGACATACGACGTGCCGCTGCGCCTCATCACCGCCGCCAGCGCCGCCACAGTCACGATCGGCGTCCCGCTGGCCGATGTCGAGAAGATGGCGACCCGTCCGAGTGGTGTCGTTCTCGACCGCTCGACGGCTGTGGTGGCCGGCGGCAAGCGACTCGGCCGCCTGGAGCAGGTGACGGTCCACAGCGAGAGTGGCATGCTGCGTCATCTCGTCGTGGAGTCGCTAGGCCGCGAGATGCTGGTGCCCGCGCCGAGGATCACCTCCATCACCGCGAAGCAAATCGCTGTGGATCTCGGCTCCGTTCAGCCCAAGCAGCTCGTCCCCTATCGCGACGACGAAGAGCTCCGCCAGGAAGCGCTCACCGCCATCGACGGCTACGTCCCGTTGCGTATCGACATGCGCGGCTTCGAGGTCCATGCCATCGACGGCGTTGTCTGGCTGCGCGGCCATGTCGCCAGCGATCTCAACCGCACGCTGGTGGCCGACCAGCTCGTTGGCCTGCCCGGCCTTGCCGAAATCCACAACGATCTTCTCTCAGACGCGCGCCTCTCCTCCGCCGTCTCGATGGCGCTCGCTCGTGATCCTCGCACCACCGAGGCACGCATCGGCGTCTATCCGCGCCTCGGAGAGATTCGCCTGCGCGGTAATGTCCTGAACGCCGCCACGCGACAGACCGCCGAGCTGGTCGCCGCCGCCGTCCCCGGCGTCAAGAGCGTCGTCAACGAGCTCATCATCAATCCGCGGGAGCGCGCCTTGCACGACCTCGCCGCCGTCACCGTCCATGAAGATATGGTCCCTGGCGGCTCGTAGCCAGAACCGGCGCCGCCGTCATGAGCCGCCGCGACGAGAAATGAGAGAGGGCCAGAGACGCCCAAAGTGTCTCCGGCCCTCTCTTGCTACCTCGGAGCCATTGGCGCTAACTGTGCTTCCACGCGACACTGAAGGACGTTCCTCCGGAGCCCAGGCTAGAGGGTTGCGCCTTGACCGTGCCGCCTGCGGTGACCATCGTAATCTTGTCGGGATTGGGATTGGCGCTGATGGAAAGGCCGTCGGCGGTGCAGTTCGAGAAGCTCACCGTGCCGAAATTGGCAAGCGGAAGCACGCCACCGCTGCTCGACGGCGCCTCGGCGATCCACTCCGCCGAGCCCAGCCGCGCCCTGCTGGATCGCTGCTGTGTGGTGAAGGTCCAGCCGCGCGTCGCATCGTGGATGGTCAACGTGAAGCTGCCGCTCCCGTTGGTGCGAACGTCCGCGTTCAGCGTGTCGCCGGGGTGAATGGTGTTCGAGAGGTTGACCGGAAACCTAGGGTACATCTCGTACCAGGCGTAGTACGTCGGCGTGCCTCCCTGGCAATCGGCGTCGGTGCCGATCTGCTCGACCGTATTCGTGCCGTCGCCGTCTATCCCCACCCAGAACGACGAGTACGCGGTCTCACCAGCGGAGCAGGACGCGGTAGGCTGTGTCCAGGTGCCCTTCACATCGGCGAAGCGCGCGCCAGTGTTGGCCCAGCCGGACCAGTTCGTGCTGGTGGAGTGGATTCCGGTGGTGTGCAGGTGGCGCGGAGCCGTGTGGATTATGGTCGCGGGGTGGGCGGCGACGCTGCTCGCGAGGGCCAGCGCGAGGGCGGCGAGCGGGATGGGCGCCAGGTAGCGCGCGAATCTCCTAGCTGTTGGCATCGAGTCTCCTCGCAATCTGTCTAACTGCCGGACATGGCCCCGACAAGAGTAGCTGGGTTCCCCACGTCACGGGGACCGCAGCGCGACGTGGCTCCGGTCCCCGCCCGCAGAACTCGTGCCGATAGAGCGGGCGATGTTGAGGTGAGCGGTGGCCGCACGGCACACGCCTTGCGGCATGAGGAGGCCAGCGTGCGGCGTCGTGCGCCGAGAGGAGCGGGATATGAGCGACCGAGACGACTACATAAAGAGCGAACGGACAGAGCGCAAGTTGGGAATCCAGCCGAAGGGCGCACCTAATGATGATCAGCTCGCGGTGACAACGGAGGACGCGTTTGAGGCCGGTGCGCGCTTGGAACTGCTCGACTGGACCCATGGTCTCACGCGCGACGAGCTACGCCTGCGCTACCATGAGCTACCGCTTGGCATCTACCTCCGCCTGCCCGACAGCAAGCGTTTCCACTCGGCGGCAGAGGTCTTGCACGAGGCGGGCGTCGCGCCCAGCCGCTCCGAGGGCGATTTCCTTGGCGCCAACCCGAATCTCCCGGATGCGGAGGCGGACGGTGGGCCACCGGCCTGGGGCGGCATCTCAGGCGTATTCCCTCAGAGGCAGACAATTGAGAGCGGTAGCGCCACTGATACCGAGGGCCTGTTACCTGGCGAGCCGGGGGAGGGTGAGCCAGCCAGGAGATCGTGACGTTCCCTGCGGCCCCCTGGCCAAAATGAAAGCGCCCCGACCAGAGGCCTCATTCTGATCGGGGCGCCTGAGGTGAGGAAATGGCGGCTATTCGTCGTGTACTCCCGTGAAGCCAAGGTCGCGTGCGTGCTTCTCGGCAGCGCGAGCTTCGTCCGTGCGGCCAAGCACGTCGAGGCTGGCGGCGACACCCGCCCACGCCCAGCCGTTCTTCGCGTCGAGTTGGGTCGCGCGTTGGTAGGCGTCGAGTGCCTTCTCCGGCTGTTCCGCCTGCACGAGCGCGTCTCCCTTGAGCGTATAAAGCAATGGCTCGTCGGGGTCCAATTCGAGCGCGCGATTGAGCGTGGCGAGCCCCTCCACATCGCGTTCGAGGTCGAGCAACGCAATCGCCTTGCCCCTGAGTGCGTCCACATCCTCCGGCTCGATGGCGAGCGCCGCGTCGTAGGCGCGTAGCGCCTCCTCATCCCGCTCCAGGCTGCCAAGCGTGTCGCCCAGGCCGACGAGCGCGTCTACGTCCTCCGGCTCGATGGCCAGCGCTCGCTCGTATGCCTGCGCAGCCTCCTCGGTCCGGCCGAGCGCGTCCAGTGTGTCCCCCTTGCCCACCCAGGCGTCGGCGTTGTCGGGGTCGCGGGCTAGCGCTTCGTCGTAAAACGTGAGCGCCTCGTCATAGCGGCCAGTGGCGAGCAATGCGTCGGCTTTGCCGACGGTGGCGTCCGCCTCCTCAGGGTCGAGTTGCAGCGCCCGGTCGTAGGCGGCAAGGGCATCGTCGTAGCGCTCAAGTTGCGCCAGCACCGTCGCCTTGAGAATCCAGCCGTCCGCCTCCGTGGGATCAACCGCCAGCGCATGATCGGCCGCGGTGAGCGCCTCCTCCGGACGCTCCAGCTTGGCGAGCGCTCCGCTCTTCGAGAGCCACAGCGTCGGCTCATCCGGGTCGAGCGCAAGCCCTCGTTCGTATGCCACCAGCGCCTCGTCGGTGCGCCCGGCGTCGTCGAGCGCGTCGCCCTTGAGCGCCCATATCTCGGCATCGTCGGGTGCGAGCGCCAGTGCGCGGTCGAACGCCTCCAGAGCGTCGTCGTAGCGCTCATCCTCGCTGAGCTCGAGCCCACGCTCGACCCACTCTTCGACCTCGCGGCTTGTCATCGTCTGCCTTCTTTCCGGTGTGGCCCGCTTGTTCCGCGGCAGTGCGCCGCATGCAGTGTTCCAGGGCGCGCGAAGGCCCGCGCGAACGCCTGGCGCTCGGCGCGGGCCGCCGTCGGGAGAGTCGCTACTTATTGCGGTAGTAATCCGCGTTGATCTGGATGTATTCCTTCCATTGTGCCGGCACCGCGCTCTCCTCGAAAATCGCGCTTACCGGACACGCGGGCTCACAGGCGCCGCAGTCGATGCACTCATCGGGGTTGATGTAGAGCATGTCAACGCTCTCGAAGTCCGATTCACCTTCGGCGGGATGGATGCAGTCAACCGGGCACACGTCAACGCACGACGCGTCTTTGACGCCGACGCATGGCTGCGTGATCACGTACGTCATGGAAAGGACAATCCCCTCTTATGGAATGTGGGTGCGTGCGGCCCAGCGTTTCACGGCGGGCGCAAATCCGCTTCCATTATAGCGACTCAGGCACGCAATTGCTAGCGCGCCGCAGGTAGGTTGCCCTAGCGCCGCATCACAAGCTGTTCTGCCGCGTGCTCGTCGCGCCGCTCATAGGCCGGCGCGTCGCAGCTCATGCGCGAGACCGCGATGCTCCCCCTGCGACGAGTGCACATCGTCGCGCACCCGCTCCCATTCCGCCGTGCGCCCCAGACGTTCCAGCAGCGCCTTCACCCGCGAGAGATAGCCGGCTGCCAGGGCGTAGCGCTGGCGACCGCCACGCGCGATCTGCCGCGCCGCCTCGTCGCGATAGAGCTGAAGCGCCTCGTCCGGGCGCGAAGCTTCCGCGGCCTCAGCCAGACGCGCCGCCAGCGAGGCATCCGCGCCTTCCTCCAGCGCTTCGGGATCAACGGTAGCGAACGCACGCAGCGCGGCGTCGAGGTCGCCGTCTTCGATACACACCTCCGCCAACAGCGCCACCTGTCCCTCGCGCTCCAGCCATTGGCGCTGTGCCTGCCGTACCTCAGGCCAGGTCCCGGCGCGTTCGGCCAGCGCCCGCATTTCATGGTAGGTCGAGCTAGTGGGAGCGAGCCGGAAGGCCCGCGTAGCCAGCGCCAACGCCTCCGCGCCGTCTCCCCGGCGCTCTGCGGCGTCCTTCAGCCAGCGTATCAGCCGCTCATCTTCATCGTTGATGTCCAGCCGCTCGCGTCCGATGCGCGCCGCCTCCTCGCCCTGCCCCGCTCCGGCGAGCGTATTGAGCACGGAGATCAACGTCGCGACGTCCGAGACCCGCCTCGCTTCGGCCAGCGCCTCCTCTGTACGCCCCGTGGCGAGCAGATGTAAGATGAGCGTCGCGATCTGGCCAGTCTCCCGATAGACGCTGAGACGTGCCTCGTCCCCCGGCTCCGCGCCGCTGAGCGCGACCAGCAGTTCTCCGCGCCACCGACGTCGCTCGTGGTCCGCCGCCGTCTCTCCTTCGGAGAGCCCCACCCGCACCTGTCCGGCGGCAAACTCTCGCTCCTCCTGCGTCGTGCGCCCAAGTAGGATTTCGCGCGCCAGCTCGCCGTCGTCCACACCGCGGTCGCCGTTCAGGAGGGCGATGTCGATCAAGGCACGCAGCGTAACCAGGCGAGGGCCGGCGCCGGTCGCGCCGTCCAGGCAATCGCCCAATCCGGCGGAGCAGGCGCGGACGACGGCGCCGAGGGCCGCGCGACGCTGGCCCGCGGGGTCCGTCCGCGCTTCGTAGGAATCTATCGCGGCCTGCGCGACCGTGCGATAGACGGCGGCCGCCAGGGCATATTGGCGCCGAGCGCGATAATCGGTCCCTAGATCGAGCAGCGGCTGCATACGTACGCGAAGCGAATCGGCCTCGCCGTCGCCGCGTTCGGGCCAATCGTCGTAGTGGGCGCGCCGCTCCGTGCCCAGCGCGGTCAGCGCCTCGCGACGCAGCGCCTCGATATTCACACGCTCCGCGCTCGCCACCTCGCCAGTCACGAACGGCAGCTCACGCTCCACCAGCGCCGTCAGCCCA
>CAYYCB010000047.1:0-5481 GCA_964469715.1 uncultured Ktedonobacterales bacterium | reverse complement strand
TCTCCGAAGAAGTAGTGTAGCATGGGCGGACGCATGGGAGGCCGTTGCAGGCGGGCACTCAGAAGTCCGCCGTCCGTACGCTGCGCGCGATGAAGGCGCTCGCGCACACCCTCGCTCAGCCGTCTCTTTCCCGCGTGAGCTAATCGAGCGCTCTTGGCTCCGTTCCTCCGCTCGCCTCCCGCCCCGCCTCCTCAGCCGCGATCTCCGAGAGCATGTTCAGGTCGTCCATCGAGAGTTCAGCGTGCTCCAACAAATCCGGCCGCCGCCACTTCGTACGTCGCAACGCCTCTTTACGTCGCCAGCGCGCGATGGCCGCGTGGTTGCCGCCCAGCAGCACATCGGGCACGCGCCACCCGCGAAACTCCGGTGGCCGCGTGTAGTGCGGATATTCGAGCAGCCCGGCCGTGTGAGACTCCTCCTCGGCGGACCCCGGCGCCAGGACCCCCGGCAGCAATCGCGTAACAGCGTCCACGATGACCATTGCCGCCAGCTCGCCACCCGTCAGAACGAAATCGCCGAGGGAGATTTCATCCGTGCAGAGGTGCTCACGCACGCGCTCATCGACCCCCTCATAGTGCCCGCAGAGCAGCGTGACGCGCTCCTCCGCCGCCAGCTCGCGAGCGACCGCTTGCGTAAATGGCCGCCCCGCCGGACTCATCAGAATGATCGGCCCGCCCTGATGGATCGCCTCGACCGCGGCATAGAGCGGATCGGGCTTCATCACCATGCCCGCGCCGCCGCCGTAGGGGTAGTCATCCACGACGTGGTGGCGATCTGTCGTCCAGTCGCGCGGATTGTGTAGCGCGATCTCGACCCGCCCCGCCGCCTGGGCCCGCGCGAGAATGCTCTCTTCGAAGGGGCCGTGGAACATCCCAGGAAACAACGTAAAGATGTCGAAGCGCACGCCCACCTCTGCCTCGTCGTCGCGCCGCGGGATGCCGCCCGCCTGCCGCTGATGTGCTAAAATACGCTGGCCCGCGCGGCGTGTGGTCGCCGCGCAAGGCGTCCGCATGCATTGTCGCACACTTTCTTTGGACCTCTCGCATATCTCCATACGCCGGGTATCTCGAATGGCAATCCTCTATCCTACAGGCGCCGCGGAGCAGACGCGTGCCAGCGACGGACTGCGTCGCGCGCTGGCAAACGCCGTGACGCTTGCCGAGGCGGGCGCTGGCGCGCTGGCGCTGCGCGACATCCCTGCCGACGAGGACGGCGGCCGCCGTCCCGACGAGCCGTGGGTGCTGGCGTGGGGCGTTGACCGCGACGCCGCCCAGACGCTCATCGCCATCGTCGCCGAAGACCCAACGCCCGAACCGCTGGACGGCCGGCCCCGCGTGCTGCTCCGGGCGGAGCTTTGGGGCGGCGAGATCGCGACGCTCACCCTTGGCGACCTCGCCGGCCCAGCCGGCACGCTCTATTTGCTCGGCGCGGCGGGCTTCTCTTCGCGCCGCACGCTCTTCGAGGCGCGCCGTCGCCAGGCGCTCATCGGCGAGCTAACCGCCGCCGTCCGTCTCTACCAGGAGGCGGCCCGTCTGCGCCTACAGAATCGGCAGCTCAGCTCCATCCTCCACTTCAGCGGCGACGGCATCATCACCGTGGACGCGGCATTGCGCATCACCGGGTTCAATCCCGCGATGGAAGCTATGACCGCCTGGCGCCAGCACGAAGTGCTCGGGCGCTTCTACCATGACGTGCTGCTGCCGCGTGACCGCACCGGCAATCCCATCGGCTACGAGCAGGATCCCGTCGTCCAGGCCTTCGAGACGGGCCGCGCCATCGTGGACCGCGAGCTGGTTCTGCTTGCCAGCGACGGTGAGAGCGTCGAGGTGTCGGTCACGGCCTCCGCCGTGCAAGATGCGCACGGCCAGCCGGTGAGCTGCGTCGTCAACGTGCGCGACGTCACCCGCTCGCGCGAGTCCGACGAGCTGCGCAACACCTTCATCTCCGTCGTCTCGCACGAGCTCCAGACCCCTATCGCCATCATCAAAGGTTACGCCTCCACGCTCGCTCGCGAGGACGCCCACTGGGACGCCGAGACGTTGCGCGACCGCCTCAAGGCCATCGAGGAGGAGTCCGACCGGCTCAACCATCTACTCGGCAATCTACTCTACGCCTCGCGCATCCAGGCCGGCGGCCTCAAGATGGAGCGGCAGGAGCTCGACGTCGCCGAGTTGGCGCGCTCGGTGGTCCGGCGCTTCTCCGCGCGAGCGCCCGACCGCGACATCTCCGTGCGCTTCCCCTCGGCGCTGCCGCTGGTGATGGCCGATCGCGAGCGCATCGAGGAGGTGCTGATGAACCTGCTCGACAACGCCGTGAAATACTCTCCCAAGGGAGGGCGGATTCGTGTGCGCGGGCGTCTCACCGAGGGTGAGGTCGTCATCACCGTCACCGATCTGGGGCAGGGCATTCCGCTGCGCGAGCAGGAGCGCATTTTCGAGCGCTTCCACCGCATCGACAACACCGTCGCCCGGCGCACTCAGGGGGCGGGCCTCGGACTCTATATCTGCAAGGCCATCGTCGAGGCGCACGGCGGTCGCATCTCGGTGAACAGCGAGCTTGGCCGGGGCTCGACGTTCTCCTTCAGCCTGCCCCGCGAGGAGCGGCCGCAGGCGCCGATGGTGATCTTTGGCGGTTCCGGCCGCACGCAGGCACGGGAGAGAGCGCATGGAGCACCAGCATCAGATTGACCCTCGCAGTATCACCGTGTTGGTGGTTGACGACGAGCCGCGTCTGGTGGATGTCGTGCGCCTCAACCTCGAAGTCGAAGGCTACCGCGTGGTCGAAGCGTTCGGCGGCCAAGAGGCACTCGACCATCTCAAAGAAGATCTGCCCGATCTCGTCGTGCTCGACGTCATGATGCCCGAGCTGGACGGCTTCGAGACCCTGCGGCGCATCCGTGAGGTCTCCAACGTGCCCGTCATCATGCTGACCGTGCGCAACGAGGAGTCCGACCGCATCAAAGGGCTGGAGATAGGGGCGGACGACTACCTTACCAAGCCCTTCAGCCCGCGCGAGCTACAGACGCGCATCAAGGCCCTGCTGCGTCGCACGTTCACGCCCTCGCCGCCGCGCAAGACCATGATCGTGGTGGATAAAGACCTCACCATCGACTTCAACAAGCGCAAGGTCTGGGTCCGTGGCGAAGAGGTGAACCTACGGCCCACCGAATATCGCCTGCTTTACCACCTCGTCAATAACGCCGGGCGCTTGATGACCCACGAGACGCTGCTCTCCAAAGTCTGGGGTCCCGAATATCGCGATGAGTCGCACTACCTCCGGCTCTATATCACCTACCTGCGCCAGAAGCTTGAGCGCGACCCCGCCCATCCGAAATACATCCTCACCGAGCGCGGCGTCGGCTATCGCTTCCGCGAGCTTGAGGCCGCTCAGGAAGGGGAAGAGCAGCCCCCGGACGCGTAATCAGCGTAAGGATGGATGGTGCGCAGGAGTCTCTGCATCGGCATGCTGTGCTTGTCGTCGTGGGGATTACCCGAGCCCCTGACTTATCGGGTACGCCGCTCCGTATGGCGAGCACCCAACCACGTCACGCTGACGCGCACTGCAGCGTCCTACGTCGGCGCGACTCGCGTCCTCTCGGTCGCTGCGGGTAGTTGAAAGGTCACCGCAGGCCGTCGAGATGGTAGACACTCAGGGGATGGGTCTTACCCTTAACGGCGAGAGGATCGAGGGGATGTGCGGCGACATGCGGCGCGACTTCGATGTAAGTGGCTGAGCTGAGCAAGATCTGATTGGCGGAGGCGTTGGCCTGGATGCGCTGGGCGGTGTTGACGGCGTCGCCGATGGCGGTGTAGTTCTGCATTCGCGCCCGCGCGCCGATGTTGCCGACGACGGCAAGACCCGTATGCACGCCGATACCGTACTGCACCGCGGAGCCCGCGGCTCCCGCTTCCGCTGCGTGGCGCTCCAGCGCGGCGCGCATACCCCAGGCCGCGCGAACGGCGCGCAGGGCGTGGTCCGGCTGGGGCAAGGGTGCATTGAAGATCGCCATGAGGGCGTCGCCAATGTACATCGTGAGCGTGCCCTCCTCGTGCCAGATGGCCTCGGTAAGAAGCTCAAGATAGGTATTGAGGATACGCACCAGGGCGGCGGGCTCTTCGCGCTCGGCGAGGGCAGTGTAGCCGCGAATGTCTGCGAAGACGACGCTGATCTCGCGCGTCTCGCCGCCAAGCGTCACGGCGCTGGGGTCCGCGAGAAGCTGCCGCACAACGGCCGGGTGGACGTAGCGCCCGAAGAGCTGCTGAATCTCCTCTGCCTGACGCTGCGAGCGGCGAAGCTCGGTCAGGTCGTCCACCACCATCGCCACGCCAAGCGGCTCGCCCGTCCCGGCATCATCGCGCAGGGGCGACACATTGAGGCGCAGACAGATTTCGCCACGGCCGGGCGCCTCGCGGGTCAACTCATGGCCGAGCGTGACCTGTTGCGCGGCGACGGCGCGGCGCATGATTTCTGAGAGGTCGTCGCCTGCTGTGGCGAGCACGTCGGCGTAGGGGAGGCCGACGGCGCGTGCGCTCGGGATGCCGAAGATGCGCTCCGCGGCGCGATTGAATGCCGTGACGGCCCCAAGCGTATCCGCGGTGATGACGCCGCTGGCGATGGAAGCGAAGATGTTGTCGGTATAGGCCTTCATCGCGCTGATCTCGCGCAGGTGGCGCCGCAGCTCGTCAAAGAGTCGCGCGTTGTCGAGGGCGATGGCAGCCTGGTTACAGAAGGCGGCGAGCAGGTCGAGACTGGCGGCGTCGAAGAGGTTGGCGTCGCTGCGACTATCTACGTAGACGATGCCCACACCGCGCCCACGCACCCGCAGAGGGGCGCACATCACAGAGCGGATGCCGTAGGCGACCACGCTCTCGCGCGCCGCGAAACGCTCGTCAGCCTGGGCGTCGAGGGTGAGCATCGGCTGCTGGTCGCCCCAGACACCCTCGATGACACCCTGGCTGAGCGTGAAATCAGCCTGCGCGAGGGGGCGGCCATCCGCGCCGCGAGCCGCCGCGAAGGTGAGCGACTGCGCGGCCTCGTCCCACAGCATGAGGAATCCGCGTTGGGCACGCACCACCTCAATGAGCCGCGCCATAACACGGCCGAGCACGTCGTCGAGGTCGAGTGTGGAGTTGAGGTCCTGGGCGATGCGATAGAGCGAGGAGAGGCGCTCACGCTCTTGCTGTAGCGCGTCGATGCTGGCGCCGGCGGCGCCCACGGACTCGCCAAGCTGGCGCAACGTAGTGCCAAGGCGCGCAAGCTGGAGGTCGGCCTGGCGGGCGATGCCGAGCGTGTGCGAGAGGACTTGCATGCGCGGATCGGCCAGATCTCGCGAATAGCTCCCCTCAACAAACTGTTCAAGATCGGCCGCAAGCGTATGAAGGACACCAGCGATCTCGGCGAGGCTGCGAGCGACGGCGGCGACGTCATGTTGGGCGCGGTCACGGGCGTCGCGAGCGCGCCCTACGACACGCGTCTCATGTT
>CAYYCB010000046.1:0-16386 GCA_964469715.1 uncultured Ktedonobacterales bacterium | reverse complement strand
GTGGAGGCGCTGGCACCGTGGCCGAATCTCACCCCATATCTGCGACGGGCGGGATTCCCGGTGGTTGAGCCGGTGGCGGCGGCGTCGAGCGACCAGAAGCAGGAAAGCGAGGGGGCGTGATGGACGAGAATCCCGTTAAGGCGTCCGAGCAGATTGACGCGGCGCGGACCCAAATCATGGCTGCCATCAAACGACTGAACTCAGCACGTGCCGCCTGGCCGCGTGAGCACACGAGCATTGGCGGCCACATAGACGACCTGAGCCTCGTAGAAAGGTCACTGAGTGTATTAGCCGATGAGATAGGCGACCACGCAGAAGACGAGGGGGAGTGATGGCCCACAACGACAACTTTTACCGTGTCCTGTTCGGGGAGGAATCGGACGCAGACCATGCGCTGGCACTGCTCGGCCTCACCCGCGGCGACATGGAGCGGTATCGGGACGCGGGCATCGATGACGGGGGAATCTTCGTCATCTGCCGCACGGGCGGGGGCAACCGTGAGTATCACCCCAACGAGCGGCTGACCTCCCACCCGCTGTACGAGTCGGACGACGATGCCGAGTGGGATTCTACTTACGCCATATACCACTTCCGGCGACCAGGCACAGAAGGCGAGGGGGCGTGATGGACGATGACGACCGATTTTGCGACATGTGTGGCACGCCGCTGTCCAGCGGCTTTTGCGACCGCTGCGGGGGCGATGGCGGCATAGATGGTGAGCGTTGCGAGGAGTGCTACGGGACGGGCGAGCAGTGGTTCTGTTCGAACCCGATGTGCGAATCCAATCTGCCCTAACGGGCGAGGGGGCGTGATGGGTGAGGGCATGTGGACTGACGAGAAGGCGCTGGCCATTGCCATCATCGACGGTTTTCTGCGTCTATACGTCGATGATGGGCCGCACAATGGTCCTATGGATGACCCGGACCCGTCCATGAGCCACCTATCACGCTTGATCGTGACACGCCGCCAGGTCATCGCAGCGCTAGAGTTTGCTCGTGATCGTGTCGCAGGCACCTACGATCTGGCCGAGCGCATGGCCGACATCGAGCGGCGCATGGCACACCTGGAGGCGCGGAAGACAATAGGCTAGCAGCTACAACAC
The DNA here is from genome assembly GCA_964469715.1 of uncultured Ktedonobacterales bacterium. Lineage (GTDB taxonomy): Bacteria > Chloroflexota > Ktedonobacteria > Ktedonobacterales > JADMIN01 > CAWAWP01. The sequence continues at coordinate 15,284 of CAYYCB010000046.1, read as the reverse complement.
CCACAATCCCTAGAGCGCCCGCGAATCCGCAGCGGGCGCTCTTTTGTGGCCGCGCATACCCCCTACGCGCGCACCGCTAAACGCCGCTCTGTTACCGGGTATAAACTTCTCTCTAGACGCCCGGATGCTGCTCTGCGTACACTTGACCAGAAATAGCATGCACATCTGGACACGTGGCCGCGTGAAACGCTCTGGCAGGCAGGCGCGCGACCACTTCCTCCGTTGATTGTCCCTCCGTGGCTGGGAGCACGCCTTGTGACGTTTGGCAGCAAAACATCCGTCGAGCACACGGCGAAAGACCTCCTCGACGAAGCCGAGCACCACAACATCTTCCACAAGCTCGGCAGCAAGATTGACGCGATTGTGCGCGGCATCGAGAGCCAGCGCGCCCGCGATCCTGTGACCGAGCGCCTAGTGTTTGGCGCGACCCCGTACAAGCTCAAGCGCCAGGGCTACCGGCACGTGTTCGTGTATGTGAACGCGAACGCCACGCTGACGGTCGAAAACGGCATCGGCTCCGCGTCCGTGACGCTCACTGGCCCTGGCTGGACCCAGGTGGACTGGACCAACGAGGCCGAAATCACCGCAGCGGCGCAGACAAACGCCATTCTTGAGCTGCGGGACTGGCTCTAACCCATGAGCAGCGCAATACGCAGCGCATCGCCCCAGGAGGCGACACAGGATGAGCAGACGCGGCCAACCGACGCCGGAAACAGCAGCGCCGGAAGTAGCGGTGGAGGAAGCGGTGGAGGAAGCGCAGGAGGAAGCGGGAGAGACGCCGGAAGCGCCGGACATTCCGCAACCCTCCCTCCCCTCTCAGCCGGAGCGCAGAAACTCCGAGACACCCTCCGACAGCAGCGAGAATCGGCGGCTGCAACTGCTGCACGAGAATCTGTCACTCGTGCTGACGCGCCACGACCAGCAAGCGCACCTGATGGCGCGGCTCATGGACCAGATGAGCGCGCTGATGGGGGAGATGCGGAACACCATCGAACTGCATCAGCAGGTGGTGAGCGCGGCGGACCAGCAACACGAAAACCTGGGACTGGCGACCCAAGCCCTGACCAGAGTGGAACAGCGGTTCGCGACGCATCTGGCGGAAGTCCGCGAGCACCTGAACAACTACAGCAGCCGAGAGTAGCGAAAAAGCCAAGCGGCCTCAAGCCGGACGCGAGCGCTCGCGGGTTTGTGCCCGCGCCCGCGCCTGTGCGGGCAAGCGCCCCCGCAGGCGCGGGCGCGGGAATCAAGCTGCGCCTGCCGGCCATCCTAGGCGGTGTGCCGGAGGGTGCGGAGGCGGACGGCGCAAAGGCCGCGCGCCCGCTTACCAAGCGCGAGGCGGATGAATTGCGCGGTGAGCTGGTCAAAAGCTATTTGCTCATGGCCGATAGCGCCGACGACCTGTTGACGCACACCAACCGGCGCAAGACCGAGGCGCAGATTTGGAGCACGATGGATGAAGAGGACGCGGGGATCCTCGCTGACCTCGCCATCGCGCATGGCCTGCGGTCCGCGCTGGCCGCACAGGCCGTGCGCGGCATGGTCCGCACGTCCAACTACGTCCGCGCCGGCGTGATCGTCGGGCCGCGCATCTGGAAGTCGTTTGTGTTCTACGCACAGAACGGCGGCTTCACCATATGGCTCTGATGCTGCATCTCGACGGCCTGCCCATCTCCGTGCCCGACGAGGCGCTAGACGGACTTCTAGCCGTGCTGGAGGCGAAGGCGCGGTCTAAGGTGGTGGAGCAGTTGCCGCCGGGGGGGCGTGAGCGGTTGGCGGTCAAGGCCGCGCTGCTGTTGTTCCTGCCCAAGATGCGCGCGTTTGCGCGCGGCATCGCGCCGGACTATCCACCGCCCGATCCACCGCGGCACTGTGACCTGATCGCCTATCTCACGGACTACTGGCTGGCGTTCCTGCTTTTCGCGCTGCGCGAGCTGCGCGCCGAGGTCGCCCAACAGCGTTGGGAGGTTTCCACCGTTGAGACACCCGATGGAGGGCTACAGGTTACGGGCGTTGCCGGAAGTCTTGCCCTTCTTGCCCCCGACGCCGGGGATGCTCGTGCGGCGGGAGGAGGAGAAGGCCCGGCAGATGATGCAAGCCCTAGCGGAGCGGCCCCGGCCGCAGATCGCGGGGGACTTCCCGGTGAGCCTGGCGGATCGCTGGTATCTGCTGGGCATGACCGGGAGCGGTAAGACGACCTTCGCCCGGCGGCTCGTCAACGAGCTACGCCGCTTTTATCCGTTCGCTCATCTGTACATCCTGGACAGCAAAGGAGGTGACGACTTCGCCGGTTGGCCCGGCCTGGTCCTGACGGAAGAGCCGCCGAAGGCACTGCCCGAGGCGCGTGCCGCGGCCGGCGGTCAGGGCTTTGTGCAGGTCTGGCAGCCACCGGACGACAACGTGAGCGCCTATGACGCCTGGCTCCACGGCATCCTGAAAGCGCGGCATCCGGCCATCGTCTACATTGACGAGTTGAGCAGCCTGGCCGCGACACAGAGCGGCACGGCCTATCCTATTGGCCTGCCCAAGCTGCTGAAACAGGGCAGGAGCCTGGGAATCTCGGTCATCACGTTGACGCAGGAGGCGGCGTACATCCCGCGGCAGATTCGGACGCAGACGACACATCTCGTCTATTTCCGCTTGCAGGAGGATCGCCACGGAATCGCGCAGGCCATGAGCCTGCTTGGGTTCGACCGGCAAAGGGCGCCGGCCAGTGAATATGGGTTCTTCTATCGGCGTCTCAACCCTAAGCCGTCACTCGCCATCGAGTATGCCGACTATCACGAGTTCTTCGGAGATTGAAAAAAACTATGGGTAAGGTTCTCAGCATCGGTTCCCGCCTCTTCTGGTGGGGCGTCTCGGTCGCCATTGGGCTGGCCGTGCTCTACGCCATTACCTCCTTTGCCAAGCGCCGCGCGGGCGGCACGGTCATCGGCGGCGTGGCCCAGGGCGTCGAGCATTTCACGCAGCCGCGCTAGTTCGCGCATCACCAGTATCCGATTCACGCGCATCACCTGAATTACCTGGCCAACACTGTTTGTTTCCACTGACTGACCAATAGGAGACGAAATCGCATATGGTGTCTCTCATGGGTGCGCCGCGGGCCAATACCGCGCCCGCACAGCAGGCCGCGCAGAGCCAGCCGGTCGCGCCTGACCCGATTGTCGAGCGGCGCAAGGCCAACGCGCAGTATCTCTATTCGACGGTTCGCAAATGGGCCATTTGCCCGCCCGCGGCGGGCGCGGGCACCAATCAGGCCTACAGTAGCGGCGCAACGCTCATGTTTGACGTGCCGACCGCGAACGGCGCGTTTCTGGAGAGCCTGATTTTCGTCTGCGCGCTGACCGTGACCCTCGGCGGCACCGGCGGCAGCTTCGCCAACAATGCTGGCGCGCCTTTGACCCTTTTCGACAATATTGAGGTGACGTACAACGGCACGCAGGCCAAGACCAAGCCGTTCATCCTCAAATATTTGGAGGAAGAGAAGGGCTACGGGCGCGGCATCGCTAGCCAGGTCATCGCCGGCCAGTCCAACTCGACGTTGCAGAGCGCGTTCTATTCCACGTTCCCGACCGTGAATGGCGCGAACACGTGGAATTTCTACTTTCCGCTGAAGCTCCGCAAAATCCCGCATAGCGCCGCGGGCATGCTGCCCATCATGGGCGACTCGACCAAGGCGCAGGTCAAGGTCGTCTGCGCGAGCCAGGCGCTGGGCGCCGACCCGATCCTGAACACGGTACAGCAGACCGGCGTCACCACGCCTACGGCCTCGGTAAGCGGCACGGTGCAGGTGGTCGCGGTGTTTAGGGACGGCACGACCTATACGAGCCGCAATCCGCTCTCGCTCGATCTCGCCGGCGAGCCGACCTGCCAGTATTTCATCGACCGGCAGATCAATCCGCTCTCCGCGAACATCATGGCGCGGAGCCGCATCGACACGAAGCTGCGTCACTATCACGTGCTCTCGGTCATCGTGGATGGCCAGCAGTCCACCAAGTTCTCGACGGTGGGCAATATCTCCGCGCTCGAGCTCGATGAGGATAGCGTCGGGCAGAACAAGTTGCTGGCGGTGGGTGCCGGCTCGGCCAACCTCTCCACCAACCTGTATTACTACGAGCTGCGTGAGACGTACGGCCAGGACTTCGACGAGGGGGTGATCCCCTGGATCGACGCCACGGCGGTAACGGCGCTCAACAGCGACAATCACGACGCGCTGGGCGTGCTGAACATGATGGGGCCGGACGGCTGGACGGACCTGAACATCGGCGTGCAGTGCGCCGCGGTGGGCGCGGTTGCCGGCATTACCCCCCGCGTTGAGACGTTCCTTGTGAGCCTCAATCCCGCCGGCTTCCGCCGCGGGTAGACGCTGGAATTGTGGGTGAGTCTGTCGCGCGAGTTATGCCCTCCTCGGCAGGCTCCCCACCCGTCTCTCTGTCTCATCATTCGCGCGAACACCAAGCTTGGGAGTGAGCCACATGAGCACTGGCGGGCGTGAGAAGGCCGCGGCGGGCATCCTGTTCGTCCTGGGCCTCATGCTCATCGTCGGTGGATTCACCGGGCGCTTTGGCGACCTCCTGGGGGCGGTGTTCGCGCCCGATCAGATGCAGTTGGCGGAAGGGTAGCGCGCGATGGGCTGGCAAGACGAGCTGCGGGACTATCTCGCGCGAGGCGGCGACCCCGCCGAGTATCGCGGTCCCGCCTCAGATGCCGAAGAGCAACGCCCGGATGAGGCGCCAACGCAGCCGGGCGCGACTCCGCAACCGGCTGCGTTGGCGGCGGGGACTTCGCCCCGCACGGACTCGCGCGCCCGCGGTCGCCAGCGCGCGGGACGCGATAAGCGTCTCTCGCCCGCGCAGAGTGCGGCGATTATTCGCGCGATGCCGCAACATCCGGCCACCGAGCGAGCCTCGCGGGCCATCTCTGCGCTAGCGGACGCGCCGACGCCGGGCGGACTCTTTCCGCTCATCGCCGCGCTCCTCTTCTTCATCTTTGCCATTGTCCCCGTAGGGCCGCAAGGCAGTACGCGCCTGGAATTGATGTGGCGCGCGCTGACTGGCGGGGCCAGTATTCCCGTCGAGCGCGGCGGTAAACGCGCGGCCATCGCGGATGCGGAGAACGGCGCTGCAGCCACTGTCGCGGGCATCATTGCCGACGCCGCCAACTCCGCATCCCAGGTGGCCGGTGTGGCTACTGCCGCGGAGGCGGGCATTAACCTCGGCCTGGGATACAACCCGTTTACGAGCTGGTGGAACTCCTGATGGCACGTCCAGCCGATCTGGCCCCGACCTACGGAGCCGTCACACCCACAGCCGCGGCCCCTATGGCCGTGGGTGCGGACGGTGATACCGGCGCGACCTCGCCCGCGGTGGAGACGCTGCGGTTTGTCGTGGCGTGGGCGGTGGCAATCATGGTTCTGTCGCTCATCAATCGCTCGCGGATCGGGCATGCCTTTCTCTACTACGCGCTGGTGTTGATGCTCTTCCTTCTGCTGGTCACGCAATATCGCTGGTTCGCCAATGTCTTGGAGCCGATCACCGGGAAAGGCGCAGACGTCTACGCGGCCCCCGCGCAGGCGCCCGAGGCGCACTCGTGGAACGTGCCACAACTCGCGCAATCACCCATCGCGAGCTCCTGAATAGTTGCAATCGGGTCAATCGGGTCAATCGGGTCATTTGGAGTCGGAGAAAAAAGTTATGGGACAGCAGGCGCTTAAATACTGGTTTTGGATCTCGCTCTTTCTGATCGCGGTCGTCTATTTCGCCGGCCTCACTACGGATGCGGAGTCCATGGGCGGCCTGATTAACAAGCTCGCGAAGACCTTCACCGGCCGTAATGACGCCGGCGAATTCGCTGGCTATCCGCACTAGAACAAGACGCGCGCATCTGTGAGTGTGAGCGCGCGTGCATGTGCGTGCGAGGAGTAGAGGCAGGACACAAGCCTATGGACCCGATTGATCCCGCTCAACCGATCTGGCCGGGCACCGCGCCGGCGGCGACCGATCCGACCGCCGCTACGCAAGGGCCGCTGGCGCTCTACGCGCCCGAATATGAGCCGTGGTATGGCCGATCCTGGGTGAGCGGCCAGCCGAGCCATATGCCGGCCTTCTTCAATACCACGCCGCAGGACGGACCGGGCAATCAGGTGTTGCCGGTCTCCATCCGCGGGCCACAGCAAAACCCCGTCCTGGCGCTCTCGTCTGCCGAGGTGCCGCGCCAGGATACGACTGGAGGCCAGTCGCTGCGCTCGACGACACCGGGCGGACTCTCTGGCAATGCTGACAGCACGCCGTATCGCAACTTGCGCGCATCGCGTTGGACGGACGCGATCAACCCGCCCGCGTAGGAGCCTAGTCGCTAGAGGAGATCGCGCCCATGTTGACGCGCATTCGTGACCTGTTCCGCATCCATCCCGCGATGACGGGCTACTACGTGGGCGTCCTGGTCGCTGTCGCCCTCTTCGTGCTCGCCGATCTCGACCGCCGGGCCGCGGAACGCGACGAAGGCGATAGCGGCGAAGAGGACCAGGCTGAGGATGACGCCGCGTCTGGTCCTGCCAACTATGCTGGTAGGCCCGTTCCGCTGCACATCATTATTGCGTCTGGAGTGCATCCGACGACCGCTGAGGGAACAGGTGCCGCGCATGAATGAAGAAGAGCGCCTGACCGCGTTCGCCCAGCGGCATACCGCCCTCGTGGCGGTCGCGGCTATCGTGCTGATCTTCGTAGCCGTGCGCCTCCGCAAGAAAGCGCCCGCGGCTGCCAGCACACAACAGGCGGCGGCAGACCAGATCGCGCAGGCCTACGCCACGCAACAGCAATCGCTGATTGATTCGGTGAACAGCCTGTTCAACGCGGAAGGCCATAGCAACGGCACACCGCCCCCCCCGACCCCGACCCCGACCCCCACGCCTACGCCGACACACAGCGGCGGGCCGACCGGGCCGGACGCCAATCCGCCCGTTTTTCGCCAGACTTCGACCGGGCCGACCCCGCCCACGCCGCAGACACAGCAGCCGCACCATAGCGCGACCGTCAAGCCCTGGCCTGACCAGGACAGCACGCTCAACGGCATCGCCGCGCACTATGGCGAGCGCGGCGGTTGGCCGCAGCTCTATGCGGACAACAAGGGCACGGTGGACGGCCTGGCACACGCACACGGCCACTACGGCGATGAATACAACTGGGTCTTTCCCGGTGAAACGTTGGGCCTGAACGTCTAGGGGGAGGCGCGCGGAGACTCTATGGCAACGACCCTGCTTCCGGGCTTCCAGACCATCAGCGAGTTTGGGCAGTTCCACGGTGATTGCGGCGAGTGCGCGACTCTGGCCGCGCTCCATGCGCTCGATCCCGTCAGGTTCCCCCTCACGCTTGACGAGCTCAATCATCTGACCAGTGACGCCATTGCCCACGGCGAGGCGGACGCCGCGCTTTCTGGCGGCATGAACATCCCTGGTCTTGACGTCATGCTCACGCGACTCGGCATCGCGCATAGGACGGTAGGATATGCGGCGTTCACCATCGACCAGCTCCATGCGGACCTTAAAGCGAACGCCGGCCGTGCGCCTGTCGTGGTCGAGTGGTCGCAGGGCGGCACTCTGCCTGGCGATGAATCTGGCGTGCAGTTCCATTACAGCAGTTGCGGCGGGATCGATACCGGGCCGGCCGGGGATGGCGTCGGTGGCGCCTACCTTTGGGCCGATGGCGATAACCGAGCCAGCGCAGCTGCCCCCGGAGATCCCATCCGCTACACCTGGGCGCAAGTCCAAGCGGCAGCGCCGATAGCCTACATCGTCATCACCGAGCCGGCCAGAATAGGAGCGCAAGCCGTGGCACTCACCATTGAAACAGACAGCGCGGGCAACGTGACCGGCGCGCACGACCAGGCCGGGGACCACATCGGCGCGGGCTTCGCGCTCAAGGCCGAGCAGGCCGGTTTGCTCGGCACGACAATCACGCTGGCCGAACGTACCGTCCGTATCCAGAACGGCGCTAACGCCCAGGCGGCGACCCTCGATCATCGCTATTTGCTCATGTACACGCCGAGCGCGGGCGTCCTCCTCCACGACTTCGCGGAGGCCGCGCAGGCCGTTGAGTGTATGCTGGCCGACCTCGACGCGGCGCACGCGCAAATCACGCAGCAAGCCGGTGCGCTCGCCACCGCGCAGACGCATATCGCCGACCTGGAGGCGCAGACGAGCGCGCTGCAAGACGAGATCGCCAAACTCCAGAACCCTCCGCCTCCCCCACCGCCCGTTCCGCCCGCGCCGTCATTGGCCCAGGCGGTCCAGATCGTTCGTGACTCGTCATTTGGCGAGGTCATGTCCTCATTGCTGGCTCCTCAGACGACAGCCGGAAAGGCAGCATAAACCACCATGACGCAGCCACAGCAGAGCACACAGAGCATCCAGGGTCCCGAGAGCACGCAGGACGCCACCGCGCTTGACGCGGCGCAGTTGAGCGCCGAAATCGCGTCTCTGCGCGCGCAGCTCGCGGGCATGCAGGCGACCCTCACCGGCGTGCGCCCGGCTGCGGTCGCGCCAAGCGGGCCGGCCTTCGACACCGACGATCAGGGCGCCTACATTGTGCGGCCCGGCGACACGCTCCAGAGTATCGCTGAGGATCTGCATGTGGACGCCGCCGCGCTGTTCCGCGTCAATCAGCAGGCGGGGCGCATGATCGATGCCGACACGATCACCTCCGGCATGCGCCTGGTCCTCCCACCCGCTGAGGCGGAGAGTGAGGCGGCGACCGTTCTTGGGGGGGCGCTCTAATGACGCTTGCAGACCCGCTCCAGGAAGACGAATACGGCGCGGTCACGGTGGATGCCGCGCCCCTCTCCGCCACGAATAAGGCGGACGGCAGTAGCGCCGCGGTTGATCCGCTCGGCTTGACGGTCAACGGCGAGTATCAGGTCATGCCGGGCGATACGCTCAACAGCATTGCACTGGCCGTCTATGCCGACGTGACGAAGGCGAGCGCGATCCTCTCACTCAATCAGACGGCGGGCCGGCTCGCCACCGACCAATTGCAGGTCTATCAACTTCTGCTTTTGCCCTAATCGCGCCGTGGTTCCATTGGTTCATTGGTTTCATTGGTTTGATTGGGGTCGCCACCGTGAACTCGTATTTTCTCCTGCAACAACCGAAGGCCTCCGCGTGGCCGTGGCTGACGCAGAATCCCATTACGCAGCCACATGGCGTGAACGGGGAGATGGGCGTCGATTTCGGCATGCCGACCGGCACGCCGATTACGGCGCTCTTCGGCGGCACGGTGGCGGGCGCGTTCTACTACGGCGGCGGCGGCGTGGTGTCCCTGCGGTTCAACTACCGCGGGCGTCCAGCCGTGTTCTACTATCAGCATCTTGACCTCATCGCCGATCACATTGTACCGGGCTATTCCCTGCGGCCCGGTGAAGTGCTGGGATGGAGCGGCGGCCAGCTCGCCGGCGGGCATCACCCCTCGACGCCGCAGTTTAGTAGCGGCCCCCATATCGAAGTCGGCATCAATCCGCCGTGGGGCGGCGGCTGGAACCCGGACAGCTACGGCCCCAACGTAGACCCTGAGCCGTTCCTGCGGACCATCGCGCAAGGATTGCCCGGCGCGGGCTTTGGCGGCGCGTCCCAGGCGGTCGCCTGGAGCGTGAGTAACGCGACCACGCCCAAGGGCTTCGCGCCCATCGCCGGCGCGGTGGCTGACGCGCTGGCGATCTCGCCCCTGCCGATTGGAGACGCGAACCCCCTGGATGCGGTTGGGATCGCCGTGGGCAATACTGGCGCGTTCTTTGGCCGCGCGCTCATCGCCGGCGTGGGCTTCGTGCTGGTCATTGGCGTAGCCCTCTATCTGCTTCGCGAACCGCTGGAGACGGTCCAGGATCGCGGCGCGCAGGCGATGCAGGTTGCCGCATTGGCCGGGGGAGTCTAACCCCACCATGCAGAAATACGACCTGGGAGATCCCAATAGTTGGCCAACGGTCAACGGCCAACAGCAGAAGAGCCAGATTAGCGGACTCCCCGCGCCTGGCGATGGCTGGGTCATTGTCCTGAACAACTCACCCTACGGCCTCGACGTGCAGACCGGCACCGATCCGTTCCGGGTAGACGCGGGCATAGGACGGCTCCTGCCGGTCGTGGGGCCGGACGGCTATCAGATCATCTGCGTAAACATCTACGCCCAGCCAGGTGCGAACAGCGGCGATCTGCGGCGCGTCACGCTGGAGATTTACGAGCCGAATGAGGAGATACGCGAACACTATCCCATTGAGCTGATCCGTAATACGAACGTCCTGAATACCGTGCAGACGGGTAGCAGCGTGCAACAGACACAAAGCGTGGTCTACGACCAGAGCGCCATCAACGGTGAGGCAGCCGGCAGCGTCAAGAGCACCGCCGCGGCCGGCTCAGGCGCGGGCAAAGTCGACGTGACCGACGCCAACCCCTCCGGCGGCATCTGGAAGCGCGTCATGGCGACCGGCGAGATGGACGTGAACCCGGACGGCAGTGTGACCGCCCCGGCCTTCCACGGCACCGCGGATAAGGTGCCCGCGGGCGGCGTGCAGCCGGGCACCTTCGGCGGAGCGACTACCGACGCCTGGACCTTCCCCGGCACGGTGGGCGTAAGCAACGGCAAGAGTTTCTTCGACTCTGGCGGATTGTTGCATTTCCCCAGCACGGCGGGCTTCGGAGGCGCGACCTACTTCAGCGGGACGGGCGCGGGCACCTTCAATCATGGTTTCGTCGGCACGCCCGCCTTTGTCGGCATCACCAGTAATCAGGTGAACAGCACGGAGACGGTGGGCATCGACAGCCGGACGGCTACGACGGTTCACGTCAATCAGGGGGTCGGAGGATGGCCCTGGCTAGGAGTGGCAATGGGATGAGCAGGCTATATACCCGTATCGAGTTGACGGCGAGTAATCAGGTCGATCTTGAGCGCACCCGCATTCGTTGCGAGGGACCAGGCTGCGCGAATGAGTTGGTCATGGCCGATGCGTTTAGCGCGGTCATCGTGACACTCGCCATGCCCGGCAACCGGCGGATCGCGTCTGTACAATGCCCGGAAGAGCAGCACTTCTGTTGCTCCGATGCGTGCATGGAGGCGGCGGTGATCGCCTGCCTGCGTGAGCACACGCGCCCGCTGGCGGAGGCGTACCGGGCGCGTCTCGAGGAGGCGGAGCAGCAACGGGCGCAATTGGCCGCGCCCACGTCGGGCGGTGAAGAGACGCCGGCGCAGTCACAACTGACGGATTTATAGCGTCGGAAAGAGTCAGAGGGAAGGTCAATGGTGGAGACAAAAGACCTCGTAAAGTGGGGCGTTGTCGCGCTGGGGGGCGTCAGCGCGGCGGCTATCGTCATGCTTGGCTTGATCGCCTGGGCGCATGACGGCGAGGTAGCAAACCAGATCGTCACCGCGCTCCTAAACGTCCTCCAGCTCTCTGTGCCAGGCCTGACGATCCTGGTTGGCGTGAATCAGGTGGGTAGCGCCTTTGTCTCGGTCAAGCAGGTGGGAGCGCAGGCGCAGAACCAAAGCTCGTTTAATGGCTCTACGCCCACACCTGCGCCCGTTGCCGCGCCCCAACCGGAGCCTGTCCCCGTTGCAGTGGGCGCAGGTGCCGGCGTGATCGGGAGCGGCGTATGAACCCTATCAGTCGCATGATCGAGGCGGTGGACGCCTATGGCGATGCGATGAAGCGCTGGCCCGACCCGCTTCTCTCGGCACTGCTTTTGGCCGCGGCGGCGTTGCTGGTCTATGTCGCCCTGCGCGGCACGACCGCAGAGAAGGCCGTGGCGCTCGCCTGGACGATCCTGCCCTAACCCGAAAACCCGTTGGGAATTTTTTTGTGAATATTTCATGGCCAATTTGCAAATTTGCAAATGTTTCTAGGAGATCCAAGCCGCTATGACTATCCCCTCTCCCGCTCCTGGCGGTGGTGTCTTTACCGGCCTGGACGCCTATGGCCGGCCCTCGACCGTAACCTATTACGGTCCGCCGGGGAGTAAGGCGCAGATCGCCACGTTTAACGTCAACAGCTTCTATCAGGAGATGGACCAGAACGACCATAGCCTGATGATTCAGCGCGCGATCAACGCCGCCGCGGCGCAGGGCGGCGGGCGCATCTACTGCCCAAGCGGCTTCTACAATTGGAAAAACGGGGTCATCATCACCTCGGATAATATCGAGATCATCGGCGATGGCTGGAGTACCGTTTTTACGGTGGATAGCGGATGGACGTCCGCGAACCCCCTTATCTGGTACAAGCAGCCCACCAACGCCTATCGCCGCGGCGTTCGCCTGGCCGACTTTTCGATTAATGGGCAGAATGTCGCCGCGCTCACGACCGTTATTGAGCTCGACGGTGTGCGGCACTGCGATGTGACCCATATTGAGATCCACAACTGCCCCGGCATCAACCTCTACATGAACGGGGCGACAGCGCCCTACTACGGCGCATATAACACGGTGCGCGGCTGCACCTTCCGCGACTCCTATAGCGGTATCGGCGTCAAGTTCAGCAATAGCGAGTGGTGCTCGGTCACGCACTGCCAATTCGTGCTCTTCAACAATGCCGGCTCCATTGGCGTCTCGTGTAATGGTGGCCTGAACTGCAACATCACTGGCAACCAGTTTGACGCGGTGGATACGGGCGTCAACCTCGACTTCGCGAACTACTGCAACGTGACCGGCAACCAGTTCGACGAGGGCAATACCCAGTTCATCAAGATCAAGGCCGGCCAGTGCAATGCCATAGTCGGCAACACCTTCAATCAGCGCACCGGGATCGGCACGAACATCATCACGATAGACCTCTTCGGGAGCAATAACCGGCGTAACCTCGTCGCTGGCAACGTGGCGCAGAGCGGGCCGGCCTGGACGAACTTCATTGCGGAGGTCAATACCGGCGGCGCTCCGACCGGCTTCAATACCTACGTCAACAACGACACCGGCGGGTTTGCTATCGTCCTCATTAACGGAGTGGCGCGCAGCAATACGGGTTGGAATCCGCGGGGAGTGCTCGGCCCTCCGGCCGTGCCCGCCTCGACTGTGGCCTACACGAACGCCTATGGTGTCGATGCGACCGTGTATGTCGCCGGCGGCACGGTGACAGGAATCTCGATTGGGGGAACAGCGACCGGCCTTACGTCAGGATCGTTTAGAGTACCAGCAAGCCAGACCATCGCGATCACCTATTCTGTGGTGCCTACCTGGGTCTGGATCGGGGACTGATTAAGACGACAAGCGACAAACGACAGACTGACGCGGGGAGGGCGCTGATATGGAGCCGGGCTTACATCTCAACGGTGTGCTAGCGGTATGGGCGTTCACCGGGCTATTCTTCCTCGGCGGGATCGTCCATACCGCGGTCATGAAGCATGAAGAGCGGAACCGGCGCAGAGAGGGGACGGTGGCACGCGATGCCGAACGGTGAGCAGCCCAAGACACAATATTGGATGCCCTCCGCGCTCGATGGGACGGGCTACAACATCAAGGCGCGACTAGACCGCTACCAGAAGGCCGGTCAGCTCTCCGAGATGTCCTGTCAGATGATTCTTCACGCGCTCGGTGAGGGGCACGAGATGGACGTCTACGGCCACCCACTGACAGGCAAGCCGATGGTAGAGATGAACGGGGTCGTCTATACGGGCAAGGAGTTTAACGACCTATTGGCGCTGGCGCAGATCGGCGGCGGCGAGCAGGCGGGAGTGAACTAGTGGCGCGCAACGTTCAGGCGGAATTAGAGCACGAGGCCGATAAAAAAGGCCTGTCGGGCGAGCGCCGCGCCTCCTACATCGGCGGAGCATGGCAGCGTATCACGCAGAGCGCAGAGCGGCGCGATGCGTGGCGCCATTCCGAAGAATACCGTTTACTGGCGGCGACCATTGGCCCGGTGGAAGGGCTGCGCCAGCCGAAGAACGACCCGGACCGCGTGTACTTTCGCCAGGGCGCGAAGTGGTATGCGCTGCCGGCAAAGGAATATCAGGCGCTCATAAAGGCCGCTCGCGAAGAGGAGCGCGAGCGCCAGAAGGCCGCGCGTGAGTATGAGCGCGGCCGCAAGGTCTATGAACGCGAGCTCGCGAGAGCTGAGAAGTCCGAAGCGCGCGAACGGCAATTGAAAGAGAAGCGCGACCAGGCGGAAGCCGCCGCCCAGCAGCGTGCGGTTCGCGCGGTTGAGCGGGCCGAATATCAAGACGTGCTGAATATCATCCGGCGCGCGGGCGGCATTCGGCGCGTGAGAAGTGCAGCGACCGGGCGCGAGCGCGACAAATCCGAATACGACACGCTGCCACGTTCGGTGCGTCAGCGGCGCGTGCTGGGCTTTGCGACCGCGCGGGACCGCGGGCTGACGCTCGATGAGGCGGCCACGGAAGTACACCAGCACATGCCGTGGCTCAAGCTCGAGACACCAGACGCGCTGATAGAGTTCTTCGGGCGGCATCGTGACCTAGACGCGAGCCGCCGCTATCGTGGCGGATTGTCACTCGCCGCCTAATCCTGGCCCCTCGCGCCGCGTGGACTTGTAGGAAGTGGCGCGCGGCCAGAATCGCAAATAAACGCGACATATAAGCGAAAGTGTATATGTCGCGTTTTGTCGTATTCCGGTGCCCGCATGCTCTCCTAAGCGGGGGATATACTGTGTGTAGGACACACTGGCTCCGCCGCAAGGCAAGGCGACCGTGGGCCGACATACCACGGCACGTCCCCGGCCTCGTGAAGTTTGCCAAGCCAGGCGAGGCATAGCTAGCCCGGCCTACGCGGTGGCACCGCGGGCGCTGGTCGTAGCGGCCAGCCCCGCAAGGGAGGGACCGGGCACACCACACGACAGGGGAGCGATGGATATGAGCGCGGGTACGGACAGCCTGGAAGAGCATGAGCAGCCGGCACCGACAGCCACCAAGAGCGAAGGCAATGCATGGGCGCAAATACCCCTCGACGATTCGGGTTTCTGGCAGCTCCGATGGGAGCGGAATACTGACCGCATCAGCCTTCTGTTCGGGGGCAACACGTATGCCACTCGCACCTTCCATGACTTCATGAAGGGCGTAGAGTGGCTGGTGAGTGAGCGCGCGAAGTACACACCGTAGACGCGATACACCTGAGCGAGCCGCGCGGGACCATGTGAAGGTCAAGCGCGGCTTTTCTGTGCCCGCGAGCAGGACGCACAACCCTCTACAAGCTACGGACAAGGGCGCGCAAGCGCCCGCAGTCCCAATCTTTTCACTGACACAATCGCTAGTGACAGCCTCAGTGTACCAGCCGAAGGCGCAGTACACTTTCCATGCGAGCGACCGCCGG
>CAYYCB010000045.1:4079-16547 GCA_964469715.1 uncultured Ktedonobacterales bacterium | reverse complement strand
GCAGGTTGATCTTCGTGCGGATGAGGTCCGGGATCTGGAACGCCTCGTCGCGCGGCAGGAAATACACCTTCACCGGATGCCCCTCGGCGAGCCGCTCATTCACCGCAAGCTCGATGTCGCGCACAAGGTCGGGCGTGAAGACCTCCATAGCGAAGTCCATACGCGCCCGGTCGGCGTACATCTGGCCGCCCGTCACCTGCGCGCCGAAGTCCTTGAAGATGACGGCTGTGAGCGTGTGCAGCGCCGTATGTGTCCGCATCATGCGGTAGCGGAATTCCCAATCCAGCTCGCCGCGCACGATGTCGCCCAGGCCGGGCGTCTTGCCGCCGCCCGGCTCGAGTTCGTGCCAGACGACGTCACCCTCTTTGCGGAGACCGGTGAGCGTCAGCCGGATTCCGTTCCAATCGAGAGCGCCGCGATCCGCCAGTTGGCCGCCTCCACCTGGGAAGAAAGCCGTCTGGTCGAGCGCGACGGCATTGCCGGCCAGGCCGAGCACGCGAGCCTCGAACGTGCTGAGATAGCTGTCAGTCTGGTACAAAAGGTTGGTAGGGGCCACATCCGCCGCCTCGCTAGGTTCTTCCATCGGTCGCCGCTCCCATTCACCGGTGCGCCCTGGTCGCCTGGCGAGGCCAGGTGGAGCGCGGACAACAAAAACGACTCTCACCCCAGTCGAGGGGCGAGAGTCGTTCCCGCGGTACCACCCTAATTGACCGTCGCTGCCGTTCGGTCGTCCATACCGTAGGCGCGGCAAAGTCCGCTTGTCGGGACACGTATTCATGTCCCCCACGCGATAACGGGCGGGTACCGGTCACGCCTGCGCTCTCATGTGATGTGGTGGAGAGGGTCGGGTGACAGCTCGGGAGTGATCTTCCACTCGCGGGCGGCGTCCGGTCGCACCATCCCCGGACTCTCTGAAGCCGCGCCGCGCGAGTGTACTGGTTCCGTCTATGCCTCTGGCGGTGTTGGCGATGCGCCCACGCCGCGGGGCGGCAGGAGCGGTAGTCGCATTTCCACTTTGGGGACTATGGCACAGAAGGTGTCCTGCGTCAAGCGACGACCGAACAGCGAGAGTTCGGGTGCCCGCTCCTGGCTGGATTGGGGAGGTTGGTATGGGGTCGAAGCGTTCTGGCGGGCTACGCACTGGCCGGCAGGCAGTCACCCGGCGCGAGCAGAAGCGCGCAAAAATGGCGAGTCAGAATACTACGCCACGCACAACCCACCCGACCAAAACGGCTGCTACTCCCAATATTTCCACAGCTCCCGAGTCGAACCTCGATACCTCAATGTTAGAGCAGGTCATCGTAGAGCAGGTCGCGGCGTCTCCCTCGCTCACCACCTCCGGGCCGGCCTTCGCGCCAGGGCCGCCGCCAGAGCAGGCGGAGCCCGCGCCGGAGCGGGAGGAGTCCACATCGCCACAGATTGCCGCAAGCATTCCTGAGAGCGATATCGAGCCGATTATCGAAGAACGTAGCGACCTAAGTGACCCGGATACGCTGTCGCTCCCAGCCACGCAGGTGGGAGGCAGGCGCAGGTATCCGACGCTAGCGCGTATGGCCTCCATCTCGCCTCGGAATGCCCCTCCCACTCATGAGGCACATGTGGGCGAGGCGCCGGCTGCCGCCACATCCGATATGTCGATGGACGAAAAGGCTGTAACCAGTCTCAGGTGGTATCGTCGGACCCGTACGGCCACGAGCTATCCGCGTCTCCACCGTGCGGCTGTTGGGCGTCGGCTGTCGCTCCCGCCGTCTTTCATCGTGGTCGTAGTCGCCGGTATACATGCGGCGCTCACCGTGATGACCGCGCTTGCCAGTGCTGCGCTCCTGCTCACCGGCAACCCCCTCTGGATTTGGCTGCTCGCCCTCTCCGGCATCCTTGGGGCCGGCGCCTGGATCGCACACGCCGACACGCAGTCGTCAACTCGGCGCTCTCTGGCTGCTACTGCTTTGGCCTGCTCGCACATAGGTGTGCTGGTCTGGGCGCTCGCGTTTCTTGGTCCACGCCCCTCAATGCTGCTGCTCGTCCCAGGGGCTGGCTTCCTCGCCCTGCGGGTCGGCGGGCGGGGTTTAGCGACCTTCTTTGCCGCCGCCTGCTTCACCGCGTACATGGCGAGCGCCGTGCTCGCGCCAGTGCTAGGTCTTGCGCCCGTCATCTCGCTTGGCACACCGATCGACGCCGTCTTCGACGACACACTGATCGCCGTCGGCCTCACGCTGGCGCTTGCCGGCGCCTTCGACGCCACAGCCGGCCGCGCGCAGGCCGAGCTATTGGCGCAGATGCGGCGGCGTGAAACCCAACGCCTTCAGACCCGCGTGGACCGGTTGCGACGCCAGGCCGAAGACGACGCCGCAACGCTTTACAGTGCGGTCGACGCCGCGCGAGAGGGCCGGCCGCTCGAAGTCGCTGGCGTTGACGGCGTGTTCAGCCCTGTGATTGGCGGCATAGCCGCAATCGGCCAATATGTCCTGGAACTTCAGGAAGAGATGCGCCTTAGCAATAAGGTTGAGGCCGCCATCGGCCAGCTCATTCTGGCCTTGGAGCGTTCCTGGCTTGGCCTGGCGTGGTCGTGGCCCGCGCCGACAGGTACTCCGGTGGATGACGTCGTCTCCCTGCTGAGAACACCCAACCCGCGTCACCTCGCGCCGCTTCTGGCGGATGACGAGCCCACCGGACCAATCCCCGTGCCGACCGACCCGGAAATGCCGGCACGCCGCCGCGTCATTCCTGTCCCCCGAACCGATCCACGCCTCGACGGGCTGAGTCTCTATGACATGGAGATGTGGCTTGGCGCGGCCCCGGCGCCTACCCGCCGCGTGGCCCCTCAGACCTCTCCGCTGCGCTGGCAGGAATGGGACGACTGGCGTGGGTGGCAGGGCGACCCGACGGAGTGAGACGGGTCTAGCGGAGACGCAGCGCCATGATATACCATGGCTGCGCCGGGCGGCCGCCGCGACCATGTGAGAGCCGGCTCGTCAAACCTCCCGGCGAGGGAAATCGCCGATGTTGACAGAGGGCGCACTGCTCTGGGAGCCATCGGAGGCGCTGAGCGAGCGGAGTGGCCTCGCCACGTACATGCGCTGGTTGGACGAGACCCACGGGCTCACATTCGCCACATACGATGCGCTCTGGCGCTGGTCAGTCGAGGATCTCGAAGCCTTCTGGGGCTCCCTCTTCGCATATCTCGATGTCGCGTCTTCCACGCCCTACGAACGCGTGCTTGCGGAGCGGCGCATGCCCGGCGCGCGTTGGTTCCCTGGCGCGACGCTGAATTACGCCCGCCACGCCTTCCGCACCCGCAGCGACACGCGCCCCGCGCTGCTCTTCGCCTCGGAGACACATCCGTTGCGGGAGATGAGCTGGGGCCAGCTTGAGGCGGAGGTGACTGCGGTCGCGAGCGCGTTGCATGCATTCGGCGTGGGTCGCGGGGATAGGGTAGCCGGCTACCTGCCCAACATCCCCGAAGCGGTAGTCGCCTTCCTAGCCTGCGCCAGCATCGGCGCCGTATGGTCTTGCTGCTCACCGGACTTCGGGACGCCCAGTGTCGTCGATCGCTTCCGCCAGATCGCGCCGAAAGTGCTTATCGCCGCCGACGGCTACACCTATAACGGCAAGCCCTACGACCGTCTGGGCGTGATCGGGCAGATCCAGGCCGAACTGCCCTCGCTGACTCATACGGTCGTCGTAGGCAATCTGCTGGAACGGCCCTCGCTCGATAGTCTGCGAGACGCCACGCTCTGGGACGGACTACCGGCGCCGCACGACGCCCTCACCTTCGAGGATGTGCCGTTCGACCACCCGCTCTGGGTGCTCTACTCGTCGGGCACGACCAGCCTGCCCAAGCCCATCGTGCATGGGCACGGCGGCGTCCTTCTCGAACACCTGAAGGTAGCGCACCTGCACCGCAACCTCGGGCCGGGAGACCGCTTCTTCTGGTACACCACGACGAGCTGGATGATGTGGAACGTGCTCGTCTCGGCGCTGCTCGTCGGCGCCACTCCCGTTCTCTACGACGGAAGCCCAGGCTATCCGGACCTGAGCACGCTCTGGCGGCTGGCGGAGGAGGCGCGCGTCACGTCACTCGGTGCGGGAGCAGCCTATTTCAGCGCCTGTATGAAGGCCAATCTGCGCCCCGCCGACCACCATGACCTGACGCCCCTCACCGCGCTCGGCTCGACTGGCTCGCCTCTCCCGTTGGACGCCTACTCCTGGATCTATGATGCTGTGAAGCCTGACCTCTGGCTGGCCGCGAGCAGTGGTGGTACCGACGTGGCATCCGCGCTGGTCGGCGGCTGCCCACTGCTGCCCGTCTATGCGGGTGAGATGCAATGCCGCTACCTGGGCGCGAAAGTCGAGACCTACGACGAAAAGGGCAAGCCGGTCATCGATCAGACGGGCGAGCTAGTGATCTCGGAGCCCATGCCCTCGATGCCGACCGCCTTCTGGAACGACACAGGGGATCGCCGATACATCGAAAGCTATTTCTCGCGGTATCCCGGCGTCTGGCGGCACGGCGACTGGGCTCGCATAACGCCGCGCGGCACCTGCGTCATTTACGGGCGCTCTGACGCCACCATCAACCGCCACGGCGTCCGTATGGGCACGAGTGAGATCTACCGCTCGGTCGAAGCATTGGACGAGGTGGCCGACAGCCTGGTTGTGGACCTCGAATACCTGGGGCGGCCGTCGTTCATGCCACTCTTCGTCGCCCTCAAGCCCGGCATCACGCTCGACGACGCGCTCCGTGACAAGATTCGCGGGCGCATCCGCGCCGACCTCTCGGCACGGCACCTTCCCGACGCTATTTATGCCATCCCCGAAGTGCCGCGCACGCTCAACGGCAAGAAACTCGAAGTGCCGGTGCGCAAGATCCTCATGGGCGCCACAGCGGCGGACGCGCTGAGCCGAGATACCCTGAGCAATCCTGCTTCGCTTGATTTCTTCGTGGAGATGGCGCGGCAACTGGACACTGCCCGTCAAGGGCGCCTGTCGCTATAGTGATGAGCCGATCCAGGCGCCGATGGAGGCCGCGGCGATGCCCACCACGAGCGTGCCCGCGGCATTTGCCCAGGCGTGGAAGGTATGCCCGCGCCGCGCGAGCGTATCGGTCTCGTAACTGAGCGTGCTGAATGTGGTGTAGCCGCCAAGGAAACCCGTGCCCAAGAGGAATCGTGCCGTCTGGACATGCCCACCGCGCCCGCCCGTGGTCACGATCAGACCGAGGGCGAATGCCCCGCTAATGTTGATGAGAAACGTCGCCAGCGGGAAGCGATGTGCCCAACGCGGGGCCACCCACTCTACTACGAGATAGCGGGCGACGGCTCCAAGCGCCCCTGCCACCCCCAGCATCACGACGGTCGCCACTGCCTGCACGCTCATCTACCTCACTTCGCAACCCGGAACTGTATCTCTGCCACACGGAGCTCCCCGTGCTTTTGGCTACCATGACCGCAGGTCACAGGGTTCGACCTGCTCCGCACGATCCGTAACGACCGGCACGCCAGCATCACGTTCCACTTGGTTTCTCCGCTCACGTCGCACGGTGTCAATCACGGTTGACAAGCGCCGCGAGCTCATCCTCTTCGCCGGCCCCATTCTGAAACCCGAAGTCGGAGTCCATCTCGGCCGGAGATGTGCCTCTGCGCGAGTGAAACTCTCGTGGCGCGTCCAACCATGATCGCTGCAAGACGGTGAGCGGCGCACTCCATCTCGTGCTGACCCCGCCCAGGCTGCGTAGGCGTAAGGCCACGGCGGCGCGTTGCCAATCACGCGCCGCCAACATGTAGCCTATGCGGGCGCTGAGCACTCCCAGCGCGACGCTTCCCACACAGTAGACCAGCGCCGTCCAGAGTCGCCCATCGGCATACAGCCTGTCGCCTCCGACCGCGAGCGAGCTGAACGTCGTGTAGGCTCCGAGGAAGCCGGTGCCAAGGGTCAGGCGCAGGTCAGGGGAAATGGCGAATCCCCGCTCGACCAGGCCGTAGAGCACGCCGAGCGCGCATGCGCCGCTGAGGTTGATGGCCAGAATGTCGTAGGGGAAGCTGGCATGCGCGCCTGGCACGAGCAGCCCGGCCAGCGCGAGGAGCGGCGCTGAAAGGAAGTAGCGCGCCAGGGTGCCGCTGAAGCCGCCGGCGAACACGAGGGCGATCCGTCTCATCCGTCGAGTCGTTTCTCCAGAAGGCCGTTGGCAAGGCCGCCGCCACAGGGCAACAAAAAAGCCTCTACAGCGGCAGGAGCCCGCGCCAAAGCCGGGCAGACATGTCGGTGTAGAAGCCATCAGCCCACATAGTAGATGTGGGACGGGTAACGGCGAGCCTCATCGCCGGGGTCGGTGCCTACAGGCACCGTCAACTCACCTAGCATAGCACAGTTATGAGCTCGCGGCGACCCGAATATACCTATTTGCTATAAACGCCAAGACGGGGCGGCGGACACTTTTGTGCACGCTTTGCTGACTGGGCGGCTATCGGACTTCTACGGCGGCGATGGAGTGCCTTGTCGGGTGCCGAGAAAGCCGGGAATGGTGAGGACTGACGAGAGGTAGGGCAGGAGGGATTCGAACCCTCACGGGGTTTCCCCCAACGGATTTTAAGTCCGGTGCGTCTGCCGTTCCGCCACTGCCCCGCGGCATCGCTGCCAGGATAGCACATACGCCGCCGGCGTGCTCGCGAGCGGTGGGGTTGCCAGCCCGCAAAAAGAGAAGCAGGCCTGGGGATAACCCCAAGCCTGCCCGATGGCAGCGAGCTTACTTGCCGGCCTTCACCTTGGCGACGGCGTCGTTGAGCTCTTTGCCGGCGGCGAACTTGACGCGATTGCGCGCCGGAACGTTGATCTTCTCGCGCGTCTGCGGGTTCACGCGAACGCTCTCGGCCGTCTCTTTGACCGAGAAGACGCCGAAGCCCACGAGGCGGACGGTTTCGCCCTGCTCCAGAGCCTCACGGATGGAGTCGAGGGTGGCGTTGACGAACTCAGTGGTCTCCTTCGCGCTCTTGCCCGACTTCTGGGCGACGGCCTTGATCAAATCCTGACGTCCGAGAGCCATGTCGTGTTCCTCCTTCTGGCGGTCGCATTCACCAACGCGTCCGCTCAGGACATTCCCTACGGTCCGCCTCGCCATGCGGCGGAGGGACCGCGCGCCCACGCTCCGGATCGCCGACACTCGGGACCGGTGGGCCTACAATCAGCCGGCTAAACCCGTGAAGTCCGATTTCAACGGGCTCCGGCGGACAGCATACACAATCTCGCCGAAAATCGCCAGAGTACGGGAAAACCGCTATTCGATGGGTACTATATTCCTATCCCGAATGGGATACAAGGGCGATGGTGGCAACCGACCTACGACAATTCACACGTCAGCTCGCTCGCTCACTTGTATATGCTGGTATCGCGTATTGCAGGGCATTGGAGACGGGTGATCTTCGCATGGCTCCGCTCGCCGTTTCGCGTGCCGGAGCGAGCCGTGAGGGCAGGCAGACGCGTGATACAATCTGCGATGGCGCGGGCCCCGACGATGTAGCGGATGAGCCCGCCCCGCGTAGGTGCGATGTTGCACCCGCGCGGACGCCGGGACACCATCGAAACACCGCCCACATGAAGGAGGCCCCCCGTATGGCAGTTCGCGTTGGCATCAACGGCTTCGGCCGCATCGGCCGGCAGAGCCTCAAGGCGATCCTCGAGCGTCACCCCAACGACATTGAAGTCGTCGCCATCAACGACATCACCGACACGCAGACCAACGCGCACCTCTTCCGCTACGACACGACCTACGGGCGATACGACGGCAAGGTTGAAGTGGTGGATGAGAACGACCTCTCCATCGACGGCAAGCGCATCAAGGTCTTCGCGCAGAAAGATCCGGGCCAGATTCCGTGGGGCGAGGTTGGCGCAGAGATCGTGATCGAGAGCACCGGCTTCTTCACCGATGCCGACAAGGCCGCCGCTCACCTGCGCGACACCGTCAAGAAAGTGATCATCTCCGCGCCGGCCAAGGGTGAGGACATCACCATCGTGCTCGGGGTGAACCAGGACAAATACGACCCCGCTAAGCACAACATCATCTCGAACGCCTCCTGCACGACGAACTGCCTGGCGCCGGCGGCGAAGGTCATCCAAGATAATTTCGGCATCGAGAAGGGCCTGATGACGACGGTCCACTCGTATACGAACGACCAGCGCATCCTCGACGTGGTGCATAAGGACCTGCGCCGGGCACGCGCCGCGGCAGCCAACATCATCCCGACGACCACCGGCGCCGCCCGTGCGCTTGCCCTCGTCATCCCCGAGCTGAAGGGCAAGTTCGACGGCTTCTCGCTGCGCGTGCCGACGCTGACCGTCTCTGTGGTGGACTTCGTGGCGACGCTGCAGAAGCCTGCCAGCCGCGATGCGATCAACGAGGCGTTCAAGGCGGCGGCGGCTGGTCCGCTGAACGGCATCCTCGATTACACCGACGAGCCGCTGGTGTCTTCGGACTTCCGCAGTGACTCGCACTCCTCGATCATCGACGGGCAGTCTACGATGGATCTGGGCGGCAACTTCGTCAAGGTGATCGCGTGGTACGACAACGAGTGGGGCTACTCCTGCCGCGTGTCGGACCTGACGAGCTTCATCGGGGAGCGCCTCTAAGATGGACAAGGCCACCGTACGCGACATCGACGTGCGGGGCAAGCGGGTGCTGGAGCGCGTGGACTTCAACGTGCCCCTCGACGACGAGGGGCACATCACCGACGACACGCGTATCCGCGCCTCCCTGCCCACGATCCGGTATCTGCTGGATAACGGCGCGGCCGTCATCGTGATGAGCCATCTGGGCCGGCCAAAGGGCAAGCCAAATCCGAAGTATAGCCTCAAGCCGGCGGCGGAGCGCCTCTCTGAGCTGCTGGGGCGGCCCGTCGCGCTCGCGCCCGACTCCGTTGGCCCGGAAGTCGAGCGGATGGCACGCGAGCTGGGGCCGGGCGAGGTCTTGCTGCTAGAGAATCTGCGCTTCCACCCTGAGGAGGAGGCCAACGATCCGGGCTTCGCCGGGCAGCTCGCAGGGCTGGGCGACGTGTATGTGAACGACGCCTTCGGCACGGCGCACCGGGCGCACGCAAGCACGGAGGGCGTGACACACGATGTGTCGGTGAGCGCGGCTGGCTTCCTCATGGAGAAGGAGCTGAGCTTCCTCGGCTCCGCGCTGGAGCATCCCAAGCGCCCGTTGGTCGCCATCTCGGGCGGCGCCAAGGTGTCGGATAAGATCGCGGTGTTGGACCGGCTGATCGACCTGGCGGACGCGGTGCTCATCGGCGGCGGCATGGCAAATACCTTCTTCAAGGCCAACGGGCTCGCCGTGGGCGACTCGCTGGTGGAGGACGACAAGCTGGACGAGGCGCGGCGGCTGATGGTCAAGGCGGCGGACGCAGGTAAGCGGCTCGCGCTGCCGGTGGATGTGGTCGTCGCCAACAAGTTCGCCGCGGACGCCGAGCGAGCGATCACGACGCCGGATCAGGTGGCTGAGGGCTGGCGCATCCTCGACATCGGCCCGCAGACCATCGTGGCCTTCGGCGAAATCCTGGCTAGCGCCGAGACGGTCGTGTGGAACGGCACGATGGGTGTGGCAGAGTTTGACGCCTTCGCGAAGGGGACGAACGCGCTGGTCGGCCTGCTCGTGGAGCGGACCGAGGAGGGCGCGACGACCATCATCGGCGGAGGCGATTCGGCAGCCGCGGTCGAGGCAGCGGGCGCAGCCGAGAAGGTGACGCACGTCTCGACGGGCGGTGGCGCTTCGATGGAGTTTCTGGAAGGGCGCACGCTGCCGGGCGTGGCGGCGCTGACGGACCGCGACAAGCTGGCCGGTGGGACGGCGGGCGCATAGCGCGAGAGCGGCTGATGGGCGGGCGCGGTCGGCCGGACTCGACGGACCGGGCACGTACTGTGAGCCGATTGCCAGGCGCTTCTTCGCCATGGAGACAGGAAGTGATGCGGTCGAGGCCGTCTGCGCAAGGGGCGGCCCCGCTCGTGTGTTGTCGGAGGTGGGTGTGAGCAACGGCGCTACTCCCCGGCGGACGCCGATCGTCGCCGGCAATTGGAAGATGAACTATGGGCCAAGCGAGGCGCAGGCCTTCACCGAGGCAATTCTGTCAGACCTGAATGGTGTTCAGGGGGTAGAGCGTGTGCTCTGCCCGCCCGCCATCTCGATTCCCGCCGTCCACAACATCGTGAGCGGCAGCGAGGTGAAGTTGGGCGCGCAGAACATGTATTTCGAGGAGAAGGGCGCGTTCACCGGCGAGATCTCCCCACTGATGCTTCGCGGCCTCTGCGAGTATGTGATCCTGGGGCACTCGGAGCGGAGGACGTACTTCGGCGAGACGGATGAGCTGGTCAATAAGAAGGCGCTCGCGGCCTTCGCCCACGGCCTGAAACCCATCGTCTGCGTGGGCGAACGGCTGGAGGAGCGCGAGGCGAACCTGACTGAGCGCGTCATCACGACACAGGTACGCGGGAGCCTGGCGAATCTGCCGGAGGAACGTGTCGCGGAGCTGGTGGTGGCGTACGAGCCGATCTGGGCGATTGGCACGGGTCGCGCGGCGACGGCGCAGGATGCCACC
This sequence comes from uncultured Ktedonobacterales bacterium, assembly GCA_964469715.1. Classification (GTDB taxonomy): domain Bacteria; phylum Chloroflexota; class Ktedonobacteria; order Ktedonobacterales; family JADMIN01; genus CAWAWP01. The sequence continues at coordinate 5,967 of CAYYCB010000045.1, read as the reverse complement.
GACGTGGTGGCGATCATCCGGGCGCTGCTGGGCGAGATGTACGGGCAGGCGGCGGGGGCCGTGCGAGTGCAGTACGGCGGCAGCGTGACGGCGGCGAACATCGCGGAGTTCGCGGCGGCGCCGGACATCGACGGGGCGCTGGTGGGCGGCGCGAGCCTGAAGGGCGAGTTTGTGGAGATCTGCCGTCGCACGGCGGAGGCGAAGGCGGCCAACTGAGACCTGAGCCACCGAGAGCGCCAGGCATCCAAGAAGCGGATCCCAGTACTGCGGAGAACGGCGCGCCGGGCGCTCCTCTGGCATGGTGTCGTACCTATCACGTTGGCCGTTTTTGGCCGATTTTCGCGCCGTGAGTGTATTTTTTCACTTCACGGCGCTGACAGAATGGACGCCGACCACGAACGGGAGGGAACCCACACGCCGCTCCGCCACAATTTAGCGGGTCGCGGGCCAGAGTGCCTTTGAAATCTGAGCTGGCGCCGCGCATAGGGCGTGATGAGATGGCCGTTGTTGGCCGGTTTTCGTGTGCCGAAAGTATTTTTTGCAGCGCCGCGCCAGCAGGCGGATATGCCCATTTGCAGGCCGCCAGGGAACGCGGGAGGCGCACCTGACTATCGCGCGGCATTGCCATTTCTGCCGCATTTTCATATCGTCCCCGTCCGCACTGTCGTAGATCGCTCTCTCGGCACTGAGGGGCAAGAGCATCCTGGCGCTGACGCGCTGGGGCAGGGCTGGCGAGGATTGAGATTGCCATTTTTGCCACTTTTTTCTCCTGATGGCCGTTCGCGCCACGGTTTGCGGCGGAATAAGGACGAGCACGAATTGGCGATCACGTTAGCGATGGGGAGGGGGTGCGATGCGTGGCACGGCTGCGGAGGGGTGCACGCCGGACTGGCAGACGCGGAGGCTTGTGGGGCGGAACGCGGATTGGCCGCCAAGAGGCAGCGTAGCACAATTGGGAGGGCAGGTTCGGTTGTCAAATCCCCTCAAAGCCTGTCATTCCCCGTCATGTCCCGTCACCACTTTTGGAGGGAACACGCTCGCGGCACACTGCGGATTGCTAGCGATTCGGAGCGGGATGATGGCGGTTGGAGTTCGCGGCAGTGAAACTGCCGGCGCAGGGCGCGAGGTGGGTAGGTGACGGGTGCGGTCACGGCGCTGAAGCTGGCGACGCAGGGCGCGAGGTGGGCTGAAGTCCTTGAGATGTACCAACACTCCAGACGAAATCAGCTCCGAATCAGTATGATAGGGGACCAGTGAAATGGGACAAGGAGGGCCACTAGCCGTGCCAAGCCTACGCCTGCCTGAACGTGGCATGAGGGGAGAAGGCCGGAGGTGACGCGGGCACGCCAAGGAGCGGGGCAGGCGCGCTAGCGGGGCATCGCGAGCAGGTCAGCGTTGCTTCCATATTGGAGGCCGTGATCGGAGATCGCCAGACGCTGCGCGCAGGAGTCGCAGACGGGAAGTAGGCGCCAAAGCTCTGGGTAAGCGTCATCCCGCTCGGCAACGGCGTGGTTGGCAGGATGTCCGCAGCGGGCGACGGAGCAGGGCAGGGCAGGATCAATAGCGATGCGTGTGTAATCCTTGCCGTTCCAGCCGCCCATACCGTGCTCCCCCTACGTCTTGCGCCCCGCCCAGGCTAGTAGAAATACCCTCACAGTAGAATACGCGCGGGAGTTGCATTTTGTTCCGGCGTCATTCTCACTTTATTGTCACGCATGAGAGCATCGCGAGTTTACGCCGGCGGCGGAAGTACCAGCGAAGTAGCGGATCAGACGGTTGGCAAAGAGTGCCGTTCGGGTGGAGGGCGCGCGACGCCTGGGCGGGGCGGAGGGTCACCAAACGAGCATAGCTGTTCTTGGCCTCGCACTTGCATGCTATGAAGTCAGGC
>CAYYCB010000045.1:0-3979 GCA_964469715.1 uncultured Ktedonobacterales bacterium | reverse complement strand
CACCAAACGAGCATAGCTGTTCTTGGCCTCGCACTTGCATGCTATGAAGTCAGGCGCCGGCGCGCATGGGATGAAGGGACTGGAGGCGCAGTATGCCAGCCGAGATCAAGGTGACGCCACCCAGTATCACGATCAGCCAGGGCCGCACATTTATGGTGACGGACCAACATGGCGAGATTCTGCCGGAGACGGACTCGGGCATCTTTTCCGTCGACACGCGCTACATCTGCGGGTATCGGTTGTTCGTCAATCGGCAGCCCTGGAAGCTGGTGACGTCGAGCCAGATCAGCTTTTACGCGGCGCGCATCCACCTCACGAATCCCGCATTGACGACGGACACAGAGGGCGACACGATTGCCGAGAATACGCTGGGGCTGACCATTGACCGGACCGTGGGCGAAGGCATCCACGAAGACCTGTACGTCTCAAACTACAGCAATAATGAGGTGCGGCTGGTTCTGGAACTGGCATTGGAGGCTGATTTCGCCGATCTCTTCGAGGTGCGCAGCCGACGGTACGTCCAGCGGGGCAAAATGAACACGGTCTGGCATCCTCACAGGCGGGAATGGCGGACCACCTACGACCATGAGGACTTTCACCGGGCGGTGTCCTATGAGATCGTGGCGGAGGACATGCCCGTCGGCTTCGCGAACGGGCGTATCTTCTTCGATATCCGGCTCGACCCAATGCAGCAATGGACGACCTGCGCCGAGATCATGCTTGAGCACGGGCAACACGTCAAGCGGTCTGTCTATGGTCACCGAACGCTTGTGACGCCGCAATCTAATGAGGCGGCGACGCCGACCCGAGACGAGGAGCCCCGCAGCGACTTCGATGAGCGGCAGCGGCGCTGGCAGGAGCGTTGCACGAGCGCGCAGACGCCAAACGAACATGTGTATCGCATGTATCGCCAGGCGGTGGAGGACATGGGCGCGCTGCGCATCTACGATCTGGACGTGTCAGATGAGGCGTGGGTGCCGGCCGCGGGTGTGCCATGGTTCGTGACGCTCTTCGGACGCGACAGCTTGATTGTCTCCCTGCAGAATATGTCGGTGGCGCCGGGATTCGCACGCGGCGCGCTGACACGGCTAGCCGAGTATCAGGCGAAGGAGCGCGACGACTGGCGCGACGCGCAGCCGGGCAAGATTCTGCACGAGATTCGCTTTGGCGAGCTGGCGCATTTCCATAAGATACCCTTCACGCCCTACTACGGCACAGCCGACGCGACGATTCTATATCCCATCGTGCTCGTCGAGGCGTGCCGGTGGACAGGGCGGCCGGAGGTCTTCAAGAAACACATCGAGACGGCAGAGGCGTGCCTGCAATGGATTGACCACTTCGGCGACCTGGACGGCGACGGATTCCAGGAGTACAAAACGTTCTCGCCGAAGGGCTACGAGAACATGAACTGGAAGGATTCGCCGGACTCCGTGGTCTATGGCGACGGCACACTGGTGAGCCAGCCGAAGGCGATCTGCGAGCTACAAGGGTATGTCTATGATGCGAAGCGGGGCATGGCAAAGCTCTATCGCGGCGTGGGGAATGAGGCGCGGGCGCGGGAATTGGAGGCCCAGGCGGAGGCGTTGAAAGAGCGTTTCAACTCGGCCTTCTGGATGGATGACGAGGGCTGTTTCGCCTACGGATTGGACGCGCATAAGCGGCAGATCAATACGGTCACCTCGGACGCGGGCCATTGTCTGTGGAGCGGTATCGCCGACGAGGAGAAGGCGCGGAGGACGGCGCGGCGGCTCTTGCAGGCGGATATGTGGAGCGGGTGGGGCGTGCGGACGCTATCGAGCAAGAACCCGGCGTACAATCCGTATTCGTACCACCTGGGGTCGATCTGGCCGCATGACAACGGGATTCTCGCGGCGGGCATGAAGCGCTATGGGCTCTTTGAGGAGGCGAACACCGTCATCCGCGGCATTTTCGATGCGGCGCGCGCCTTCGACATGTACCGTCTGCCGGAGGTCTTCGCGGGATTGCAGCGGCAGGGGAAACGAACGGACTTCCCGGTTCTCTATCCGGGCGGGGCCAACATCCCGCAGGCCTGGGCTTCGGGGAGCATCTTTCACATGGTCCAGACGATGCTGGGACTGCGAGCGGATGCGGGGCACGGCAAGCTCTATGTGGCGCCGACGCTACCGCCGTGGCTGCCGGACATCACGCTGCAGCACCTCACGGTCGGGCCGTGTACGTTCGACATCCGCTTCTGGCGCGAGGGAGAGCGCTCGCGCTGGGAGGTGGTACATATGCGCACGGCGCCTGATACGCCGCAGGAGCAAGTAATCCAGGTGGAGGTGGACCCGGAGTGCGCGGGATGGCTGCTAGGATAGCGATCACTTGCCCAGCATGACCTCGGTGGACTTGATGATGACTGTGACGGCATCGCCGGGCTGGAGGTTGAGACGCTCGGCGGAGGTGCGGGTGATGACGGAGGTGAGCTCCTGACCGCCGACGTCTACCGTGACTTCGGCCATGACACTGCCGAGCGTGACGTGTTTGACGACACCCTTGAGCTGGTTGCGCGCGCTGAGCTCCATCGCGAGGCTCCTTATACCGATTCCGAGCGGGATGCTGTCGTTGGCGGTCGCGGCAGTGAACCTGCCGGCGCAGGGCGGAACGCGGGCTGAAGCCCTACGATCCACCAACACCCCAGACACAATCGGAAATCTCACTCTCGTCCACAGGTAGTCCCTTGCACCGCAACCGCCGGGCCAGCGCAGTAACGGGCAGATGCCAGCGGATGCGACGACTGGCAGGAGACTCGGCCCTATGACTCGGTGCGCGCCTCGTTGAGGACGTCGGGCGGCTCTTCGTCGCGGTCCTGGCGCACGTCGGCGGAGTCTTCGTCCTCGGCCATGGGCAGGTCGGGCTCACCGGTAGGAGTGGGTGCGGTCATGGAGGGGATGGCACGGCTCTGGGCGACGCTGCCACGGAGCATGGCGCGCCAGGCTTGATCGAGGATGGGACGCATGCGCACGAGCCGGCCGCGCACATCCACGAGGAAGCGACCGTAGCGAGACTCGTCACCAGCGCGGGTCCAGAGGTCTCTGGCGTCGAGCGCCTGGCCGACGGACGCCTGGACCTGCTGGATGAGGTCTATGGTCTGGTTGAGGACGACGAGCAGGTCGCCTTCGGCGAGGTCCACACGGCGCAGCAGGCCGCCAAGCGAGAAGCCGCGATGCCAGTTGAGGGCGACGCCGTGAAAGCTCTCCATGATGCCAGGGCTGATGGGCAGACCCTCTTCATATTCGATCTCGGCCACACGGCGATGGGCTCCGTAGATCTCGCGGCGAATCTGCTGCATACGGTTGGTGAGGTAGTTGAGGTTGCGCAGGGGGCGGTCGTCATCGAACGTGAACCAGCTCAGCACTTCGGCTAGCTCGGCGGCGTTGAGACCTTCGAGCACGCCGCCCACCAGTAGCTCGACGAGCACCATGCCGGCGGGGTGGAACATGGCGCGCAGGAGGCGCCCCTTCACGGTGAGGGCGTCGTCAGGTCCGATGTAGCGCAGGGCGCGCAGGACCGCGATGGTCCCTTCCAGCTCGGCTACGGCAGCCTTGCTGAGCAGGAATGAGCGACGCTCACGCTGCTTGCGCGAGCGGTTATTGCCGCGCCTCGGCGCCTCGACGTCAACCTCGACTTGCGCGGCACGCGACTCGTAGGCCCCGCCCCGGCGCTGGAACTCACGCAGACTCGCGCCGACGGCGGTGCGCAGGCGCGCGACGTCGCCGGGACGCCAGAGGTTGAGGACGGTGTTGTAACGGACGGCGAAGGCGCTGGTGACGGGCAGGAGTGGCGCGGTGAGGTGCGCGAAGGACGGCTCGAAGGCGTCCCATTGCGAGTAGAGAAGGACAGCGGCGCCCTTGACGTCTATGCCGCGACGGCCGGCGCGCCCGGTAAGCTGCTGGTATTCGTTGGGCGTCATAAGGCGCATCTGCTGGCCGTCGAACTTGCTGAGGCTGCCGAGGACGAC
>CAYYCB010000044.1:9155-16911 GCA_964469715.1 uncultured Ktedonobacterales bacterium | reverse complement strand
GGCCGATCAGCATCATGTTCCCGATGATCTCCACTCCGGAGGAGTTCGCGCGGGCACGCGCCATTGCCGAGCAGGTGCGTCAGGAGGTCAATGCGCGGCCGGTTCCTCTGGGCATGATGGTTGAGGTGCCTTCCGCGGTGATGATGGCCGACCAGCTCGCGCAGGAAACGGCTTTCTTCTCCATCGGCACTAACGACCTGACGCAATACACGCTGGCGATGGACCGGCTGCATCCGCAACTGGCTAAGCAGGCCGACGCGCTGCATCCTGCCGTGCTACGGATGATCGAGCGCACCGTGCAGGCCGCTACGAGCGCGGGCAAGTGGGTGGGGGTCTGCGGCGGCGTGGCGGGTGATCCCAAGGGCGCGGCGATTCTGGTGGGCCTGGGGGTGAGCGAGCTGAGCGTGAGTGTGCCCAGCGTGGCGGCGGTGAAGGCGCATCTGCGTGGCCTCTCGCTGAGCGAGCTACGGCGCGTCGCGCAACAGGCGCTGCGATGCCGTACGGCGGAGGAGGTGCGCGCGCTATGAAGTTCGCGACGGTCACTCTGAATCCCGCCATCGATCAAACGATCAGCGTGGGGGACTTCCGGCCGGGGACGGTGAATCGCGGCCAACGGATGCGCCTGGATGCCGGCGGCAAGGGCGTGAACGTGGCGTCGTTCCTGGCGGATTACGGCTGCCCCGTTGCGGTCACGGGCTTTCTGGGGGAGGAGAATAGCGAGATCTTCGAGCGGCTTTTCGCGCGCAAGGGGATCGAAGATACCTTCATCCGTATACCCGGACAGACCCGCATCGGGATCAAGATCGTGGATGAGGTCAGTCAGCAGACCACCGACATCAATTTGCCCGGCCAGGCGCCACCGGAGGGCGCGCTGCCCCAGTTAGCGCGAACCATCGAACATCTGGCCGCGACGTGCGACTGGTTTGTGCTTGCGGGTGCGCTTCCGCCGGGCGTGCCCACCGGCCTTTATGCTACGCTCGTCGCGCAGTTGAAGGCGCTAGGGAAGCGGGTGGTGCTGGATACCAGCGGGGAGGCTCTGCGCGAGGGGGTGCTGGCGGGTCCGACGATCATCAAGCCCAATGTGGATGAGCTGCGACAACTGACCGGCCAGCCGTTGGAGGATGACGCCGCTGTCGAGCGCGCGGCGATAGAACTGCTGGGCATGGGCGTGCAGATGGTGGTGGTGTCGATGGGCGAGCGAGGCGCGTTGTTTGTCGATCGGGCGACGACCCTCCACGCGGAGGCGCCGCAGGTCGTGGTGAAGACGACGGTTGGGGCGGGCGACGCGCTGGTGGCCGGGTTGTTGGCGGGACTGACGCAGCAGGAGGGGCTGGCCTCCGCCGCGCAGCTCGCCTCGGCGTTTTCGCGCGGGGCCATCACACGCCTGGACTCCCATCTGCCCTCTAAAGAGCAATTGCTAGCGCATGCCGGGCAGGTGGCCGTGCATATCTCCCGCGGCGACGGCGCGCAACGGTCATGGTAGCAGGCCGATTGGCCGCTCCGACACGGCGCGTCCTAGTCGATCACCCAGAGCGTGAGCGCGCTCGGGTGCGCGGCGTCGTGGAGGATGTTCTGCCGAGCGACCTGCATGCGCGCGCTGGTGACGGCGGATTCGCCGGTGTTGAGGTTGCGGTCCCAGCGGGGGAAGCTACTGCTGGTGATCTCCAGGCGGATGCGGTGGCCGCGCTTGAAGGTGTTGGCCGTGGCCCAGAGGTCGATGTCATAGGCATAGGAACGCCCTGGCTCGATGGGGCTGGGCGACGCGGCCTCTGGATGGGAGAAATCCACGTCGCGGTAGCTCGCCCGGAGGATTCCGTCCGTCAGGTTGAAGGCGCGGCCGTCGGGGAGGACGTCCACGAGGCGCGCCACGAAGTCGGTATCCACGGCGCTGCTCGCGGCGTGGAGCCGCACCGTGACTGGCCCGACGACGGTGAGGTCGTCACCGAGCGGGGGCGTGGTGTAGCAGAGGACGTCGGGCCGTTCCTCCACCTCTGCCTGGTCGAGCGGTCCTCTGGGGAAGAGGCCGTGCAGCAGGTGCTGGCCGCCGACGGTGGGCACGGGATTGGCGGGGTCATATTCGTAGGTGTCGGCGGGACTCTGCGCGGCTGGCGCGTCGCCGGTCAGTCGTCCATCGCCGCCGCGCGTGTTCGCGGAGCCGGCGCTGTCGAGGTAGAGGGTCAACTCGCGCGCATCGGGGACCGGCCAGTCCGTGAAGGAGCGCCAGCGATTCTCGCCCATGATGAAGAGCAGCACGGGGTCTTCGTCGAGAACGCCGTTGGGCTTTCCCTTGACCACGGCGTCGAACCAGCGGAGCTGGAGGTCGGTCAGGTCGCCGGTGTAGTTGATGAGCAGCCCGGAGGAGGCGACGCCGTAGTCGCGCTGGCCGATGACGCCAGTCATCACCGCATGCGCCCAGGGACCGATGATGAGCTTTGTGGGGCCGGCTTGTTCCTGACGGCGGCGCATCTCCACATAATTCTTGAGGGTCTCGCCGAGGAAGATGTCGTTCCAGCCGCCGAGGTGGTAGGTGGGCACGCGCACGTCGTCGTAGCGCCGGGCGACGTCGAGCCGGCGGAGGAAGTCGCCGTCGTGGGGCTGGTCCAGCGTCTCATAGAGGTACGGCATGAGCGCGCGAAGCTCGGGTTCATCTTGGGGGAAGTCGCGCAGCGGCAGCGTGGCGTAGCCGTCAATGGGTAGGTGGTCGATGAGTCCGATTGCCCGCGGCAGCAGACGGCGCAGTCGCGCCGGGTCGCCGGCGGAGCTTCGCACGACGCTGTCGGGCAGGAGCGAGCTCGTGTTCCAGCTCGACGCTACGCCCCACTCGATGGCGCCGCCGCGCCGGTTCGTGCCGTTGAGGTAGTTAGCCCAGGTGATCTGGGGGAAGAGCGCGCGGAGGTGCGGCGGGCGCATCACGGCAGCCTGCCATTGTGTCTGGCCGAAGTACGACGCGCCGAACATGGCCACATCGCCGCTGCTGCCCGGCAGGCGCGCCGCCCACTCGACGGTGTCGTAGCCGTCCTCGAACTCATTAATGAACGGCATCCACTCGCCGTCGGAGCGATATCGGCCGCGGACGTCCTGGATGACGACGATGTAGCCAGCGGCGGCGGTCTTGATTGGATCGAGCAGCGCGGAGGCCAGCGGCAACTCCTTGCCGTAGGGTGTGCGGGTGAGCAGTACGGGCAGCGGCTCGTCCGCGTCGGGGCGATAGACGTTGGCGCGCAATATTGTGCCGTCGCGCATCGTGGCCTCGACGTCGCGGTCGATGACAATCCGCTGCCCCATCATGTCGCCTCGTTTCCGCTCACTCCTCGCGGGCGCTCTTCTTGCCGCTGAATCGGCATGGGCCGCGCTCGCGGCTCTGGTCGGGGACTATAGAAGGCAGTGGGCGACGTGTCAAGGCGCGGCGTTGCCACGGCACGCCTGGATGGTACACTGTCGCCACGAGGCCGGCGCCTTTGCAGTCCTATCCTCTCCGCGAGCGGCGCTGTTCGCCGGCCCTGCCCGGAGGACGCCCTATGTTCGATTTTTCGCTGTCGCCCGAGCTGGCCGCGCTGCGGGACCGCACGCTGGCCTTCGTGCATGACGTCGTGATTCCCGAAGAGCGCCACGTCGACGAGCACGACGGTCTGCCCCAGGATCGCCTCGACGCCCTGCGAGCAAAGGCGCGCGACGCCGGCCTATACGCACCGCACGTCGAGCGGGAGTGGGGCGGCCTCGGGTTGAATACGCGCGAGCAGGCCGTCGTCTTCGAGGCCGCGGGTCGCAGTCTCCTGGGTCCCCTCGCGCTCAACTGCTCCGCGCCGGACGAAGGGAACATGCATCTGCTCGAACTGATCGCCAGCCCCGCACAGAAGCAGGCGTACCTGCGCCCGCTGGTGGAGGGGCGCATCCGTTCCTGCTTCTCGATGACGGAGCCGCCGCCGGGCGCGGGCGCTGATCCGAACATGCTGCGCACGCGGGCAGAGCGCGCGGATGGCGGGTGGGTGATCAACGGCGACAAGTGGTACATCACCGGCGCGGCGGGCGCGGCCTTCACCATTTGCATGGCACGCACCGACGACGGCGCTGATCCCCGCCGTCCTGAGGCGACGATGTTCCTGGTGGATGCGGATAATCCCGGCTTCCGTGTGGTACGCCAGATTCCCTCGCTCGACTCGGGCGGCCTTGGCGGCCACTGCGAGGTGGCGTTCCACGATTGCTTCGTTCGCGACGATGCGGTGCTTGGCGAGGTCGGCAAGGGCTTCGTCTACGCGCAGGTGCGCCTTGCGCCCGCGCGCCTCACCCACTGTATGCGCTGGCTCGGCGTCGCACAGCGCGCGCTCGACATTGCCGCCGCCTACGCCAACGAGCGCGAGAGCTTCGGCAAGGCGCTCGGCCAGCAGCAGATGGTGCAGGCGATGCTCGCCGACTCGGCGATGGAGGTGCATGCGGCGCGGCTCGTGATCTGGCACGCCGCGTGGGTGCTCGACAACGAGGACCCCGCCGGTCCTGCCGCGCGCCACGAGACGTCGATGGCCAAGGTCTACGTCTCCGAGGTGGTGGACCGCGTGGTGGATCGCGCGCTCCAGATCTGCGGCTCGCATGGCGTCTCGACGGACCTGCCGCTGGCGAGCTTCTATCGCAATGTGCGCCCGTTCCGTGTCTACGACGGTCCCTCCGAGGTGCATCGCGGCGTCATCGCGCGCAACGTGCTCAAGGCCGCTGCGGGGCAGTCCGCGCTGGCCCAAGAACGGGCATCGCGCGAGGCGGCAATGGCCGAGCTGGCGGCGGAGGCATCCTTATGAGTGATCGTGCCGACGACGAGGGGAGCATCCTCCACCAATTGGTGGATACGGGCAGCCTGCAAGCCTTCCTCGCGGAGCATTTGCCGGGGCCAGAGGCCGCCGCGCCTGTCACCGTCGAGCGCGTGCGCGGCGGCCACTCGAACGAGACGTTCTACGTGACGCGGGGCACAGACACGTACGTGCTGCGGCGCCCGCCGCTGGGGCCGCTGCTGCCCACCGCGCACGACGTAGCGCGCGAGTATCGTGTGCTCGCGGCGCTGGCGCGCACCGACGTGCCCGTGCCACGCCCTATCTTGCTCTGCGCTGACACGGCCATCCTCGGCGCGCCGTTCTACCTCATGGAGCGTGTGCCGGGCGTCGTCATCCGCTCCAAGCTGCCGCCCGCTTTCGCCGCCGAAGAGGCATCGAGACGCGGTCTTGGCGAGGCGCTCGTGGATACGCTCGCCGCCCTGCACGCGGTGGACTGGCAGGCCGTTGGGCTGGGCGACTTCGGTAAGCCGCAAGGCTACCTCGAACGCCAGCTTCGGCGCTGGACGGGCCAGCTCGACGCCTCGCGCACCCGCCCGCTGCCCGACCTCGACGCTGTTACGCAGTGGCTCCTCGCCAACCTGCCGGAGTCGCCGGCCGCCACCATCGTCCACGGCGACTATCGCCTTGACAACGCCATGTTCGCGCCGGAGCCGCCGGCGCGTGTGCTGGCTGTCGTGGACTGGGAGATGGCGACGCTAGGCGACCCGCTCGCCGATCTCGGCTATCTGCTCTCTTTCTGGCGCGAGGCGGGCGACCCCGACGTCAACCTGGACGGCGCGTGGAACATTACCGCGCAGGCTGGCTTCCCCACGCGCGCCGAGCTGGTGGCGCGCTATGCCGAGCGCACCGGCCGCACGATGACGCATCTCAACTTCTATGTCGCGCTTGCCATTTGGAAGCTCGCCATCCTGCTCGAAGGCTCGTACAAGCGGCATCTCTCCGGCACGACGGACGACCCGTTCTTCGCTACGCTCGACCGGGGCATCCCGCTGCTCGCCGGCCGCGCGCTCGCGGTCTGTCGCGGGGAGGTTCGTTTGTAGACGCCGCGGACCTCCTCCAAAGATTCCCATCCGGCAGCGAGCTGAGGTGCGCTAGGCTTATCCACTACCCTCAAGGATGTGCCGCGTGATGGGGCGGCTCTGACGAAAGGGATTTTGATGCCCGACTACGGACATGATCTGCTCTTTGGCTACTTTCTGACCCCCGACGCGGGCCACTCGGAGGCTGTGGTCGAGCTGGCGCGTCTCGCCGATCACCTTGGCCTCGATATTCTCGGGGTTCAGGACCATCCCTATCAGCCGCGATTCCTCGATATGTGGACGCTCCTCTCTGCGCTGGCGGCGCAGACGCGGCGCATCCGCCTCGTGCCGGATGTGGTCAACTTGCCTTTGCGTCCGCCTGCCGTTCTCGCCCGCGCCGCCGCCAGCCTGGATATCCTCAGTGGCGGCCGTGTGGAGCTAGGCCTAGGTTCCGGCGCCTTCGGTCGCGCCGTGGGCGCGATGGGTGGGCCGGTGCGTGAGCCTGGCCCTGCCGTGGATGCGCTTGCCGAGGCGATCACCGTAATTCGCTCCCTCTGGACGCCCGGTCCCGCCATCACCTTCAACGGGCAACATTACGCCCTGCGAGGCGCGCAGCCCGGTCCATTCGCTCCTCACCCCATCGGCATCTGGCTTGGGGCCTATAAGCCGCGTATGCTGAGGCTCACCGGCCGCATGGCCGACGGTTGGATTCCGACGCTCGCCTACGCAGCGCCCGCCGAGATTGGTCCTATGAGCCGGATCATCGACGAGGCTGCTCAGGCTGAGGGGCGCGATCCTGCCGCGATTCGCCGCGTCTATAACATCTCTGGCCGCTTCTCAGCGGTCGAGCGCGGCTTTCTGGATGGGCCGCCGGAGGTCTGGGTGTCGCAGTTGACGGACCTCGTGATGGAATACGGCTTCAGCGCGTTTGTGCTCGGCCCGGGTGAAGATGCGGCGGGGGACCTGGAGCGCTTTGCCGTCGAAGTCGCGCCTGGCGTGCGTGAGGCACTATCGGCCATCAGGCGCAGCGAGCAACGCGCGCTCGCAGCGGGGGAGCAGGCGCCCACGCCCGTAGAGCCGGCGGATAGCGTGCGCCCAAGCCCTGCAACTACAGCGGTTCCTCGCTCAGACCTTCTGCCCGAAGACGCCCGGCCGCACGCGGTTGAGCCGTCTGGGGGCGCGGAGACGCCGGCCGGACGCGCCAGCCAGCAGACGCTGCTGCAAGTGCACGATCAGTTGCGCGGAGAGCTGGCCGAGATGCAGGAGGCCGCGGTGGCGGTCGCCGAGGGGCGGCTCGATCCCGTCACGGCGCGGTCGCTGCTCAACCGCATGACGGTGCGCCAGAACTACTGGACGCTCGGCGCGTTCTGTGCGCAGTTCTGCCGCTTCGTGAGCATCCATCACACCATCGAGGACCAACACATGTTTCCGGCGCTGCGGCGGTTGGACGGGACGCTGGCGGCGGTGCTCGAACGGCTGCGCGAGGAGCACGAGATCATCGCCGAATCGGTCGAGCGACTCGACGTGGCGCTGACGGCAATGATGACCGAGCCTTCCGGCGTTGATGAGGTGCGACGGCTGGCGGGCGAGCTGAGCGATGCCCTTCTCTCGCACTTCGCCTATGAGGAGAACGAGCTGCTTGGGCCGCTGGGACGCTCCTCCATTGTGGTCTAGGCTGCCGCCGCGCGAAGCGGGTCGTGTGGGGAGGGCTCCCGGCTCTAAAGGAGCCGGGGCAGGACCGGAGGGGAGTGAACTTCGGCGGCGCAGGGGCGCTTGTGGGGTGCGGCTCTCGTGTTCGGGCGGCTTCTCCCGGAGTTTGTCTCGCGCCTCGGACGTACGCTAGCTCAAGGAAATGTTCATGCCCGGCGGTAAAATGCATGCCGATGAGGTGGATACCGACGTGTCTCTCGTGGGACGGCT
>CAYYCB010000044.1:0-9055 GCA_964469715.1 uncultured Ktedonobacterales bacterium | reverse complement strand
TGATACCACGTTCGTCCGATTGCTGCGGTCGCGGCAGTGAAACTGCCGGCGCAGGATGGGCGGACGCGGGCAGGTGGCAGGTGCGGTCGCGGCAGTGAACCTGCCGGCGCAGGGTGCGAGATGGGCTACAGCCCTTGAGATATATCAACAACCCAGACGAAATCAGTATCATTGGTGAAGGGGCAAGGTGGGAGGGATAGAAGCCTAGTTGCCTTGTCGCGCCCAGGCGATGCGCGGATCGAGCTGGCGCGTCAGGCGATAGGCGACGGGTCGGAAGCCCTGGCGCGGCCAAAAGCGCGACGCGAGTAGGTTCGTCGTGCGCCAGTCGGTGGCGCAGGCGCGATAACCCTGCGCGTGCGCGGCGGACAATCCACGCGCGGTGAGCGCGCGGCCTATGCCACGGCTCCGACTGTCTGGGCGGATCGCGGCGAGCAGCAGCTCGCAACAGTGCGAAGGAATGTGCATCGCCTTGTCGCTCAGCTCATCCCTGGTGAAGATGGCGAATCCCTCTATGCCGCCGCCTCGCTCCGCCAGCCAGAGGGTAACGTCGGGATCGGCGAGCAGCTCGGCGTAGTCCGCGCGCCGGTCGGTCAACGTCTCGGGCGGGAGAGGGGCGTAGACCGGCGAGCGCGTCTGGTGGTCGCTCACGATGTTGCTCACCGTCAGCAGCGTCTCCAGGTCGTCTGGGCCAGCCTTGCGGATGGTGATGCCGTCGACTGCTGGAGCCTCCATGTCTGGGGAAGGCAGCTCGCGCAATGCGAGGGCCTGCTGCTGGCCGAAACTGAGTGCGAACCAGGCGTCGAGCGCGGCGCGGTCGGATGCGGAGATGAGCGCGTAGTGCGCGAAGCAGCCCCACTCAAGCCAGCGCGGCGCGAGCGCGGCGTAGAGGTCGCGATAGAGGTCGGCGTCTTCGCCCGGCGCGAGCGCGTGGCCGCCGAGCCGCACCCACGCGGAGCGGCCCCAGGTTTCGTTGATCTGCGGGGCGCCGATGAGATAGCCCACGAGCCGCCCGCCGCGCCGCGCAACCACCCCCGCAGCATGGGGTTCGCGCCACGCCGCCTCCACTACTGGCCGCGCCCGTCCGGGTTCCTCGTAATCCGCTGGCAGGAGTGGTTCGTGCCTGCGCTGCTCGCGGTGGCGCGCGGCGAGCAATAGCGCCGCCTCGTCGAGGGCGCTTTCGTCGAAGGCATGTATCTCTAGCGCGGGCATGGGGGATACCTCGCAAACGGCGGAGCCACATGAGGAATGCGGCGGCTACCCGATGAATGGTGGGCCGCTCGCATAGTACGACTGCGAAGGCTCACCCGGCGAGCATAGCCGTCACGGGCTGCTGTGCGAAGTAAGAAATCCGCCGAAGATTACCCGGCTTTGCGCTAGTTGGAGCGCACGGCCTGTTCGCCCGGCTCGTTGAAGCCGTCACCAGCCGTCAGAGGCGACGTCGTGTCAGCCACCACTTCGATGCCGTATTTTGGCGCGGCGTGGGCGAAGGCACGTGTCCCGGCCAGGTCGTCCGAGGGTGGCGAGTCGTTTACATCCGAAGCCATGTGCCCCAACTCCATCAGCAGGCGCTCGAAGCGACCCGCCGGCCAGATTGTGCAGAGGAGCACGCCTGGCGTCGAGCCGACGTTCGTGTAGGCGTGTGGCACGCACTTCGGCGCGACGACGAAGGTTCCTGGTCCCAGGGTACGCGTGCGGTTGCCAACGCGGATCGCGTAGGTGCCTTCCAGCACCATCCAGGCCTCGTCTTCGCGCCGATGGACGTGGAGCGGCTGCCCGGCGCCTGGGTCCGTGACGATCTTGAGGATGGTGTAGGCTTCGTGCGTGTCGCTGCTCACGGCCACGAAGGTGTAGCGCTCATGCGCCAGCGCCACGGTGATCCCTTTGCTCGGCGGCGCGCTCGCCGCGACTCTCTCCAGCGTGGATACCGGCGCCGAATTCCTGGTATCGAGCGAGGTTGGCTCGCGATCCGGCGCAAGAGCTGTGTCCGCGACGTCTCTCGCGTGCCTCAGGGGCGTCTTCCGTTCCACTCGCAGCTCCCCCGTGCGATCCCGCGACTGTTCGCGCGTCCTTGTCGGCGCCAAGGTATGCGAAGCGGCAATGTGGCCACCCGTGACAGCCCTCGGCGATGCTTCAGATTCCGGCTGACGCGGAGGCACCATGTCCTTTCGTGCCTCGCGTCTTCCTCTGGTTGCGACGAGCCGGACTCACGGCGGTATCGGAGCCGTGACCATCCGTGGGTGACGCATGGTACGTCTCGGTTTAACCGCGAAGGGTAGAGATGAGGCTGACATCGGGTTCCGGACGCGCATGAGGTTGACAACTGGCCACCAGGCAGTATACTAAGCTGCTAGTCGTTGTTTTTTTGCGCTCCCGGCGATGTGGGATGCGCATCAATGGGCAGAGTCGCCTTGCCAGCGCCTGCGCCCAAGACCCGGCGCACAAGCATTTTCTTCCGCGCGTGCATATGGGGAAGGCACGCACCTCGGCAGAGGGCGCAGCGCCTCACGCACGGATTCCTCCGACTGTTCGACCTTGCCAGGCTCCCCGGCTGCCCGTGTGGTGTCGCCGGTGAAATCTGTCTGGATGCTGGCTCGCGCTGTGCGGGCGGCGTTGTGCTCGCGGGAGGGATTGTCCAGCATGCACCATCGGCGTCGTTTCCTCGTCGCCCTCGTGGGCGTGGCCGCCATTGCCGCTGTGGCGCTTGGCTCGGTAGGTATGGGCGCGCTGAGGGCGAGCGCGTCGCCAGGCATCGCGAATATCGTCGAAAGCCAGCCGGTCACAGGGCAATATGCCCATGACTACAACAACACGTGTGTCGCCGGCTACTATGGCGCCGCCAACGGTGGGCTGCGCGGCAACCACAGCGAGTCAGACCTGGCCGTGAACCCGACGAACGGCAGCCTGCTCGGCGCTTCCAAGTTCTTCTTCGGCGCGAGCGAGGCCGGTTACACGGACTTCTCGACGCAGTACATGTTCCATCTCGGCTCGTATGCTATCAGCCCGAGTGGGAGCCTCACCTCGGAGGGCATCATCCCAGGCTATGCGGACGGCGTGGGCTGCCAGGGCTCCGGCGCCTCCACCGGCCTCTCGTGGTCGAGCAGCACTGACCCGAGCGTCGCGTTCAACAGCATAGGCGACGGCTTCACCGCCGTCCTGCCTTTCACCCTGTACACCAACTCGCAGCCCAACGGAGCGATCTTCGTCAACAAGTGGCTTGGCTCGGGGTGGGGCGTTCCGGTCGAGGCCAGCCCGCTCTACGGCACCAACGGCATTGGCCAAGGCCCGGACAAGCAGTGGGTCGCGACCTATTACGACGCCGCGATGGGCACAGAGTATGTGAACGCCTGCTGGACGGTCTTCCATAGCTGGGCGGCGCACGTCTTTTGCTCGCAGTCGACCGACGGCGGCAAGACCTTCTGGAACGCGCAGAATCCGGTGCAGATCAGCGTCACCAACCAGTTCGGCCCGTTCAATACCTACGTCTATCCGCGATACGACGCGACAGGCACGCTCTACGTGACCTATATGGCGGAGAAACACCAGCCGGCCACCGATAGCTCCAACCCATCCGCCTATCAGGTCGGCAATCAGGGCCAGGTCTACACGACCGTCTCGCGCGACCACGGCGCCACCTTCTCGACGCCAACGCCCGGCCCCTCGATCCAGATCCTGCCGTATCAATTGCCGAACACGACCTTCCGCGACGGCATCCCATACTACATGTTCGCCAGCCAGAATCCCGCTACCCCCGGCCGGCTCTTCGTCGCGACCGAGGACTACTCCGCCGGCAACTCCAACGTCTACCTGTATGAATCCACCGATGGCGGCCAGACGTGGAGCGGCTCCGACGCCGCGCACGGCGCTGTGCAGGTGAACACGAACACGGACACGAGCGATCAGTTCCAGCCGACGGTCACGTCCGACGCGTCGGGCAATGTCGCGGTTGCCTGGTATGACCGGCGCGACGCCTGCCCCGCGACCCAGAGCCTGACACCTGGCGCGGCGAACACCTGCATCGGCACATACGTCCAGTTCTTCAAGGACGGCGGCAGCGGCGCCTTCACCCTCGCGCGCAACGGCGACAACCTGCGCGCCAGCCAGTACACCTGGGACCCGCAACTGCCGCAGACGCCTGCGCAGCCCAACTGTCCCAACGACCTGCCGCACCCTGACGGCAATTGCTCGGTCTCGTTCATCGGCGACTACTTCGGCGCGGCGCTGGGCAACGGCAACCTCTACGTGCTCAACGTCTCGACCCATGACTTCGGCGGCAATCCAGATAACGACCAGCAGCAGGTGCTGCAGATTATCCCGGTGCCCCGATAGCGAGCTGATCGCATCCAGCTCACGCGGCGGGCGCGCTTTCCTGCGGGGGGCGCGCCCGTGTCGTCTCGCTCAGCCGCCCATGCTCGTAGAGCCAGCGGGCGAACTTGAGGCGCTTCTCGTCCAGGCCCAGCTCATCGTAGACGGATCTGCGCGCCACCAGTTCGCGCAAGGCGGTCAGCTTGGCGAACTCCTCCGGCGTGAAGGTGCCCTGTGGGGTGGTCGTCTCGACGCCGGCATTCTGCGGATAGGGAGCCATGTGGGACCGCCTTTCTGCGCGACAACCGGGCGAGCCGCCATGCGCGGCGCCCTCTGGGGAGCGGCCCTTCCGCGCTGCCTCGCGATTAGGGCTTCCCTATGTCGTGCTATTCTCCGGCATGCCCCTGAGACCGGTCGCGCATTGTGCGCCTTGGCCCCGGCATATGGTGGCAAGGCGTGAGCGGAACGGCTCGCGTGAGACGCCCAGCCTGGCGCGCTAATGTCGCGCCCGTCCCGCCTCGTCCGCTGTCTCCGCGTGGCGGCGCTGTTCGTTGACGCCGGCCCGCCCGCGCGCCTTCGCCGGGGCGTCCCCGATGGCCGATTCCGGCGCTATCTCCTCGAACAGCCCCTCCAGAATCGAGTCCGCCAGGCGCTCGATGTCCGGCGACGGCGGCCGGTCCGCTCCTAGCGTCGGGACGACTGAGCGCACCAGGGCGTGCGCCTCGGCGACACCCTGCCCCGGCCGCAGCGGCGCGCGGAAGTCCAGCCCCTGCGCCGCGCAGATCAGCTCGATGGCCACGACGCGCCGTGCGAGTGCGAGCGCCTGTCGCAGCTTTATCGCCGCCGTCGCGCCCATGCTGACGAAATCCTCCATACCCGCCGACGTCGGGATGGAGTCGATGCTCGCCGGATGCGCCAGCACCTTGATCTCGTTTACCAGTGCCGCCGCTGCGTATTGTGCGATCATATAGCCTGAATTCAGCCCTGGCTGCGGCGTGAGGAAGAGCGGCAGCCGGTGATCGCCCGTATCCCACTCGTGGGGTCCGAGCAGGCTGTAGGTGCGCCGCTCCGAGAAGCTCGCGACCTGCGCCACCGCCATTGCCAAGAAATCCAGCGCCAGCGCCAGGGGTTGCCCATGGAAGTTTCCCCCGGTCAACACCTCTTCGTCCTCCGGGAAGATCAGCGGGTTGTCGGTGACGGCCCCAAGCTCCGCCGCGAAGACCTGCTCGCAGTAAGCCAGCGCGTCGCGGGCCGCCCCTAGCACCTGTGGGATGCAGCGCAGCGTGTATGGGTCCTGCACACGGCCACAGTTGGCATGGCTCGGATTGATCTCGCTCTCCGTCAGCATCAACCGCAGTCGCGCCGCCGTGTGGGATTGGCCTGGCTGCGGGCGCAGCGCATGAATGCGCGCGTCCAGCGGGACGTAGGAGCCGAGCAGCGCTTCCAGGCTCATCGCCGCGGCTACCTCGGCGGAGCGCACCAGTCGCCGCGCCTCCGCCAGCGCCAGCGCCCCGCAGGCCTCCATCACATGCGTACCGTTGATGAGCGCCAACCCCTCTTTGGCGTCCAGCCGCAGGGGCTCCAGCCCCGCCGCTCGCAACGCCTCGTTTCCGGGGAGGCGCCGCCCCTCATGCCAGGCCTCGCCCTCGCCGATCAACACGAGCGCCAGATGCGCCAGTGGCGCCAGGTCTCCGCTGGCCCCGACCGAGCCGCGCGCCGGCACCACCGGCGTCACCCCCGCATTCAGCATCCCCGCCAGCAGCTCGATCACCTGCGGCCGAACGCCAGAATGTCCCTTGGCCAGGCTGTTCAGCAGCAGCAGCACAATCGCCCGCGTTGTCGGGACGTCGAACGGCTCGCCGACTCCGCTGGCGTGGCTGCGTAGCAGGTTGTGTTGCAGCTCGACCAACTGGTCAGGCGCAATCTTGACGCTGCTGAGATGTCCGAAGCCCGTGGTCACGCCGTAGACAGTCCGGTCTTCGGCGCAGATGCGCTCTACGAAGGCGCGGCCCGCGCGCACGCGCTCAAGCCGCTCGGGGGCAATCTCCACGCGGGCGCCCTGGCGCGCAACGCGCTCCACGTCCATGAGCGCCAGCCCGCCGCGTGCGCCGATCACCACGGCGCTCTCTTGCCCATGCGAGCCAGTTCGCGTATGTTTGGCGTCCGTCGTGTGGCCCGCCGTCTCTCTCTCATGCCCTTCGTTGCCCGGCATCGTCGCCTCCCGCGCCCCATCGCGCCTCATCAGATCGCCATGCCCATGTGGCGGACTTCCCGCCGGGCGCACGCCCCGCATTCTACCATGCCGCTCTGCCCATCGTCTCCGCGCCCTACGGGTTCACATGCCACGCACAGGCGGGAGTTGTGGCCGCCGAGCACCTGGACGCCGACCGCTACCTGTCCTTTTGGCCAGATTTCGCGATAAAGTTGACTAATTTAGTAGACATTATGCGAATGTCACCCTACGATGGATGTAAGCCCACGTGCCGGCCGTCGCGATGTGGGGATTGGCCCGGCACGATGGCAAAGGAGCTTTCTCATGGCGAGCGAACAGTATCCCCGCACCGCGAGCGAGACGGCCAACCCACCGGCGCCACAGCGCGCACCCTTCGTCGACCGCGTGAGCGACGCTCTGCAAGGTGCGGTCAAGGCGGTGATCGGCTCGAACCGCCGGCCACCGCGCCGGTTCAAGTCCCTGCTCCACGGTACCTGGCTGCACCACCCGCTCCATCCTGCCATTACCGACGTGCCTATCGGGGCGTGGCTTCTCACCGCGCTCTTCGACGTCCTCTGGCTCGCGGTCCCGTCCACCGGGCTCTGGGCGCCGCGGGGGGCCGAGACGCTCGCGCTGATCGGCGTCGTCGCGGCCCTGGGCGCCGCCGCGACCGGCCTCGCCGATTGGAGCGATTCGTACGGCGCAGAGCGCACCGTCGGCCTTTATCACGGCCTGCTCAACAGCGCCGCCCTCGTGCTCTACGCCGTCTCGGCGGTCCTGCGCTTTACGACTCCCGATGGGCGGAGCGTGTCCGCGGCGTTGGTCGGATTCGTCGGGTTGGTCTGCGTCCTGATCGCTGCCTATCTCGGTGGCGACATGGTCTTCGCCAAGGGCACGGCCGTCAACCACACCGCCTGGGAGGCGGCCGGTGAGGACTACGAGCCTGTTCTGCCTGTGGCCTCGGTGGCCGAGAATCGGCTGTATCGCGTCGCCGTCGCCGGCGTGCCTGTCATCCTCATCCGGCTCAACGACCGGTTCAGCGCCATCGCCGCGACATGCAGCCACGCGGGCGGCCCGTTGGACGAGGGCACCGTGGAGAGCGGTGTGGTGCAGTGCCCATGGCACGGCTCGCGATTCCGGCTGAGCGACGGGCACGTCCTCACTGGCCCGGCGACGGTCCATCAGCCGCGGTATGATGTCCGTATTCGCGACGGTCAGGTGGAGCTGCGGCGTCTCGGCGGCCACTGACCGCCGAGGGTGACTATCGAGTGTCGAGCGTGAAAACGAGGAATGAAATGCGCATCTTTCTGGACACAGCAGACATTGAAGAGATCCGTGAGGCGGCCCGTTGGGGCATCCTCAGCGGTGTGACCACCAATCCGACCCTCATGAGCAAGACCTCCGGCAAGAGCCACGAGGCGGTCATCCGCGAGATCGCCGAGATCGTGGACGGCCCGATCAGCGCGGAGACCATCAGCCTCGACACGGCGGGGATGGTGGAAGAGGGCCGGCGCTTCTCTCGCTGGCATCCCAATGTCGTCGTGAAGGTGCCCTCGACGCCGAACGGCTGGGCCGCCGTCAAGCAGCTCAAGTCTGAGGGCATCCGCACCAACGTCACCCTCTGCTTCTCGGCGAACCAGGCGCTCTTCGCGGCGCTCGCCGGGGCCTACATCATCAGCCCCTTCGTCGGCCGCCTCGACGACATCTCTGAGGACGGCATGCAGGTTGTGCGCGACACCGTTGAGATCTACCACCAGCACAATCTGCCGACGCTGGTGCTCGCCGCTAGCATTCGCAACCCGCTGCACATCATCCAGGCGGCCAAGGCCGGCGCTCACATTGCCACGGTGCCGTTCAAAGTGCTGGAGCAGTCCGCCAAGCACCCCCTCACGGACAAGGGCATCGAGGCGTTCCTCAAGGACTGGGAGAAGTTCAGCGGCGGCACGCGCTAACGCGCATACGCTAACTCGGCAGGCGTCATCGCACCTGCATGGGCTCGCGGTCGGCGGCGGGGGAATCACTCATCACCGGTGGCGTGGTCGGCGTGGTCTGGTCGCGTCGTTCCGCCGCCGGCTGGCTTGGAGCGCGCACGCGATGGACGAGCGCACGCGGGCTGACGAGCTTATGCAGGCCGGCGTCCTTGAGGATGCGCCACCACGTATAGCCATGCGCCTGCATCATCGCCGCAGCCACGCGTGGCAGTGTGGACTTATCCATCACGACCAGATAGCGCGGCTCCCACGTCGGATGGAACTTGGCCTTGAAATGATAGAGGCTCGCGTAGTTGGCCAGCACCAGCTTCCGGGTGTAGAGGAAGGCCGCGCTGCGTTCGAGCCATGAGGAGGATGGGGTCATTGCCCCTTCCTCAGTGGCGCATGCCACCGTGCGAAGGTCGGCTTGTAGCCGGGCGTCGAGTCCGGCCAGGGGCGCCAAGCCAAGCGACATGCGCGCGCAGCCGTGCGCCCGCGCCCATTCGATGCACTCAGCGATCAACATCTCCATCACGCCTGGCGTCGTCTCCTTGAGACGGCGAATGTTGTC
>CAYYCB010000043.1:12194-17204 GCA_964469715.1 uncultured Ktedonobacterales bacterium | reverse complement strand
GACGCGTCGCAGTGATTCGGCGCTAGCTATTGGCTCATCAGCCAGTCCTGAGGTGGCACGCGGGAACTCGCCTGGAGTTGCCTCCAGCGGCCCGCGCGTGCGCGTATCCAAGTATGCATCGTCTTCTTCAGGCTGCGCTTCCGACTGGACCGCTGGGTACGACGGTTCTTCGCGCACGTGAGGTATGCCTGCGTCATCATACCGTTCGCCTGGTTGTTCAAGGGGGATCTCTGGGACGTCTTCGGGCAGCGCGACGGGCGGTTGCGTGGGAGCAAGGGACTCGCTAGTCGCCGGCACGGTAGGAGCCTGCCGTGCGAAGGAGGTCAGGGGAGGGACCGGGCGTTGTGTCGGGCTGGCATCTCCTAGGGCAGGCGGCATCTCAGGCAACTCGGGTAGGCCGTAGAGTGACGGCGTGCGGTGGCGCTCGTCAGGCAAGGTCGGAGATGCCAGGTCACCGGGCGGTGCCAGTGACGGGGCGGGCGCCAGAGTGTCCAAAGCCGCTCCGAGCTGCATGTCGCCACCTATGCCGAGCAGCTCAATCGCGCTGACGGCATCTGGATAAGCAAGACCATCGAGCCAGCGGGTCACGCCACTACGAAGAGTGACGGCCAGATCGCAGCCGAATGTGCCGCGACGCGGCATCACGCCAGCCACTTCCCACCGAGGCACGAGCCAGCCATTGTCTCCGATGAGCGCCACGTGGTCAGGTGTGATGATGAAGCGCCCCTGTATGCACGTCGCCGCAAGCTCGGTGACGTTGAGGGATAGCTCACTCTCCGCGGTTGACTCTTTGTTGTTTTGGCTGCCTGGGGCAGGTCGGTAGGTCGCTAGCGCGTCTCGGCGCGCGGATAGCTGGGGTAACGGGCGTGTTGCGGGTCCGCCTGTCACCCCGCTGTTGAGTGATCCACCTGGTCCTGTCAATGCCATTGGCACATTAAAAGCGGCAGCCAGTCTATGGGCATCGGCCATAGAAACGCCGCGGACGACGAAGCCACGCCCGTCCGTCAGATGAAGCGTCACATCGTATGTTCCACCTCGACGGTCGAGGGTGATCTGTTCGATTGCCGTCCGTGGGATGGACCAGACCTGGTTGCCGTGCATCATCGCGCGGGCTGGGGTGATAGTGAGCGTGCCGTTGGAGGAGGCAATCTCAAGTGTAGAGCTTTGGACCATGCTCGCCACCTCCTTCCACTGCGCCCTTCCCTGGCCTGCCGGCTGGAAGAGCTTGCCACCACTCACATATCCCTGCGGTTACCCGTGGACCGCTATGCCCTGACTGCTGCTGGATGGAGCGAGGCCGACAAGCGTAGCGTGGATGACAAGCCTGCGGTTGAAGTCGCTGCCCGTCCAATCTCCCCAGCAGGTAATGAGGTTGAGATCGGGCGTGAGCGAGGGGCCGAAAATGCGACCGAGGGCCGCATCCGCGTCGTTTCGAGACGCGATGAGTGGCGCTTCCTTGGATGTGACGACGAAGGTAAGGGTCTGGTTTCCCACTGTGACAACCTGGATGCGATCGCCTGGCACGAGCCAGTTCAAGTGTGTGAACATGGAGGGCGAGGCATCGGGCCGGTTGACGTGCCCCGCGATGACCGCGTTGCCCGCAAGGCCGGGGAGCACACCGACGTCCCACCAGTATACCTCGCTCCACACCGGATCGCGCGGGCTGGGGGCGCGGGGAGCGATCATTGCGCCGTGCTCGTCGGCGCCGACCGGGATGATCGTTGCGTCGAGACCCATCCGGGGAATGATGAGCCGGGCCGGGCGCAGCTCCACTGACACGGCCGGTGGCGGGGGCGCAAATTGCACTGGGCGGAGTTGAGTTGCGAGGGAGGCGGGCGCGGAGAATCGGTCCACAGGAACAGGCGCGCTCGCTGGCCTGCCGCTGGCCGCAGTGGCCAGGCATGAGAGACATACAGCGGTCAGGAGCAGCAGCCGATGCGATGGCCGCCGCCCACGCCAATTGCGAGTGCGCATCTCTATTGACCCCGTCGCCGGCCATGAGCACCTGCTTCCGCCTGTGCAGCCCCACGCCGGCATCATCGCCAATGTCCTTACCTGACTGCGTACACGCACACCTGACGTGTGGATGACGTGCCGGGCGCGGCTGCTAGCTGCCCTGTATCGCATATGGTATTCCAGCCGATGTGATGTGGCGTCCGTACGTGCGCGAAGGGGTGGATTACCTGGACTCAATATTGCAGTCTGGAGGCGGCTGATGCCATCCAACCGCGCGCTGTGTGGGTATGGATACAGGCAGGGGTACGGTTCTATGGGGCCGGCACGCTCAGGGGTGAATGGGCGTGTCATTGTGACCGTGGGCTACTCGATTCATCTGCGCTGGAGGGCCACCATGTGTCGCATGAAGAGTATTCGGTCGCTGGGTGCGGGAGTGATGATCGTCTTGGCGCTCCTCATCGGGAGCTTCCTCGGAGGCGGGTCCGTCGCGCGGGCAGCTGCTGATGGAGAGCGGGCCGCGACGGCGTATATGCGCGTAGCCCATGCGGAGGCGACGGCTCCGCGTGTGGACGTGTACGTGGACGGCGCAGGCACGCCGGTGATCTCAAACCTTACATTTGGCAAAGTGAGTGACTATTGGCCGGTGCCGGCCGGCACACACAGCATCGCATTCGCGCCGGCTGGCCAGCCCGCCAGCGCCGCCACCCTCACTGGCTCGCTCGACGCGGTGGCGGGAACGAGCTATACCGTTGCGGCGGTCGGTGACACCAATAACACGCCCGCGGTGGCGACGTTCCAGGACGACAACAGCATTGCCTCCGGCCAGTCGCGCGTGCGAGTGTATCACCTGTCAGTAGACGCGGGTATCGCGGCGGTGATGGTCGGTGGGCAGACGGTCATCCCAAATGTAGACTACAAACAGGCGAGTGACTACCTCACCGTGAAACCGGGTACGTATACCTTCGATCTCGTGATTCAGCACGGGGCGAAGACCGTGCCTCTGCAAGCCACCCTCACGCCCAACAACGTCACCAGTGTCTTCGGCATCGGGTCAGTGAGCAGTACGGGCGATACGGGATTCCGATTCGTGGTGGTCACGGCGTCGGGCGTACCTACGGGCATGCCGCAGACCGGGTTCGATCCTCGCGGAGCTTCGGCGGCGGTCCGATATCCGGCGAATTTGCCACTTGCGCTCTATCTGCTCGTTGCGGCGCTGGCGCTAGGCATCGTGGTCGCAGCGAGGGCAATGCGCAGGCTGAGGCCAGTAGGAATACACAGGGAAGTGCGCCGGTAACCGGAGGCGCGCTCGCGCCAGCGCTCTCTGTTCCTGATTGAGGCGACGGGTAGAGATATACGGCACGATTGGCTGGCCGTATCTTATCCCCTAACGAGGCGCGTGCGAGTTCTCTGTCTAGGAAGATCCGCGTAGCCAGCGTGTCCAGAATCAAAAGGGACATGCTGGCTACGCACGGGGTTATGCCCTGGGGCCAGGACGCACGAAGCGCCCAAGGATCAACGTGAGCACGGCAAGTCCGAGGAAGGCTGCTGCCGGCGTCAGATGTTGGGTTGTATGCCCAAACGTGTCCGTCGAGAAGGGGTGATACACCCCTGGTACGAGGTAGTAGAAGCCGACCAGCGCAAAGACCAGCGCCACCACGAGCGCCAGAAAGAAGCCGCTCCAGCCCTTCATCTGCTTACCTCCCCGCCACGACGCCGATAACGTCACGCTTCCACAAGCGCGTTCACGTCGAGCGCCGAGGTTAGCGCACCGACGGGCGCATGAAGCGCGAGGCGATGAAGGCGACCACTGCGATGGCGAAGAAGGCGATGGCGTGTGTTTTGTGGCTGTCCGTTGGTGTGCCGCTGAACGTGAACGGGTGGTATATCCCAGGGATGAGGTAGTAGACGGCCAGGACGGCACAGATGATACCGACGACGATGAGGAGCCACATTCCAGACGTTCCGCGCATGCTGTTCCCTCCATAGGCGCCCTAAACCATCAGCGCGCCACTTGTAGACCGATTGACGAGGATGACGATCAGTGACCGGCCCAGGGAATCTGGAACCAGCCTAGGGCAACGGGCGCGAAAATGAGAAACGATACGAAGCCCACCGCAAAGCAGTAGTAGGCGAACGGTGTGAGCCGACCGACGTGGAAGTAGCGGGTCAGGAACTTGATGCTGACGATTGCGGCGAGGAAGGCGACCACTCCGCCGACGGCAGCCGCGATTTGCGTCGAAGGCGCCACATAGTGCGACTTTGTCGAGATGAGCTTGGGTACCTCAAGCAACGCCGCCAGAAGGATCACGGGCGTTGCCAGCAGGAAAGTGAATCGCAGCGCTTCCTCGTGGCTCAGCTTGGCCCGTAGCGCCGCCACCATCGTCACACCAGAGCGCGAGAGGCCTGGTAGCAGAGCCAGTGACTGAGAGAGGCCGATGAAGAACGCCTGCGTGAAGGTGAGATCGTTAATCGTGCGGAACGCCTGCTCTTGTTTGAAGCGTTCTACGCCCTTGGGCTCGATACGTTCGCGCTGCATCTCGCCGATGAGGAGCACGGCGCCGTTGAGGAAGAGGAAGGCTGAGACGATCACCGGAGACGCGAACAAGCTCTTGAGCGGCTTATCCAGAAACAGACCGAGCAGCCCGACGGGGATCGTGCCAACGATGAGCAGCCAGATCGTCTTGCCCATGGGGTCGGCGTCGAGTCTCCCTTTGAGCGCTGTCACGAAGAAGGCGCGCACGAGCGCATACCAGTCGCGCCAATAGAAGAGCAGCAGAGCGAGCGCCGTGCCGAGGTGCAGTGTGACGACGATGGAGAGGAAGTCCTCCGATTTGATGAACGAGTTCCAGCCCAGCAGCGCCGGGAGGATGACGGTATGGCCAAGGCTGCTGATGGGGAATAGCTCGGCGACGCCCTGGAGCAGCCCCAGGAGTATGGTCTTAATCAACTCATCCATCGGGTCGGGAGTCTCCTTGCTGTCACAGGGAGCTCCGCGCCGCCAAAGCCCCTACACAGGGTACAACGGACGGCGCGGAGGGTAGTACCGCCGCTATG
>CAYYCB010000043.1:3780-12094 GCA_964469715.1 uncultured Ktedonobacterales bacterium | reverse complement strand
GTGCTGGTAGCGGTTGTAGTAGACGCTGGCAATGCCCTGGATGTCGGCGGTGGCGTCGATGCTGGGGATCTCACGCATGGCGATGGAGGCGATGGTTAGCGCCTGATAGATTGCCGTGCGGTCGTCTTTATCGTAGTACTTCTCCAGTGTCTGGAAGACCGTGGTCCCCTTGTCGTCCATCGTGGCCGCGTGCGCCTTGCATTGTGCCTGGTCCATCACGTAGGCGTCCGGTTTGCTCGTGGGGCCGGGGCAGAAGTACTCACCGAACGCCGTGAGCATCTTGTCCACGACGACCTGGGCCGTTGCATCCTTCGCGAAGCTGTAGTGGTCCGGATAGAGATAGCCTTCGAGGGCGTACGGCACCTTCTTCGGATCGGGCTGCGCGACAAACCAGTACTTCTCCCACGTCTTTGTGCCATCGGTCAGCACGCCGGTCTTCGTGATGTCGAGGAAATCCTTCGCATTGAAGTTAGGCAGGTTGGCAAAGCCGTCGGGATATTGGGTGACACGCCAACCTTCGTTGACACCCGCAATGACCTCATCTGGTTTGCCCTGTTGCAACTTGCGGATGATTTGGTCCATTGTCATGCCCGGCGAGAGGGTGTAGACCCCCGGCTCGATACCCGTATCCAGCTTGCGGAAGCGCGCCAGCAGTCGGAAGGCCGTCGCGTTGCGCACCAACCCCGCCGCTTGCAGCCGCTCGGCGACGCTGGCGGTGGTCTCCAGCTTCTTGACTTCGAAGTGCTCTACGATAGCTGACCCTGAGACCGCGGGCTGCGTAATCAGGAGCCCGGCGGTGACGCCGCCAAACCCTAGAATCACCGCCAGCAGCGCCAGGATGACAGTGGCAACGATCCCCGCGCGCTTCATCGCTCGCGCCTCCTTACAACCGATTCCCAGGCGGCATGTCCAACCCAGGAATGGGCGTTGTATCACTCGTGGCCGGCGCCGAGTCTGTATCGCGGTGGCGCTGGTCCAGATAGTCTTGCAGAATTACGGCGGCGGCGGCCGCGTCTATTCGGTCGCGGATGTGCTCAGGTCGCACGCCGGCTCCGCGCAGCATCTCCTCGGCCTGCCATGTCGAAAGTGTTTCGTCGGCAAAGACGAGGGGCATAGACAATTTCGGCCTGAGCTTCTCCGCGAATGAGCGCACATTGCGTGCCTGGTTATGCTCGCGGCCATCGAGACTGATGGGCAATCCGACGACCACCAGCTCCGCGCCGGCCTCAGTCACCACACGCCCGATGGCGTCGAGTGCCCTGGTGGTGGAGGTACGGCGGATGACTGCTCGGGGTGATGCGACCATCTCCGACTCGTCGCAGGCGGCCACACCGATTCGAACCTGTCCCACATCCAACGCCACAATCACCATCTCACCCAGCCCGCCGTTGTGTATTCGTCGAGGGCGCGCAGCCGACGGAGGGTACGCGCCGCACCGCATTGTACGGTTCACGTTGTGAAATGGCAAGCGATTATGCGGGGCCGCCAGACCGCGCCGCCTAGAAGTCCTATGCGGAGCGATGCATGTTCGGCCCTCAGGGGCAGGTATGATAGACTCGTGGAGCCAACATCGGGCGCTGGGCATCGCCACTCGCATGTGGAATATGGGTTGGCGAGAGGAGGGAGACGTGGGCAGCTCCAATACGGTTTGGTACCTCACCGCCGCCTTGTGCGTCGTGGCCGCGATTATCAACTTTTCGCTGGCCTACGCACGGCGGCAACATACCATGGTCGCTGGTGTGCGCGCTATCGCCGGCATCATCCCGCTCATCGCGGCCGCCGGCATCGTGCTCGGCAAGATCACCGATATTCCTCATCCGTATTTCACGCGCGAGAATGTGTTTATCGCGTTTGGTGTCTTCATCGCCATCGTCTTCTTCTTGCCCAGCTATATCGAGAAACAGGCCGGCGAGACTCCGAAGGTGACGCTACAGCAGCGCGCGGCGCGCCCTACAAACGCCACCGTCCGCCTGCGCGACGCCAAGGGATCCGACGAGTGGGTAAACTAGCTCGCATCGAGCAGCGTGGAGCATTCGGGCGTGTCCCCCGCACGGGACGCGCCCCTTTTCTTGCCGTCATGTCTGCCCGCCATGTCGCGCTTCATCCGGCTGCTAACGGGATAGGGTGGAGGGCCCAACATGACCGCGCCGACCGATGAGCAGGTGCGCGCCTTCCTGCGGCTCTCATCCGTGCCCGGAGCGGCAGGTGATGTGCACGTGCGCCGCGAGCCGGCGGGATTCGATGGCGTGCGTTTCGCCGTGGCGACCGTAACTGGACGTTACGTGCTGAAGCGCTACGAGCCGGCAGCCGCGGAGGTGGCGTGCCGCGACATCGCGGGTTTGCGTCTCGGCGGCAGCCTCGGCCTCGCGCCCGCGCTGACTGTGGCGGATGAGTTAGGCGAGGCGCTCGGCGGACCGTGCCTGGTCTACGAAGATCCCGGGACGGATGCACTCGCCGGGCGCCCACTGGCGGAGAGCGAGGCGCGTGCCTGGCTCTTCTTGCTGTTAACGCTCCACCACCTACCCTCAACTGCCGCGCCGGTTGCGTCGAGCATGAGCCCCGACCTGACGGCATGGTGGCGGCGGTCGCAGCCCGCCTGGGAAGCGTGCCGCCGCGCATACTCCCATCCGGCCCATGTCCCGCTCATCAACGCCCTCGGCCGGCTACATGTCATCGCCAACGTCCACATCGAGGCGCACCGAGACCTCTGGCGCGACATACCTCGGCGGCCTTGCCATGGCAATCCGGTACCCGCAAACGTCGTGCGAGGGCCAAGCGCACCGGTCCTAACGGAGTGGGACGGCTTTGGGCTTGGCGACCCCGCGCTGGAGACGGGCCGTGCGGCGGCGCTAGCCGCACTCACGGGCGAGTTGGCCGGGGCACGCTATGGTATGTTCGTTGAACAGTATCTGGCGGGCGTGCGCGATCTGGGAGACGTGACCTTCGAGCAGCGGTTGCGCGTCTGCACGTCCGTTTTGCCTCTGGGCTATTGCTTCGCCGTGCTCGACGTGGCCTCGCAACTGCGCGATAAAGAGCGCGATTTCAACATCGAACAGGCGCGACGCGCGCTTTCATGGGTACAACAACTTCTCGGCGTTCGCGTGGGCGATCCTGCCGAACTGCTGGCGCCGTTGCGCGGGTGATAATCCGCTGATTGCGGACGCCGGTAGAATCAGGTTAGACCCGCGCCTTGCGCCAGCGCCCGCCACGGAAGCGC
Organism: uncultured Ktedonobacterales bacterium; assembly: GCA_964469715.1. GTDB lineage: Bacteria > Chloroflexota > Ktedonobacteria > Ktedonobacterales > JADMIN01 > CAWAWP01. The sequence continues at coordinate 8,877 of CAYYCB010000043.1, read as the reverse complement.
AGGAATGTGATAGCGGCCTGGGTGGTGAAGTCCATCGCCATAGCCACGCGTGCGCCGGGCAGGCCGGCGATGGGGATGACGAGCATGGCCAGCGGGACGCGTAGGCCCCACGAGCCGGCCGCCCGGACGATCACCGGGAACTTCGTGTCGCCCGCGCCGCGGAGCGCGCCGATGAGCACGAATGCGATGGCCGACATCGGCAGCGTGAGGAAGGAGATGCGCATCGCCGTCTCGCCTGCCGCCAACACCTGCGGGTCGGCGACGAAGAAGCCGAGGATGATCCGCGGCGCCACTAGCGCGATCACGCCGATGGCGCCCATCACGGCGACACAGGGCTTCATCGCCGTGCGTACGACTCGCACCGCGAGATCGGGATCTGCCGCGCCGAGTGCCTGGCCGACGAGCGCTGTGGTGGCAACGGAGAAGCCAAAGCCGGGTAGCGTTCCCATGCTCTCGACCGTATTCATGGCAGTATTCGCGGCATAGACATCGGCGCCGAGCGGCACGACCATGCGCAGGAAGCTCAGAATGCCGACCTGGAACACGATCAGCTCCGCCGACGACGGCAGCCCCACGCGCAGGATGCGTCCCGCTAGCTCGCGGCTGAAGCGGAATGTGCCCAGCGAGATGCGCGGCGCTTTGGGGTGTTCGCGGCTCAATAGGTAGAGTGCGAGGAGTGCGCCAAGGGTCCAGCCAGAGGCGGCGCCGATGGCCGAGCCGACAACGCCGAATGGCTTGATGTGAAGCGCCGGCATTCCGTTGAGGAGCAGCCACGACGCGACGATATTCAAGCCGTTGACCACCAGCATCACCAGCAGCGGGCGTCGTGCGTCGCCAGCCCCACGCATGGACGCTGTGGCCGCGGAGGCGATGCCGGTGGCTGGCAGCGCGAGACTATACACACGGATGAAGGACGCCGACAGAGACGCTACCTGCCCACTCACACCGAGCACCTGCGTGATAATCTCGGCCAGAGGCAGCGCCGCCACCAGCATAATGAAGCCCGCGATTGCGCCAAGCAGAATGCCCTGACCCGCTGCGAGACCGGCGAGCGTCCGGTCGCGAGCACCAGTGGCGCGAGCGACCAGCGCCGTCACTCCGATATTGATGGCGAAAAAGGCGTTCAGTACGACCCATGCGGCCGTCGAGGCGACGCCCACCGCGGCCACGGCTGTCGCGCTGCCGTAGCCGAGCGTGGAGCTGGCGGAGGAGGAGAGGTGGCCCGAGAGGAATGTATCTGAGGTGCCAACGCCAAGCTGGAGGAGCTGCTCGCCGATGGCGGGCAGCGCCAGCGTCCAGACCCGGCGGCGCAGATCGGCCTGGCTCAGCGATCGACTTTCCAGCGTCTTCGCCGCCTGAGAAACAGTGGCCTCCGCGGTGACCACATCACCGGCCCGGCTCCTCGGACGTGGGCTCCCATGAAAGCTGGCCGCCGGATTTGCGCTGGTCGTCGGGTGGCGCCGCGTCAACCGGACGCTTCGGACGAGCGGCCTGCTTACGTGTGTGCCCACCAGATAGAGTGACCGGCGAAGGCTGGTCGTCTTCCGCACGGAGGGACCATGAAGTCGTGGCGCACGGTCGTGGGCCGCGAGCGAATCTACCCCCCGCACGAGCGGACGGCTCAGAATTGGAAGACGCATACGTGAACGCCCTTAAGCTGACGAACAGCGAGCATGTTAGATATATATCACACCCGCGGGGCTCGAGCAAGGCGTCGAAATGTCGCGACTCGCCCCTGTGTAGTGTGCGACGGTGTTTGTGGCGCGCGGTAACATCGGCATGACCGGGGTATGCGCCCCGTCCTGCGCGGGGTGTCCGCACGGAGACGGTTAGACTGGCATCTGCCATGCCGTGGCGACTCACAACTCGCGGATGAGGGATTTCAATGCGGCAGGGAGCCGCGTTACTTGCTGATCGTGGGCGATGGCGCGGGCGCCGGAGTGACATCGGACGCGAGGGGCAGCTGAACCGTGAACGTCGTACCCGCGCCCAGGCGGCTTTGCACAGAGATGACGCCGCCATGCGCACGCACGATGGCCTGGGCGATGGCGAGGCCGAGGCCCGATCCCTCCGTCTGCGCCGCGCGGCGTGCTGTGCTGCTTGCCGGCTGTATCGCGGATGACGCCGCATCAATCGTTTGAGCCTGCGGGCCGGCGCTTCGCCTGCGTTGGGCCGCGCGCTGAGCCCTATAGAAGCGGTCGAAGAGATGCGGCAGATCCGCCGCCGCGATTCCCTCACCGTTATCCGTGACGCTGACGAACGCCCCATGTGCGCTGCGGCCCACCTGCATGCGCACCCATCCCTGGGCATCGGGTCGGCCATACTTCAGCGCGTTGTCCAGCAGAATCACCAGCACTTGTTTGAGCCGGTCGCGGTCGGCGCTGACCATCAGACGGCCCGCCCCGTCGGTACGGAGCGACACTTCGCGCTCTCCCGCCAAGATGCGCGCTTGGTCCACCGCCTCACCCGTTAGGCCGATGAGGTCGAGCGGTTGAAGGTCGAGCGGACGGCCTACGTCGAGCCGGGCAAGGGTCAATAGGTCATTGACGAGCCGCGACATGCGCTCAGACTCGCGCTGGGTGGCGTGGAGCACATGTTCCGCCGTCTCTGGATCGTCCTTCGCGCCGCGCAGGAGGACGTCCACATAGCCACGGATGGATGTGAGCGGCGTGCGCAGCTCGTGTGAAGCGTCGGCGATGAACTGGCGCATGCGCTCCTCTGAGGCTTGTTGCGCTGCGAATGCGGACTCGATGCGCGCGATCATCCGGTCGAAGGTGTTGGCGAGTTGTCCGATCTCGTCCCCCGTATGGGGTAGCCGGACGCGCTGGCTGAGGTCGCCTTGTGCGATGCGCTCGGCAGTAGCCGTCATGCGTGTAAGCGGGCGCAGGGCTCTAGCCACCAGCGGCGCGCCGATGACGATACCTAGAATCAGGAGCGTAGCGATGACCAGCAGGAGGATGAGATGAAGCCGGGCGAGCGTATCTTGCACGGCGGAATATTGGGCGACAAACTCGATCTGGCCGATAGCGAGATGCCGCACCTTTAGGCAACTGGACGCGGAATGGTAAGCCTCGGCGATGAGGATCACCGCGACGCGGTTTCCGTCAGCGTCCGTTGCGTCGTAGGCGATGGTATTGAAGGCGCCGGACGAGATCCCACCCCCACGATTAGCGGCTTCGGCTAGTTTGAGTCGAGCGGCCTCGACCGGACGATAGTATGGCGCTACAGTCCCGGCGGCGGAGAGTGGAGCGAGGATGTTGCCCTGAGTGTCGGTGAGATAGACGTTCGTGAAGAGCGGCTGCTGCTCCACCACCCTGCCAACGGAGTCCTCAAATGCCTCCTGATAGCTCAGCGCGTTTTCGCAGTTCGATGCAGTAGAACCTTGTACCAGCGAATTGAAGCTGGACTGCGCGAGTACAACGCTGGCACGAGCCTGACTCGATAGGCGATTGCGCTCCTCGCCGTAGAGGGCACGGCTCATGGCAACGTTGAGCACGACTCCCACCGTCACCAGGAGCACAAGCAGCACGACGGAGTAGGTTAGCGCCACCCGCCCACGCACCGTGCGGAACCACCGGAACACGCCTTCACGGTGTGCTTGACGGGGGCTCTTGAGCTGAGTTGTCGGCAAGGCCTCAATTGGCGGCAGGGGATCTGGCGAATAGGCGGGAACGATGCTGCCTTGATTGGCGCGGGCCGGGGGATGTGGCGCTTGTGCCATGGACAATGCCTCTAGAGACGCGTCGTCGCGCTCAGCCTTTGAGAACGTAGCCGACACCCCGCACGGTCTGGATCAGCCTGGGATTGCTCGGTTCATCCTCGATCTTCTCGCGTAGGTAGCGAACATAGACTTCTATGATGTTCGTTTCGCCCATAAAGTCGTAGCCCCACACGCGGTTCAGGATCGTCTGGCGGTCTAGCACCTGGCGAGGGTGCGTCATGAAGAGATGGAGAAGGTTATATTCGGTGGCGGTCAGCTCGACGAGCCGGTCGCCCCGCCGCACCTCACGTGCTGCCTCGTCCAGCGTGAGATCGCTCATGCGCAGTACCCGGCCACCTGGCCCTCCCGCCGCGATGATGCGTTGTTGTCGCCGCAGCAAGGCGCGCACGCGCGCCAGTAGCTCCTCGAAGCTGAAGGGTTTGGTGAGGTAGTCGTCGGCGCCACTCTCCAACCCCGTCACCCGGTCGTGGATCTCGTCTTTGGCCGTAAGCATGAGGATGGGGATATCGGAGGTCGCCTCGCTCTCGCGCAAGCGCCGACAGACGTCGAGCCCATCTATGCCGGGGAGCATGACGTCGAGGATGACGAGGTCCGGGCGCAATCGCTGCGCCATATCAAGGCCTGAGACGCCGTCAGCTGCATCCTCAACGCGGAACCCTTCATACCGCATTCCGAGGCGGATGAAGTCCACGATGCCTTGCTCGTCATCGACGACGAGCAGCCGGGGCCGCGTATCCTCGCCGCCCTTTGCCTGTCCACCCGGTGTCGTCATGCCTCACCCGCCGTTTCATTCGAGACCGCCACGCCCATTGCTGGGGCGCCCGCTCTGAGGGGCATTATAGGTGGCTGCAGGCCCTCCCACAAGCGCGCTGGACCCTTCGGGAGCAGGTCTCAGCCAACTCTCAGCGCATACCCGCGGGTGCAGGCAGGCCGTTAGTACTGTTCGCGCGACTCGCTTGCTCTCGGCTCGCTTTACCAGGCAGAGGCGACGACACACCACCACAATTTCCGCCCTGTCCGAGGTTGGCTTCCACGGGCAGGGCTCCGGCGGCATGATGCCTGCCGGGCGGCGAGGGACAGACTGCTCGCGGTTGGTGTTGCGCTGCTCACACGGGCGAAGGCGAGGGCGACTGTTCAGGCAGGGGAGCGAAGACGATGGCGAGACAGGCGCGTATCCCGGTGAAACCGGCCATGCGCACACAAACGGTGCCTCAGGCGCCACTCGGAAGTGTGCGGGAGTGTCTACCGTACGGAGGCGAGCAGGCACGCCACCGTGTGGTAACGGCTGACGGGCATGACTACGTCGTCGCGACGACACACGTGCAGGGCGAGCGCGAGTCGTATGTGACGGGAGCGTATCCGGTCAATCGTGGCTA
>CAYYCB010000043.1:0-3680 GCA_964469715.1 uncultured Ktedonobacterales bacterium | reverse complement strand
CGTGTTTTCGGGTCGCATGGCGAATCTACAGTGCCCGTTACGGCACAATGCTCCATTGGGGAGGAAGTGTGTACTCGAAGATGCGACGGCTGAGGAATTTGCCGTTGTGAAAGTTCACCTCGCCGGAGCGCGTCAGTGTCTCGTCGGTGTTTGCAATCTGCACGATGCGCTTCTGCATCAGATTGAAGAGGATGATGCCCGCGCGGACCGGTTGGAGGCTCGCGTCGCGTGTGCGCTCATCCAGCACGCGGAAGACGGGCGTCTCGCGTGGCGGCAGTGTTGCGAGCTGCTGGTGGATGCGGTCGGTATTCCCCGGCAAATTATGCTCATCGAAGACCGCTAGGCCTGAGCTCACGATTTCTGGCAGCGCCCGATCATACGTCCGTGCCGCTTGGAGCAGGTCATCGAGCGTCGTGGGGTCCGAGGAGCAGGCGGCAGTGAGCGCGACAGCGGCGGAGGTATGCGCCACAAAGCTGACGGTTCCGTTCCCGTCCACCACAGTCAAGCGCATCACATCCATGATGTTCCTCCGTTTTGAATCCGGCTGTTCGGCCGAACAGTCCTAGTGCGCGAGGGTAGGGTGCCGCATGTCCTCGCGCAATTATCCTACGCACACCGTTTGCCACAATCAAGCTGGTCGCGCCTTCCGGCCGCTTGACGCTACCGCTGCCTGCACGCTATACTGACCCTGACGAGCGAACGGCATCCTCAGCACCGCCAGAATGGAGGACGGCGATGACCAGCAAGGTAGATCAGCAGGTCAAAACGGTTCCCATGACGACCTCCGAGGCTGGGCGCAAGGGCGGCACGGCAGTGCGCGACAAATATGGTGAGGATTATTACCGGCGCATCGGCAAGCTCGGAGGCACCACCCTGAAGGAGAAGCGTGGGAGCGACTACTATCGCACCATCGCTAAGAAGGGTGGCCGTGCGAATGTCGCGAAGTACGGGCCGGACCATTTCGCCGAGATGGGGAAGAAGGGCGGCAATACGACCAAGGAGCGGCAGTCGTCCGACTTTTACAGCCGCATCGGCCGCATGGGCGGCGCCGCGAAGCGCGGCAAACGCATGCCGTCCGAGGGCTAGTCGGACACAGGACTGTCTGCCGCCGCTGGACATGACATGATACGCCTTCGCCGTCTATGATGGCATTGCCTGCTGGCTGCCAGTCACCGCCGTCGCCCGCGCATCAATGCTGCCCACGCCCGCTGCGATAGCTTCCGGCAGGCGCGCGTCGGCCGCCTGTTTTGCGACGCGCAGCGCATTCTTGATGGCCTTGGCCTTCGAGCTGCCGTGCGAGATGATCGAGACACCGTTGACCCCAAGCACCGGCACGCCGCCATACTCTTCGTAGTCGAGCTGCTTGCGCACGCGGTCGAAGGCGCCTTTGGCCAGGGCCGCTCCAGCAAGGCTGATCGGGCTTGCCTTCAGCTCCTTCTTGATGGTGGCAAGGAGCATTTTTGCCAGGCCCTCGCTCAATTTCAACACGACGTTGCCGACGAAGCCATCGCAGACCACCACGTCGACCGTGCCGGCATTGATGTCGCGCCCCTCCACGTTGCCGAGGAAGTTCAGACCGGCGGCGGGTGCGGCTTCCTTGATAAGCTGGTGGGCCTGCTGGGTGAGCTGATCGCCCTTCGTCTCTTCCTCGCCGTTGGCGAGCAGGCCAATGCGCGGATTGGCCAGGCCGAAGACGCTGCGCATATATGCCGCGCCCATGACCGCGAATTGCAGCAGGTACGGTGGTTTGCAATCGGTATTGGCGCCCATGTCGAGCACGAGCGTCTGCTGGCCGCCCGCGGCGGGGACCACACCGCCGAAGGCCGGGCGATCAACACCGCGGATGCGCCGGAGGGTGAAGATGGCGGCAGTCATCACGGCGCCGCTGTTACCGGCGGACACTGCGCCCGCCGCTTTACCGTCGCGCACCAGCTCATGGCAAAGCGTGATGCTGTTGCGCTTCTTCGCGCGCACCGCTTCCGCTGGGTGTTCGTCCATGCCGATAATCTCGTCGGTATGGACGATCTCCAGATCAAGTCCCGCAGCGTCGTATTTCGCCAGCTCCGAACGGATCTGGTCTTCCGGGCCGACCAGCAGCACTCCGATGCCTAGCTCGCGCGCTGCCTGCACGGCGCCGAGCACTACCTCGGCGGGAGCGTGGTCGCCGCCCATAGCGTCGAGCGCAATGCGCGAAGGTGTCGCCGTTGCGCTCTGTGCCGCGGCAGGCCGCGGCGCTATCTCGTCACTCACGCTCTTCTGCCTCCATATGTCGCCACATCACATTGCCAGTACCGGCCCGATGGCCCGCCCCGTTGGCGTTACCCGATGGTCTGCTTAACCAGGCCGATGAGCTGGTTGAGGTCGAAGGGTTTGCGCACGATGTGGACGACGCCAAGCTGGCGCAGCGTCGGCTCGTCCCGTCCGACGTCCGCCTTGGCCGTCACGACGATGACGGGAATGTGAGATGTGCCGGGGTCGAGCTTCATGAGCCGTAGCTCGTCTTCGCCTTCGAGATAGGGCATCATCAGGTCGAGTAGGATGAGGTCCGGTTGGAATTCGCGCACGGCGTCGAAGAACCGTAGGCTCTGCACGGACTTGCGCACGTCATAGCCCTCTTCGCTCAACGACTGGGTGAGGAGATCGGCGATGGCGACGTCGTCGTCGGTAACCAAGATCTTCTTCGTCACACTGCTACCCTTCGTCCTTTATGTGCAGAGCCGTGACAGGCCGGGCGTCCTCGGGTGCGCTCCGAGAAGGAGCGTCCCTCCACCTGTCACACAGACGATGCGGTGCGCCGGGCACATGTGGCCGCATTGTACACCGCCGTTCCGCCCATCGGCAATTTGCCTGCCATCTTATGCCCGGTCGGTACTATTCGCCGTGCGAGAGGCCGTCGTACGGCCTCCATAGGCTTGCGCCCGGGCAGACAGCAGCGTGGGCACGCGGGCGGCGCGTACAAGATCGGCAAACGCGAGAGCCGCGGGAGGCAACTCCCGCCCCGGCCACTGCACGAGCGCCACTTCATACGCCGGTAATTCAGCATCTTCGAGAGATACGCTCACCAGTGCTCCGCGTTCGAGCTCGTCCCATACGGCGATGGCCGGTAGCACAGTTACTCCTATGCCGCGCAACAGCAGCCGGTTCATGACCTCGCCGGCGGTGGCCTCCAACGCGATCTGCTTGTCCGCCCCAGGCGGCAGCAGGTGGCGGAGCCCCAGATGAGTCGGGCCGGCCTGCGTTGAGAGGATGGTGTGGGTAGCGAGGTCCGCGCGGCGCACCGTCCCCTGGCGTGCCAACGGGTGATCGTGCGCCGCTACGAGTAACAGTGGCTCTTCGTAACGCCAGAGCACCTGTGCGCGTGGGTCGAGTTGGGCGTTCGAGCAGATGGCGAGTTGGATGGCTCCATCGAGCAGTGACTCCATCAGCAGCGGGCTGAGTGCTGTTCGTACCCAGACATGCAGTCCCGCATGCACCCGCCATAACTCTTCGATCAGGCGCGGCACAAGATATTGGCTGCACGTCGGATTTGCCCCTAGGATGAGCCGCCCCAGGCCGCCTGCCGTCGTCCGCTCGACCTCGTGTCGTGCCTCGCTGCGCAACGATAGCATACGCTCGGCATAGGGCAGAAGAGATCGCCCCGCCTCAGTCAGATCGAGCGTGTGCCCGCGCCGCCGGAAGAG
>CAYYCB010000042.1:8452-17284 GCA_964469715.1 uncultured Ktedonobacterales bacterium | reverse complement strand
GCCAGCGCTGGATCATCTTGTCCCAACGTGTCCAGAGCGCCTGGCGGGCCGTCTGAACAGCGCGTAGCCCCGCCTCGTGCTGGGCGCGGGCGTCCCGCTCGCTCTGTCGCGCGGTGGCCGTGGCTGCGGAGGTTTGCTCAATGCGCTTGACGTGCGCGTCGAGCGCGGCAAGCTCTCCGTCGAGGGCGACCCAGGCCGCATGCAGACCGTCGCCTGATGACTGGTCACCCGGTTCAGCGCTCAGGCGATCCCAGGCCGCGCGGACGGCGTCCGGAAGCGCGCCAAGCGTCTTCGTGGCGCGCTCGCGTAGCTCCGTCAGCCGGGCAACCGCGCCTTGTTGCTCGCCGTCGAGGGCATGGCGAGCGGAGGCGACGGCTTGCTCGGAACGATTGAGGCGCTCCTGGGCCTGTCGGAGATCGCGGGCGGCGCGGTCCTGGTTGTGCTGCGCGGCGGTGAGGGCCTCGTTGGCTCGCGCGACGGCCTGGACGATATCGCCCTGGTGGAGCTGCTGTAGCGATTCGAGCTCCCGGCGGGCAGCGTGCTCCTCGGCATAGGCGGCCTCCTCGTCGGCTTCGGCCTGCCGCGCGTTGGATTCCGCCTCGCGTAGGACCTCCTCTGCTTGGGCGAGCGCCTGGGCGCCGTCATCCGCCGACCATGCGGAGCGCAGCCATGTCAACGCGGCGTGGTGTAAGACCGCCTTGTGGTATTCCTTGCGCTGCTCCACGACGCCTGCCAGTGTCGCCCGTAGCTTCTGGTATTCGTCAATGTCGCGGTGGATACGCTGGATGCCCTCAAGTCCCTCGACCAGCCGCTCCAAATGGGGACGATCCACGATGGGGAGAAACTGGCGCACGACGCCGCTTGGATCAGAGACGAGACCATCATCGACTTTGAGGCCGAGCATGCGGTGGAGCACGTCGTAGAGCGCCTCATAGCGGCGCTGCCAGTCGGCGCCCTCGATGTTGAGCAGGCGCCGCGCGACGAGCTTGTTGTAGTCCTCGGCCTGCGAGGCGTTGAAGAGCGCTCCACCGGTGTTGAGCAGAGTGTCGTTGCTGGAGCGGAACTCCTGCATCTGGAGCGGCACCTGCCCCTTGGGCGTCGTGTCGAGGAAGGCAATCTGCTCAAGCGTCGCCGGCAGCGCGTAGTAGAACGGATGGGAGGAATGCGGCGTGCAGGCGGCTGCCGCGCCGTAGGTCCAACGGCCTTCGCCTTCGTGCTCCACCTCGCAGGCGACATAGCCGACCGTGCGTTGGCGGCGCCAGCCCTTGTCGGGCCGGTCAATGCCGTGCGGGTCGAAGAAGAGGATCGTATTGCTCAGCGTGCGCTTGCTGCTGCGCTGGCCCTCGCGCGCCGCCGCGTTGAAGACTTTGTTCGGCGCGGGGAAAAGCGCCCAGTCGATGGCGTCCAGAATGAGCGATTTGCCGGAGCCATTTTCGCCGATAATGGCCAGCATGTCGCCCTGGACGTCCAGGACAGCGTTCTCGTGGCCATGCCAGTTGATGAGCCGGATGCGGCGGATCCAGGCGCGACCAGGCGCCTTCTTCACAGCATTGCGCGCGATCATGCCCGCTCACCTCCCGCTGGCTCAGTATCGTTGTCGAGGTTCAGGTCATCGTGGATCACGAGCCCAGCCGGTGGCAGAAAGCGATCAATGAGATCCGTGAACTCATAGATGCCTGCGAAGTCGCGCTCGTCCAGCTTGTAGCGCTCGTCAGGGCGCTGGCGGTCGTCGGCTCCGATGCGGCGCAGAAGGCGATAGCGCTCAAAGGCGGCGAAGGCCTGATAGAAGGCCCGCTGATTGGCGCGGACGCGTTGGGCGGCGCCAAGACGCGTGGGAGCCGCCACGGCGGTCTTCTTTCCTCCTGAGGTCGCGCGTTTGCGCCCCTTCGCGCCGCCGAGATCGTCGGCCAATTCATCCTCGGAGTCGGAGTCCTCATCGCCGCGCGTCGCGAGTGCCTCGTTGATGACTCCTTCGTCAAAGCTAAGCCAGGGCGATTGGCGCTGGCCCTCCTCGGCGACATAGCGAAAAAGCTCAGAGAAGCGGAACGTGTTGGCCGACTCGCCGGCCTCTAGCAGGCGCACGCTGCGGTAGGCGCGGATGAGGCATGCGTAGGCGGTCTGCTTGCGCGCGGTAAGCTCGAAGATGTCGGCGATGCAGAGCTCTCGCTGGCGCGGCGGCTGCGGCCAGTAGGCACGCGCCCAGCGCCCCAGACGCAGCTCAAGATGGGCGCCCAGCTCGTCCTCGAAGAAGCGTTGTTCCTCGGGATAGTGCTTGGTTAGCCAACCGAACTCGTCGGGCGCCTCCTCCACGAGAATGGCGCTTTGCTCGATGAGCATGCGCCGCACGCGCCGAGCAAGTTCCTGCTCGCGTTGTCCCGTATAGGTCGCCATAGGTGTCTGCTCCGAGTCATCGTGGGCGGTATGCTCTCCAGCAGCGCCCATGATACGCGACCGGGCGGCTTATCCTTCCGCCCATAGCCCGATTTGCTGCCCAAGACAACGCCCAAAGTCCTATTTTGGAAGTTGATCTCTCGCCACGGCGCTACTGCGAAGCGCCGCGACGGCTGAACGGCCAGAAGCGTCGCGAACCACTCTGCGCCGGTTCCGGCTCCGTCGGGTCCCCTGGCTGCCCCTTCGTCGATAATCCGGAACTCTCCAGCGGGCGCGTCGGGCGCACGGCATTCGCGTCGATGATCGGCAGCGGGCGCGTCATCAGGGGGTCGAGATCTTCCAACGGATGTGTGACACCTGGGCCGCCGGACGTGAGCGGCGCGGTCGGGCGCGTGAGCGGCGTGGTGGCGCCGGCCGCGACGGTGGCAAGCGTCTCTGACTGCTGCTGCGCCGGCCGCGGCGCGACGGAACTTCCAGCGGCTGGTCGCATTGGAGCCTGTTGTGGAGGCCGCGCGGGGGTCGCTGGCCGCGACTGCTGGGCGGCGATGGAGGTACCGAGTGGACGCTCGTGGTCTGGAACCCGCGGCGGCTCGGCGGCTCGTGCGGGCGCAAACTGCGCCTCCGAGACGCGTGAGCCAGTTTCCTTCTGCTTGGCGGCGCTGGTGGAGGAGAAGCGATAGTTATCCAGTTCTACCTCGAAACCCGGCCCTCGCAGGATGGCGCGAGCCGCCGCGCCCTGCGCCGGCGACTGGATGCGCAGGCCGAGGCGTCGTAGCGGCGCGCTGTCACGCGGCAGCCAAAGGAATGACGACAGCAGGCGCAGCTCATCGAAGGATTCAAGCGTGCCGAGGGCGGCGGCCGAGCCGGCGGCGATGAGGCGCTCGATCAGGCGGGCGCGCGCCTCCTCCATCTCGCGGAGGCGCGGATCCTCGCCGGGGTTCCAGTCCTCCGCGGTGACGAGCGCGGGCGGCGGCGCGGGCGGGGCCGGCCGGTGACGTGGACGCAGCGACTTTTGCCAGATGTCGTAGTCCACGAGGGGCAGGGGTGAACCGCCGCGATGCTCCAGCCAGCGTTCCAGGCGCACCGACTCATCGCTCGACGGTGGCGCATCCACCCAGAAGGCGCCGTGCATTGCACCAGAGGCGTTCCACAAATACTGACGAGCGCGCTGGGTGGCGTCGGCATCGCCTTCCGCCAGGTCACGGGCCCGGCGCAACAGCGCGGCGATGGCCTGTGTCTGCTGCAGGCGGAGTGAGATGGCCGAATGGATTCGCTCGGTGAGATCCACCAGCGCGAGGCTGATGGCCTTCGCGCCCTCGCGCCACGAGCCGGGGCCGCTCTCAGCCATGAGTCGCTCGAAGATGCCAAGCTCGCGCAGGACCTCGTGTGCCACGGCGTCGAGCCGTTCCTGCCGTTCGGTCTCCGTCTCGCCCAGGCCGACACTCCACTCCTCCTCGCGGCGGCGGAGAGCGTCTTGCAGCATTTTGACGTTCTCGCCCTCGTGGCGTTCGTCGCGCAGCACCACGAGGCGCTCGCGCACCTTCGCGGCGCCCTCGCTCGCCACGCGGAAGAACTTCTCGTGCAGGATCCCGAGGCGGTCGGCGATATCCGCCAGCACGTCGGGGCGATTGCCATCCACCTGAAGAGAGCGCAGCTCACGGGCAAAATCGCGCGACTCGGTGATGATGCCGTGGAGCGCCTGTCGCAGAGATTGCCAGGCGGTGTGGCAGCGCAGAGGGTCGGTATCTTCGTACTTCAGCTCGTCAAGGAGAGTATCGAGTGCGGAGATGGCCTGCGCGAAGTAATTGGCGCTGAGGCTGACGTAGCGGCGGCGTAGCGCCCGCTGTACCTCGTCCCAGTGTGGCAGGAAGACGCGCAGCGAGCGCGCAAGGGCATAGTCACGCTCCACGCGGCGGCGCAGACCGTCACGCTCGGCACGATCCGGCGCGAGGCCACCATCCACCGCCTGCCAACCTTCGAGCTGGCGCAGCAGGTCCACAACTTCGCCGCGCGGATCGTCCGGCAGCGGTTGGCCGCGCGCCCGCAGCACGGCCTCCAGGTCCGCGGCCAGCTCATCCACCGAGACGCCGACGCGCCCCTCATTCTCTTGCTCGCGCAGCGACGCCACCAGGATTGCCCGGCGCTGCTGGCGGGCGCCGCCCTCATCTCCTACGAAGGCACGCAAATATTCCGGCGGTCCGGCGATGAGCGCCTCGGCCGCCCGTGAGAGCTCCACGATCCGCTGTTCGTCGATCGGCACACCGTCCTCCGCGCCGTATCTTCGCCAGCGATGTCCTTGCCTCGCGCTGGCATGTCCGCCGACTTCAGCGCAGGCGACCGATCCCCCAGAGAGGTCGCTAAACTAGGACGATTGTTCTAGTTTCTTGACAGGGAACCGCTGAGCCGGTCGCAGTATAACACGGTGCGCCCGCTCTCTCTTGTGCTCAGGTGCCCAAAGGTACCGGAGGGGACCGCCCAAATGGGCGAGGATAAGATGCTCGCCTGCCTTGGCGATCTGCAAACTGCGGTGGCGTAGGCGCCCACCCACAGGCCGCTCCTCGCCGCCGCCATCCAAGGGCCGCTGGCAGTCCTCAAAGGCTGTGGCGGTTCGGAAGGAGAAGGCGACGGCCTTATGCGCGGCGGGCTGGTTGCGGCACGCCGCGAGCTGCCGGCGCATCCTCTGCCAGCATCGCTTCGAGCACGACGTCCCACAGCAGGTCTTCCAGCGCCGCGCGACCAGATGCGCCGCGCGTGATGAAGGCGTGCTCAGTGCCGTCGGTCACGCCCGTCACGCCGGCATGGAAGGTCACGCCGGCATCTTCTCGAAGCGTGTCATTCTCGGCCATGTCGTCGGCATCGGTGCGCCACTCCCAGATGGTGTCGGCGCTCGCGTGCGCGCAGATCGCGCTCCGCACCTGCTCGGCGCTCAGTTCCAGCCCCTCGAAGATGGCGATTGTGTCCCTGACCATATCGTCCTGCCATTCTCTCTGTCTCGCGTCGTCAGGCCTCCCTGCGCTTGGCTGGGACTCCTGCGAGCGTCGTCGCTCGCGGGGCTACACTCTCGCCCCAAGAGATGAGCGTATCGCACGTACGCTAAAGACAGGTTAAAAAGCGCCTAAATGGCCCACACCGGTCACATGTGATATCGCATCCAACGCGCGGGCCAGCATGTTGGTCACTTGCCAACGAATTGATAGACCAGATAGGCGGCGTAGAGGAGGAGCAAGATGGCTCCTGTGCGCCGGTGGAGGCGCGTGCGGAAGATGAGAAGGAGGCTGAGTAGCAGGGCGGAGGCAAGCATGACAGGCACGTCGAAGCGTAGCGTCTCTGCGTCGGCGACGACCGGCGCCGCGAAGGCGGAGAGGCCGAGCACGAGCGTCAGCAGAAAGATGTTGCTGCCGATTGCGTTGGCGACGACGACGCCTCCCTGCGCCTTCAAGCCGCCGGTGAGACTGATGGCCTTGTCAGGCAGCGTCGTGCCGATGGCCACCACCGTCAGGCCGATCACCGCCTCGGAGAGGCCGAAGAGGTGGGCGAAATAGACGGCGGGCTCGACCACAAGGTACGCGCCGAGCGAGACGAGCACGAAGCCCACGATGACAACGGCGAGCTGGGCTAGCATTGGTCGCCGCGCCAATCCGGCATGGTCATCGTCGTCGTCATCGTCATCGTCATCATCGTCGTCGGCTGGCAGATCGGAGGGACGCAACACCCCCCGGCGCAACGCCAGGAGAATGCTCGCGACGTAGATGACAAAGAGGGCCACTAGCCCACCACCGAGCGGGCGGGTGACAGGGCCCGCCACGAGCAGGCCGGAGACGAGGAGCGCAACTCCGACCATCGCGACGGCGTAGAGCCGGGCGCTGCGCTCTATGACGAGCGCCGTACGTCCGAAGAGGCCTAGCGGGAATGAGCCGATGATGTTGGCGATCACAGAACCAATGATGTCGCCGAGTGCTATGCCGCCGTGCCCACCAAGCACGGCCGCCCCGACGACGACCAACTCCTCCCATTCGCTCCCCGCCGTGAGCAGGCCGACGAGAGTCTGTGGCGCGTGCAAGCGCTTTGCGATTCCGGCGATGGAGTCAACGAACCAATCCGCGCCCCGTTCGAGCAGGAGCAGACCCAGGACGAACGCGGCGGCATAGGCGATAGCGCGCCATGGCAGCGGAAGCGCGTCGATTCCAGGCACGAGTCTTCCCTTGGTTCTTCGGCAGGCGACGTCCCGTAGGTCTACTATACACCGATCAAGCGCCTTAGGATGGCCGGTATATCAGGCAAACTTGCCCTACGAGGCAAAAAGTGAGGACCGGGAGCCGCGGCTCCCGGTCCTTCTTCGTACGGCGCGCTCATGACGTAGGCAGGTCGAGGTCCAGGTTGAAGTCGTGGCCCATCTTGATCACCTCGTCGCGCTGACTCAACGTGAAGGCGTAGTCGCGCGAGCGCATGGCGACGTTGGCCCACGCGCGCTCGCGGGGACGCCACGTCAGGTGCTGCACGAAGAGCGGCCACATCTCCTTGGTGATGAGCTCAATGTCGCGGCGCGCATGCTTCGAAGCGCGATCGAGCAGCAGGCGCTCGTAGCAGACGCCGGAGCCGTGGTGGATGCCGTCGTCGATGGCGATGCGCGTGCAGATGTCCGAGAGGATCGTGCCCGTCGAGGCGCGGGCGATCTGGTGGAAGCGCGGGATGACCAGCCCCTCGAAGGCGCACTGGAAGAGCCAGATCATCGCCTCCAACGTCTCGGCGTTCATCGTGAGCTTCCCCAACTTTTCGAGGAAGGGGTCAGGCTCGCAGACGCCGCCGATCTCGTGCGAGAGCTTAAGCCACACCTCGCAATGGCGCGACTCGTCGTTCACCATGGTGGTGTAGTAGAGCTTGGCCTCGTAGTCTGGGGCGGTGAGCAAGAGTTGGGTGGAAGCCTCGACGGCAATCAGGTCGGCCTGGAGTTGCTGCGTCACAACGGAGCGCCACATCGCATGGCGGCGTGCCTTCTTCTCGGCGGATCCGATGCCCTCGGGCACCGGCATCTGCTCGCCCCACTTCAGCACGCGCGCGTCCCACGCTTGGCGCTTCGCCAGGTTGTAGTAGCGCACCATGCCGTCCGCGGTACCCTCGGCAACTCCCGTCCCAAGCGCGGTGATGGTCTCCGCTCCAGCCTGCACTTCCGTCGTCGCCTCTAGCTCAATGGACACACCGGCCCCCTTCTGCCCGTCGCCGTTATCGCTTCTGCCGACTTTGATACGTCGTATGGCGCGGTGTTTCGCGCGCCAGCATACAATACCATTGCATCGCCGCCGGCCAGCATCACAGCCGCGTCACATACACCAGATTCAGGCCTCCAGCGCACCCGCCAGCGGATACGCTCCCGTGCCTGCCCTCGCAGAATCGGGCGCGCCGGCGCTCCCTTGTGCCAGAGTTGTCCGCCTTCGTCGCACGCAAAAGACGATCCCTTCCGGACGCGGCCATGATACCATGACCCCCAGGGTGTGTGAAGTGTAGCGGGCTATCATGAAATAGTACTTACGTCTAACTGACATGCCCCCATCTCACCGACATGCGGGCGAGCGGCTCCACTCACGTCTCCGTTTCGAGAGCAGACCGCCGCCCCCCACCTCGCTCGGTGATCCGTCCCTGATGCCATCCCGTATGCAGAGATAGCACATTCGAGGCGTGCGGGAATGGGGACTCTTGTGACCAGCCTGACCGACGTGGACCCGCTCGGGCGCGTCACATAATGACGACGCGGCCTGGCTACTTCCCTGCCGGCGCTACGCTGGTTGGGCTGTTCTCCCCGTTCGCGTTGCGTGCCTTGCCGGGCGGCGTTGCGGAAACAGCAGCGCACTGAGGGCGGGGAATTAGGAGATATGGCCGAGCATCCCACCGAGCACCTCGAAAGCTATGCTCTGCGCCTTCTCTCACCGTGGATGCAGGAGGCGATAGCGGATCACCTTGGCGGCTGCCCCGCCTGTCAGGCGCTACTGAACGACATTGAGCGCATGCCGGGCTTCCTCTACTCCACCGCACCGTTGGAGATGCCACCCGAAGGGGCCGAGCAACGCCTCTTCGAGCGCGTGGCGCGGCTTCGAGCCGCCGAGCGGCGCCCGGCCGCAGGCAAGGACAGGAAGCCTCTCCTCCCGGAGAGTTTTGTGTCCGCGCCTCATCCCGCCCCCCGCATTGTGCGCTTCACGCGGCTGGAGATGTGGCCGGCGCGTGCGGTCTACGCGCTGGCGGGACTGGCGGCCGTGCTGCTGCTCGTCGCCGGCATCCTCGGGGCGAGCCTCGCCGCTGCGCGCGGTGACAATGATCGGCTTGCGGCCCAGGTCCGGCAGCAGCGGGTCGCGCTGGCCATCCTCGGCAATCCGAGTGCACTTTTGCGCCATCTCGGCGCGACGGAGAAGGAGGCCGGCGCGGCCAGCGGCACGCTCGCCGTCGATCCCG
>CAYYCB010000042.1:0-8352 GCA_964469715.1 uncultured Ktedonobacterales bacterium | reverse complement strand
GGCGCGACGGAGAAGGAGGCCGGCGCGGCCAGCGGCACGCTCGCCGTCGATCCCGCCAGTGGCGCGGGCATCGTGCTCCTTTCGCGACTCCCGGCGCTCCCAGCGGGCAAGACCTACGAGCTCTGGGTCGTGCAGGATGTGAGTGGCAGCCTGCGCATCACGCCCACCGCCGCCTTCATGCCCACCGGCGACGGCGCCGCGCTCGTGCGCTTCAGCATGAGCGGCCCGGCGAGCTCAATGCGCAACGCCGGCATCTCCATCGAGCGGGCCGGCGCGCAGCCCGATCCTCACTCGCCGATGATCCTGCTCGTGCAGGCGTAAGAATCGAGCGCCGCCACCGTCGAGGGCGGGAGTCCTGGCCGCCGATCCCGCCGGTGCTCACATGGGCGCCATGTCGGGATAATCTTCGTGCGTCCGCGCGGATTGCTCGATGGAGCGCATCGCAGCGATGGCAACATGCTCGCGCCACGGCCGTGCCACCACCTGAACGCCCACCGGCAGCCCTGCGCTCCCGATTTCAGTCCTGCGCGCCGCCGCCTCGGTCCAGTCGAGCGAGCGCCTGCGCGGCACATCTTCTCCGGGGCGCACGCGCGTGAACGGCACGATGCCGCTCGGATAACCGAGCACGTTGTAGAGCGCGGCATAGCCGCCCGCCACCACGAGGTTGCGGCTGGCGCCATGGGGAATCGCCGGGACGGCACAGGCCGGGCAGATGATGACGTCGAAGGGGCCGCCATCGTCGCCGTCAAGCGCGCGAAGGAACATCTGGCGATACGCCGTCTGCTCGTCAAGAAGCCGCCAGTAATGCAGAGTGTCGCTGTGGCCGAAATTACGTAGCATCGCCGGGATAGTGCGCTGCCCCATTGCCCGCAGCGCCACGCGCAACGTGGCAAGCGCCGGTCGGGGCAATCTTGCGAGCGCGAGAAGCTGGCCGATGCGCGGATCCTTCTTGCCGCCGCGCAGCTTCGCCCGCGCCGCCCGCCCGCCATCCGCCGCGAGCGCGCCGAAGAAGATGTCGAGTGCGCGCCCCACCTCAGGCGGCCGCCATTCCGTCACCTGCGCGCCCTGACCTGCGAGCACGCCCGCCGCCTCGATCACGGCACGGCGCACGGCAGGATGAACCGCCAGCGTGCCGTCGTCGGTGTAGTAGGCCACGCGCAGTCTCGACACCTCCACCGCCGTCGGGTCGCCCAGAGGCATCGGAGGCTCGACCGCGGGAGCGCGGCCGCCGTTGAGAATCTCGATAGCCAGCGCCACGTCGTCCACGCTGCGGGCTAAGGCCCCTACCTGGCTGACGATGGCCTTCTGACCGAGCGGCAGCGCGAACTCGGCGAGATCGTCGAGCCGGCCTGTCGTCGGCTTCATTCCCGCCAGCCCGCAAAACGTCGCCGGCACGCGGGTGCTGCCGCCGATATCGGTGGCAAGGCCGAGCGGTGAGCCGCCAGCCGCGATGATGGCCGCCTGGCCGCCGCTGCTGCCGCCCGGCGAGCGGTCGAGATTCCAAGGATTGTTGGTGCGGCCGTAGAGCGGATTGTCCGCCTCGATGTAGAGCAGAAGCTGGGAGACGTTCGTCTTGGCCAGGATGATAGCTCCCGCTTCGCGCATGCGTCGCACGTAGAGGTCGTCGGCCGAGGCGCGCGTAGTGGCGCGCGCAGGGATGCCGTAGGTCGCGGGGGTGCCTGCGACGTCGAGCGACTCTTTGACAGTGATCGGCACACCATGGAGCGGGGGCAGCGGCTCGCCACAGGCACGTCGCTCGTCCGCTGCGCGCGCCTCAGCACGCGCCTCGTCGTAGCGTTTGACGACGACGGCGTTGAGCCTGCCATCGACTTCCTCGATGCGGGCGATGTGCGCCTCGACGGCCTCCACTGCCGACACCTCCCCGTGCCGGATGCGCTCGGCCAGCTCGCTCGCCGTCAGTCGTGTCAGTGTTGCCGTCTGCACAGCCATCCTCGCTACCCTCCATCGCCGCCCGCTTCGCGCCGCGTCCATCCAGTGTAACAGAACGGGCCAACGTGGCCCTGGGAAACAGCGCCGGGAGCATCGAGCCGTGCCGAACCGCGGGTGCGGGCGGATTGTATGATTTGTCGCAGGCACAAACGAACCGAGGCGTGTATGCTTACGCTGGGTGGGGCATAACGCAGCGATTTGTGGCCGTTGCTCCGCCGGACCTTCGCCAGCAAATGGCGGGGTTATCTCGGGGAGGTGACCGTCATGACGCGCACGCTCTACCGCATTTATCTCTACTTTGTCCTCACGCTGCTGCTCTCCTTCACCGCCGGCGCCACGGCCTACTTCCTCGGCGTGATGCTGCGATCCGCCGGGCTGGACGGCTCCTCCACAACCTCGGCGGCGGAGATGACGCAGGCCACGGCTATCGCGGCCGTCTCGTGGGTCGTCGTGCTCGTCTTCGGCGGCCTGCACTATTGGCTCATCCGCCGCGACATTGCCGGCGACGCAAAAGCGGCGCAGGGGCCCGTCCGCGCGCTGTTCCTCAACTGGAGCGAGCTCCAGGCGGGTATCACGGCCGCCGTCTCGGGCGCCATGGCACTCTCAAATATCGGACGCCAGAACTACGGCGCCTCCGCATCGCTGGGCATTGCCTTCGCCTTCGGCGCGCTCTTCGCGTTCTATGAATTCGAGCGGCGTCGCGCGCAGCCCGCCCCCGGCGCCGCGAGCATCTTGCAGCGCCTGCATGTCTACGGAGCGCAGCTTATCCTGCTCTTCGTCGCCGCGGCCTTCGTCACTCCAGCCGTGCAGCAGACGGCGCTCCGCCTGCTCATCGCCTCAGGCAACGTGACGGATCCATGTCTGGCGCAGATGCAGTCACAGGCCTATGGCGGCTGCTACTACGAGGTTGGCCAGTACCTCGGAAATCTCTGGCTCGCGGCGCTCTGGGCGATTGCGGTGTGGATCGGCTATCGCTTCCTCACGCCGCGCGACGTCGTCTCGCGTCTGCGCGTCTTCTTCGGGCTGGCCGGCCTCGCCTTCGGGATCGTCCTGGTTGTTTTCGGCATCCAGCACGGAGCCGAGCTCCTCGTGGGCCAGATCGTCGGCGTAGCGGCCACGACGTACCCCTACTCCGATCAGGCCAGTGCCACCTACTACACCGCGTCGGATCATGTCACCTTTGCCGCGCCTCTGCTCTTTGGCGCCATCGCAGCCGTTGTATACGTGCGCTGGCTCTCGCGCGACGCGCAAGCTGGCGGCCCGCTCAACACACCAACCGCCCGGCAGGCGATGGTCGCGGTCACAGCCGCGTTGACGGCCATTCCCTTCTGGATCGCCTGCGCGCTCCTGCTCGGCGACATTATCGAGCATACCGCGACCGGCGGCGCGCACCCCGAAGCCCGCGTCTGGCCCACACATTCTGGATTTCTCATCGCCGGGTTGGCCTACATCCCACTCGCCCTGTATCTACGCCGTCTCGCGGCCAACTCCGGGGTCTATGCGCCGCGCCGCGCATTCGTCTTCGCGCTGCTGGCGCTCGGCACACTGGCCGGCGTCATCTCGCTCATCTTCCTGCTCTACACGCTGGTCAGCCAGGCGCTCGGCTCTCCGCTCAACGAATGGCAGAGCCAGGCGCGTCAGTCCGCGGCCTTCGTCGTCGTCGCGACGCTCATTGTCGTGCTCTATATCGCGCTTGCCCGCACCGAAGGCTGGTTCAGCCAATCTCCAGCCGCCCCGGCCACTCCGATAGCTCCGCCGAAGCCGCAGGACCCTGTGGATGCAATCCTCGCCGAGCTGCTGGCCGGCAAGCTCACGCGCGAGCAGGCAGCAGACCAGATCCACGCGCTCTACGGCGTCTCTCAACACGCGCCGGATCCCACACGACAGTGATTTGGTGAGCGGCTGCGACAAGTCGTCTCTCCACAACGGTTGGATGCCCTCAGCGCCGCCAGTCATCTCATCGGTGATCTGGCGGCGCTTCGAGTCTTCCATCGCGCTTGAGTGCAGCCGGCGGCGTGGCCTGACCTCTGCAAATCCCTTCTCCGCGACGCGAGCATTTCTGCGCTCTCGCCGGTGGAGGACGGACGAATGGATGTGGTCGCCCCTCGCGACAAGCCCGCACGCGATGGTGCGCTGCCCCAGAGCAGCGGTCAGTGGCGCGCGACGTGGGAACAGGCGGGACAACCATGGCGTACACAGCCCGAGATCACCGCGGAGCGCCAACAATTCCTCCGCGAGCGGCTGGCCACGGAGGTTCGTATCTGGGAAGGTATCTATCCCTTCCGCGACGTCAAGCTGAACCGGGCCGACGTCGAGTGGCTGCTGGCGACCACCGCACAGCCCGCGGAACCCACAGCGGCCGCTCTCGACCTGCGCGGCGCCGACCTGCGCAAGGCGGACCTCTCCAACCTGCCGCTCGTTGGCCTGCGCGCCGGCCTGGACCTCGCGGATTGGCAGCTCGCCTCCGACGAGCAGCGTGAGATGGCCTGTACCCATTTCGAGCGCGTCAACTTGCGCGGCGCACACCTGGAGGGCGCCATTCTCGTCGGGGCAGCCTTTGGCCGTGCGAACCTCACCGCGGCGCACCTGGAGGGCGCGAATCTGGCCGAGGCGCGTCTCGAGCGCGCCAACCTACAGGCCGCTTCGCTCTCGGGCGCGGACCTCCATCACGCCTACTGCGAGGGCGCTGACCTCACCTCCGCCGGCCTGCGTGCGGCCAACGCTTACGAGGTCGCGTTCATCGGGGCGACGCTCAGCGGCGCGGACTGCGCGGGCGCGACCCTACGCAACGCGCGCTTCGAGGGCGCCAACTTGCGCGGCGCCTACCTGGGCGGCGGAACGCTCTCGGCACCTGACCTGGCCGCTCTGCGTCGCTGGCGACCCGACCAGCCCGCGCGCCTAGAGCCGGTGGACTTGCGCGGCGCGTCGTTCGACACGCTCAGCGACCTCTTCGGCGTCACCCTCGGCAATCGACACGACGGCTTTGCCCAGCTCGCGGACGTGCGCTGGGGCGACGCCATCCTCACGGTCGTCAATTGGGGCGCTATGGATATGGTCGGCGACGAGCGCATCGCCCGCGAGCGCGTCACCTCGCGCGATTACGCCAAGAACCACTCCATGCGCATCTCCGAGTACGAGACAGCCATCCGGGCGAACCGTCAGCTCGCCATCACCCTCACCGCGCAGGGCCTCTCCGAGCACTCCATACGTTTCAACTATCGTGCGCAGGTGCTGCAGCGGCAGATTCTCTGGTGGCAGTGGGTATGGGGACAGGCCGGCTCCCAGGAGGGCGCTCTCGCCAAGCTCACCGGCTGGCAGCGCGTGAGTCGCTTTAGCGGTTGGCTTGTTTCCGTGCTGCTCGATCTGCTTTCGGGCTACGGCTCGAAATTGGGGCGCTGCTTCCTCGCCTATGTGCTCTGCGTGACCATCTTCGCCATCGCCCACTTTATCGTCGGACGCACGATTGACACCTCGAATTCGCTGAACGCCTTCCAGGCCGTCGCGCTGAGCATCCAGAGTCTGCACGGGCGCAACTTCACCTTTCACCCGACCAACGCGCAGGTCGCGCTCAATACTGCGGAGGCTATCGTCGGCCTCGTCATCGAGTCGCTCATCGTCGCCATCCTCACCCGTCGTATCCTCGGCCTGGGGTAAGGCACACTGGTGGCAGCCATTGCAGATCATACCGATTTCGTCCGGGTTGTTGGGATCTCGTGCGGGCTTCAGCCCGCGTCGCGCCCTGCGCCGGCCCCTTCAGGGCCGCGATCATACACGACTTCTTCCCACTTGGAAGTCGGTATCAGATACTCTCCACTCTCTGTGTTCGGCGGTGACTCCGCCCGGTTAAGGCCTTAGCGCTAGTCGCTTGTGGGGTCGAGGCGGCTAGGTTACAATGCGCCTATTGCCAGCGAGGAGACGCGTCAATGGGGGAGTTCGTGAGGGTCGCCCACATGGACGAAATTGGCCCCGGCGAGTTGCTGCGCGTCGAGGTCGCCGGGCGGCTCGTCTGCCTCGCCAACGTAGATGGTGTGGTCTATGCCGTGGACGACGACTGCACGCACATCAGCGGGCCGCTCGATCAGGGTGACCTTGAGGGTCCCGTCCTCACCTGCCCGCTGCACCTCGCGTGCTTCGACGTCCGCAGCGGCAAGGTGCTCCGCGGACCCGCCCGCGACGACCTGCCGACCTACTCCGTCGCCGTCCACGATGGCGATATCTACGTTGCCGAGCCCAACTGAATCAAGCCGCAAGACTCACCTTCACAGAGGCATGTCACCAATGCTCGCCGGGCCGGCCGCGGTTTGCTCATTCTGCCGGCTGCAGCCTGTCGGAGTGAGCGCTGACTTGCCCCGCACATCGTCGTCGCGGCGCATATTCCCTAAGGAGGACTCGTGGAGGGACCATCGCACGTCGTATTTGGCCTGGCGGGCGCCGTGGTGGCCGATAGTCTGTTCCATCTCTCAGGGCCTGCCGTGCTAGGTGCGCCGTTGCCACCCGATCCGCATGTGTTGGCGGACCAGCTCGTGCTCAAAGGCATCTTTTACGGCTTCGCGGCCCTTGGCGCCCTAACACCGGACATCGACAACGCCCGGAGCACGCTGGGTAAGCGGATGGGGTGGGTAAGCAAAGGCCTCCAGCACATGGCCGGGCACCGCACCTTCTTCCACAGCATCCTGGGCCTGATCATCGTCGGAGCCTTCGCCTGGAGCTTCGAGTGGGGCCTCGGCTGGCTGCTCTACAATGCCGGCTTCCAGCGTGCCGGCATCGCCCTCGGCGCAGGCACATCATTCCAGGTGGATCACGCCTCCGTGCGCTTCGTCGCCCTCATCGCCCTGCTCGTCGGCTATTTTCTGCATCTCGTCGCTGACAGCCTCACCATCGGTGGCGTGCCCTGGCTCTGGCCGAACCGCGACAGATTCGGCTTTCCCCCCGAGCGTCAGTGGCGCTTCAAGTCAGGTAGCGCCGCCGAGCCGGTTGTCGTGGTGGCCGTCTCTGTGCTCGTGATCGTCGGCCTCTACTTCGGCTCCCTTCGAGTGTAATACCAGATTGGGTCTGAGGTACTGGGGTATCGTACAGGCTTCAGCCCGCCTCGCACCCCGCGACGGCCCCTTAAGGGCGCGACGACATACGACACCTCCCCACGCGGAATCGGTATCACACGCCTCGTGACGCCGCGACATCCCGCTCTGCCGGCTTCCGCCACACCCACCCGGCTCCCGCGACTAGAATGCTGAGCAGCGCGCCGATGAGTAGGGCAGTGGCTGGCCCAAAGAGACCTGATAGCCAGCCCATGAGCAGGTAGCCCAATGGGAGGCTGCCGTCGAAAAAGAGCACCTGCACGCTCATGACACGCCCGCTCAGATGGTCGGGCGCGACCGTTTGGAGCGCCGTCATGGCCTGTGCGGCAAACGCGATCTCCATGAAGCCAACACTCGCGATAAGCGCCAATGACAACGGAAAGATGTGCGAGAACGCGAACGCCGCCTCCAATACCCCAAAAGCCAGCGCGCCGATCAGCACCCCGCGAATCGTCGGTTTCTGGTTGCTCCATGCCAGCCAGAGCGTCGAGAGCAGCGCGCCGATTCCAGTCGCCGCGGATAGAAAGCCGTAGCCCCGTGCGCCGACATGCAACTCGTCGGTGGCAAAGAGCGGAAGCACCACGTTGAAGTTCGAGCCAAAGAGCAGCACCAGGCCAACCACAAGCACCACCAACACCATCGCGGGCGTTTTCCAAATGTAGTCCAAGCCTTCGCGCAGGCTCCGCCATGTGTTCTGGCGCGCGCCCGCGCTGATGCGAGGCGGAGGCACTCGCAGCTCCTGCGTGTTGATCAGCGCCAGACCCACGATCACCGGGAGAAAGCTGAGCGCATTGAGCAGAAAGAGCATGGTCACACCGCTGGCAGCAATGATGACGCCCCCGAGTCCCGGCCCCACGATGCTCGCCAGCGTGGAGATGGAAGAGTTCAGGGCCACCGCGTTGGGCAGATCCTCGCGCCCAACCAGCTCGACGAGAAATGCACGGCTCGTCGGCCTGCCAAGACTGTTGGTGAGGCCAAGCAGCATCGCCAGGATATAGAGATGCCAGAGCTGGAGGGTGCCCGTCGCGATCAGCGCCCAGAGGAGAGCCGCCTGGATCGTGGCGGCGGATTGCGTCACGAGCAAGATATGGCGTTTGGGCCAGCGGTCGGCGAAGACGCCGCCAAAGAGCGAGAAGAACAGCAGCGGCAGGGCCTGCAACGCGCCCACCAGGCCAAGCTGCCAGGGGCTATGGGTCAGCTCCAGAACGAGCCAGACCTGCCCGATAGTCTGCATCGAGGTGCCGATCAGCGAGACCGTCTGACCGAGCCAGTAGAGGCGATAATTGCGGTGCCGGAGCGATTTGAAGGCACGCAGCACGCCTTT
>CAYYCB010000041.1:15100-17311 GCA_964469715.1 uncultured Ktedonobacterales bacterium | reverse complement strand
CCGTGCAAGATGAGTCGCGGCTTGCCGCCGTCCAGGCGCACGATCTCGATGTCTCGCCACGCCGCGAAGGCGCCGATTCCCGTCCCCAGCGCCTTTGCGCAGGCCTCTTTCGCCGCGAAGCGCCCTGCCAACCGTACCACCTGGCCCCGAGCTTGTTCCACTTCGCGCTCGGTGAACACCTTACGCAAGAATCGTCCGCCGAAGCGCGCGTGTGTCGCCAGAAAGCGGTGCCGCTCGACCAGGTCAATGCCAACCGCGATGGGCGTAGAGTCGCCGGGCATCAGCCCCTGATCGTCTGTCACGCCCGCTCCCATGCGGCTCTCCTTCGCTGCCTCGACACCGCGTTCACGTCACCTTCGCCTGCCTCGACCATTCATGTCACGTTAGCGTGCCCTGGCCGTGAACGGCCGGGACCAACCCAAACGGTGCCAGGCCATTCATGGCCAGGATCCTTCGGACCATTCACGGCCAGAATCCTTAGATCAGACCCTCGAACCGTTTACCTATTCCCCTGTCGTGACCGCCCGCTCTTTATCACGCGCTGGTGTATGCCCGTCGGGCGGCGTGTGATCTTCTAGTAGCGTCTCCGCAAGCAGCTCGCCCGCGGCATAGTTGGGCGGTATGCTGCCGCGGCCGATGCCCTGGTAGCGGAAGCCGAAGAGCCGCATCTCTGTCGGGTCGAAGAGGTTGCGACCGTCGATGAACACCGGCCCCTTCCGCGACGGCTTCATCGCCTCGCGCAGTCGGCGTGGGTCAATGTTACGGAACTGCTTCCACTCCGTCACGAGGATCAGCCCGTCCGCGCCCGCCGCGCAGTCATACTCGTCGGCGCAGTAGGTCACCGGCCATTCGGGGAAGAGGCGCTTGGCCGTCTCCTCCGCCGCGGGATCGTACACGCGCACCTCGGCTGCCCCGCGCTGGAGAAGCCAGTTCACGATGTCGATTGCGGGTGCCTCGCGCATATCGTCGGTGTTGTCCTTGAAGGCCAGCCCGAGCACGGCGATAGTCTTGCCCGCGATGCTGCCGGGGCCGCCCAGCTCCCACTCCAGCTTCTCCACTGGCACCCGGCGCTGGTCCTTATTGATGCTCATCACCGCTTCGAGCAGTTGCGGGTGCAGACCAGTATTGTCGGCCATATGCGTCAGCGCCCGAATGTCCTTCGGGAAGCACGATCCCCCGAAGCCCGGACCCGCATCGAGGAAGGCGCGCCCGATGCGCCGGTCGTAGCCCATGCCCGCCGCAACCTCGCGCACGTCCGCGCCCAGCCGGTCGCAGATGCGCGCCATCTCGTTGATGAACGAAATCTTAGTCGCCAGGAACGCATTGGAGGCGTACTTGATCATCTCCGACGTATAGACGTCCGTGATGACGATCGGCGCCCGTAGCGGGATGTAGATACTCGCTGCCCGCTCGGCGGCCGCGCGGTCGTTCGCGCCGAGCACGATGCGGTCCGGCTGCATGAAGTCCTGCACCGCCGATCCCTCGCGCAGGAACTCAGGATTCGAGACCACCGCGACCGAGAGTGAATCGTCGCGCAGGTGCTCGCGCACCACCCGTGTCACGAAGTCACCAGACCCCACCGGCATCGTGCTCTTGTTGATGATGATGACGTCGTGCGCGATGTGCTCGGCGATGGAGCGCGCGGCACGTTCCACATAGGACATGTCGGCTCCAGCGCCGCCGGCCACCGAGGGCGTGTTCACGGCGATGAAGATGTATTCCGCGTCGCGGCACCCTTCAGTATAGGAGGTCGAGAAGTGCAGGCGGCCGGCCAGCGTCGCGCGGCGCACGACGTGCTCAAGCCCTGGCTCGAAAATAGGGATTTCGCCTGCCCGCAGCCGTGCGATCTTCTCCTCGACGACGTCCAGGCAGATCACGTCATTACCCAGGTCGGCCAGACACGCGCCCGTCACCAGCCCGACGTATCCCGTACCGACCACGCAAATTCGTGCCACGTTCTCTTCTCCTCGCCGCTGCCGCCCCCACTCCACCGCCGCACCATATCGCGGGCCTTCACATTGCCACCCTCTGAGTATGCCGCCTGAAACAGCATCTCGTCACCGGATAACCTGAAACCTTAACATGCCGTTATCATTAAGAGTCGTATTACAGCACCGCACCTTCCGCCTGTACGAACGGATTCAGGCGGCGCTCCTCGCCAATGCTCGTGGTACGACCATGCCCCGGATAGACCATCAGAGCCTCAGGCAG
>CAYYCB010000041.1:9214-15000 GCA_964469715.1 uncultured Ktedonobacterales bacterium | reverse complement strand
CGCCAATGCTCGTGGTACGACCATGCCCCGGATAGACCATCAGAGCCTCAGGCAGCGCATAGAGCCGGTCGGCGATGCTCGCGTAGAGTGCGTCCTCGTCCCCGCCTGGCAGATCGGTCCTGCCGATGCCGCGGTGAAAGAGTGTATCGCCCGAGAGCACGAAACTGTCTCCGCAGATCAGCGACACGCTTCCAGGTGTGTGGCCCGGCGTGCAGATCACCCGCAACCGCACGTCGCCGAACGCCACCTCGCCGCCATCCGTCAACTCGACGTCAGGCATCGCGGGCGTGTCTGGCAGGGGATAGCCGAACGCCGCACCCATCGCTCGTGCCTGACGGTCGTAAAGATAGGCGTCCGCTGGATGCGCCAGGACGGGCACGGTTCGGGGCAGCGCTGACAACACGGCTTCCGTAGCGGAGATATGGTCGAAATGCCCGTGCGTGTGCACGATGGCCGTGACTTCGCCTCCCGCGGCTTTGATTCGTGTCAGAATGGTCTCAGGCTCGGCGCCAGGGTCGATGATCAGGCATGCATTCGTGTTCGGACAGGTCAGCACGTAGCAGTTCGCCTGCAGAGCGCCCACCGGCACAGCCTCGATGCGCGGCTGTGCTTCGGCGCGCTTCATCGCCTGTTGTTCCTCAGGTTCCTGCATGTGTACTCCTGGCGCCTCACCGTGCCCTGCCACTCTTCCTGTCGTCGGTGTAATGCATCGTCGCACACCGACACTTCCCGCAGTGTAGCATCGGGCTGTGGGCTATTCAACTCACCGCTGATCTGGTAGGCGTGGGCGCCTCGCAGCCATTCGTTGACATGCGTGTAACCCTTCGCCATAATGCCCATCAGGAGCGGCACGAGCACACTTGCACGCTGAAGTGCGTAACGTCGTCTGTCTCCAGTCCGCGAAGGCGGGCGCTGCCACGGCCGCCGGCCGGACTTCATACCACCTTCGTTCGCCCTCAGGTGCGGGTTCCATCCGCCAGCACCTCCCGAGAGGATAGCCCGTCATGGCATTGCTGCGCGCGCTCGACCTGCATTCGACGCCTCTGGCCTACTTAGTCCTCAACATTGACCCTATCGCCATCCAGCTCGGCCCCCTTGCCATCCACTGGTACGGGCTGGCCTACGTCGTCGCCATCGTCATCGGCACACTCGGCCTACGCCGCTGGTGCGCCCGCATGGGTATCGGCGAGGATCAGATGTACGGCCTCCTCGTCTGGACCGCCATCATGGGCCTCATCGGCGGCCGGCTCTACTTCGTCATCCAGCAAAAGGACCTAGTGGACCACTACCTCAAGCAGCCCCAGAACATCTTCGCCGTCTGGAATGGCGGTATGGCCTTTTTCGGCGCGATCTTCTTCGGCACAGCCACGCTCTTCGTGCTCGCCCCGCGCTACGGCCTCTCCCGATTCGTCGCGATAGACGGCGGCGCGGTCTTCGCTCTGATCGGTCAGATCTTTGGCCGCTTCGGCAACGTCGTCAACGGCGATATCCTCGGGGCGCAGTCCTCGGCTGGCGTCGTCGCCATCCCCGGCAACACCTGCTCCACCGCGCCATGCATCACCTACGTCGCCGACGCTCACATCCAACCCGCCTGGTCCTTCGTCTACCTCAACCCACACAGCTTCGCCCCAACCGGCATCGCGTTCCAGCCTGCCCAGGTCTACGAGATGGTGATGAACGTGGCTCTGCTTCTGCTGCTCCTCCCGCTGGCGAGCCGCTTGCCGCGCGTTCGCGCTGGCCTCTTCTTCTTCATGTATCTCGCCGGCTATGCCGTCACACAGCTCATCGTCTTTTTCTTCCGCGCCACCGAAGAGATCGTCCCCCTCTTCGGTACGCACATCTTCAAACAAGCCCAGTGGACGGCTATTGTCGTCCTCCTGCTCTGCATTCCGTTCTATTTCGTCGTGCAGCGTTACGCCTCGCCCTGGCGCTATAGCGACACGAAGCCTGTGCCATGGCCGCCCACCGCTGCCGCTCTGTCTGCGAAGCCTGCCGTCGCCATGCCCGCGACGCCACGACCCGACACCGCGCACCAGGCTGTCGCTATAGACCTCCCGCCGTGGGAGCCGGCGCGCTCCGTCGGCGGTGGATTGCGTAACCGCTTCGGCTCCACATCGACCCATCAGCCTCGTAATTGATCGCGCGCCTAACGGCGGAGTTTCCAACTCCACCTCCGTTTCGGCGCCGTAGGGCCGTGTGGTCTGCTAGAGTCCGACGCGGTGGCCGTGGCGCCCGCTCATGCCATCCACCGAAGGAGCGATGCCTTGTCCGCACCTTCGCCTGACCCCGCCTCGGATTGCCCGTTTTGTCATCCCGATGCGCTGAACGGCATCCTCTCCGAGACCGAGCGGTTCTTCGTACTGGCCGACCATGCGCCGCTCATAGACGGCCACACGCTCATCATTCCCAAGCGCCACTACCCCTGCTACGGCGCCCTGCCTCCAGAGCTCGACGACGAGCTGGCGAAGCTCAAGCGGCATGTGATGGAATTTCTTGGCGCCGCATACCGCGCGCCTGTCTTCTTCGAGCATGGCGTCTTTCGCCAGACGGTCTTTCACGCGCACCTGCACGCCATGCCGTTCGGCCCGGTTGACTTTGGGGTGCAGAGCCTGGCCGCCGCCGAGGGGCATCCCGTCCAGACGCCGGCCGACATCCGTGATTGGTACGCCACACGCGGCAACTATTTCTACATCGAGCAACCTCCCATTGGGGATATCTCCGCGCAGGCCGCCGTCTTCCCGCCCGACATGAGCATCTACTTCCGTGTGCTCGGCGCCTTACGCGAGGCCACCGGCCGCGATGGCCGTTGGGCTCCACCGGCCGAGCGCTATGCGGCGGCAAAGCCCAAACTCCAGGCTCTTGCCTCCGCCTGGCAGCGCTTCAGCACGCAGGAGTAATACTGAATGGGGATGAATTGTTGTCATTCGGCGACCTCTTCCCACCTCGCCTGTTGCGCCGGCATCTTCCCGGCATCACCCGCGCCCCGCTTGTAGCGCCGGCATCTTGCCGGCACCTTCCACCCCGCTTGTAGCGCTGGCATCCTGCCGGCATTCTCCGCGCCCCCATAACAACAACCCACCCTATTCCATATAACTAACGCCTTCCCTCCACGCATACGAAGCGCCGATTACCTTCCCGCAACGACGGCCTTCCGCTAGCGTGTCCCGCCGGCATAGCGCCATCTAGCTATGCTATACTAAGGAAAGTTTTGTGCGGTATGCCGATTCTGGCGACCGCGAGACAGCATCATTGCAAGAGGTCACGTTCGCATGACATCGTCCGCACAGGCCGCGCCTAGTTCACAGTCCGGTCACTCATCGGCAGAGCAGCCCTCCGATCTGTTCTCCCCGTTCCAGGTCCGTGGCGTCACCTTCCGCAACCGTATCGTCGTCTCGCCGATGTGCCAATATTCGTGTTTCGACCGGGATGGCCGTGCCACCGACTGGCATTTCGTCCATCTCGGCAGCCGCGCGGTCGGCGGGGCCGCGCTCGTTCTGGCTGAGGCCACGGCAGTCGAGGCGCGCGGGCGCATCAGTCCACAGGATCTCGGTCTCTGGCAGGATGACCAGATCGCGCCGCTTGGCCGCATCACGCGCTTCATCTCCGCGCAGGGCGCGGTGCCCGGCGTTCAGCTTGCCCATGCCGGTCGCAAGGCCAGTGTCGCCGCTCCGTGGGAGGGCGGCGGCGCGGTAGACGAAGCGCATGGCGGCTGGAGCGTCGTCGGACCCAGCCCAATCCCATTTTCAGAGTCCTACAAGACGCCACACGAGTTGTCTACCGAAGAAATCGGTGACGTAGTTGCGGCCTTCGCTCGCTCGGCCGAGCGCTCCCTCGCCGCTGGCTTCCAGATGATCGAGCTACATGCCGCGCACGGCTACCTATTCCACGAATTCCTCTCCCCCGCCAGCAATCATCGCCAGGATCGCTACGGCGGCAGCTTCGAGAACCGTATACGCATCGTCATTGAGGCAACCCGTGCCGTTCGTGCGGTCTGGCCGGAGCGACTGCCGCTCTTCGTTCGCGTCTCTGCCACGGACTGGCTTGACGAGCAGCCAGACGTGCCGAGCTGGACTCTGGAGCAGACCGTGGCGCTGGCGCGCGTGCTGCGCGAAGAAGGCGTGGATGTGGTGGACTGCTCCAGCGGCGGCAACATCGCACACGTCCATATTCCCGCAGGGCCGGGTTACCAGACGAGATTCGCCGAGCGCGTTCGCCGCGAAGCCGACATCCCAACCATGGCCGTCGGCCTCATCACCAGTCCGCAGCAGGCCGACCATATCATCCAATCAGGCCAGGCCGATCTGGTGGCGTTGGCGCGCGAAGAGCTCCGCGATCCCAACTGGCCTCTGCGCGCGGCCCATAAGCTGAAGCGCGACATCCCATGGCCCAAGCAGTACGAGCGCGCCCGCTGATTCGCAATGACGCCCTATTCGCAGGCCGCGCGTTTGGCCGGCGAACCATAACCCAGGCGCAGGCGGCGAGGGAGCACATTGAATCGTGCGCTCTCGCCACCACAATGATTGGATTCTCCGCGAGCGTATCGGCGCCCGCTGCCACTCGGTGAGACAGACCAGCCGGCTCTGCGCTACAATACATCGGCTATGCCCGGCGTAGATTATGACGGCGCGCATCTATACCCACCGTGGTACGGACCGCGCGTAGATCTCACCAGTCGAGGAGGACCGATCAATGGCGATCAAGAAAGTCGGCATCGTAGGTGGCGGCCTGATGGGTAGTGGCATCGCCCAGAGTGCCGCCCAGGCTGGCTACGACGTGCTCTTGGCTGAGGTTAATCAGGATCTGCTCGACAAGGGCATGCAGCGCGTCCATGGTGCGTGGCAGATGCTCACCGGCAAGGGCAAGATCACTGAACAGCAGGCCGGCGAGTATCGCGAGCACATTCGCGGCACCGTCAATCTCGAAGATTTCAACGATCGCGATCTCGTCATCGAGGCCATTATCGAGAATCTCGACGAGAAGAAGAAGCTCTTCAAGACGCTCGACGCCATCGTCCCCGCCGGCAGCATCATCGCCAGCAACACCTCCTCCCTCCCCATCATGGAGATGGCCGCCGTCACGTCCCGCGAGGAGCGCATCGCCGGCCTTCACTTCTTCAATCCCGTTCCCGTGATGAAGCTGGTTGAGATCGTCAAATCGATTGCCACCAGCGACCAGACCGTCGAAGACCTGCGCGGCTTTGCTACCTCGCTCGGCAAGGTGCCTATCGTCGCCAAAGATACCGCCGGATTCGTCGTCAATTTCCTCCTCATCCCCTACATGCTCTCCGCTGTCCGTATGTATGAAAACGGCATCGCCTCAATGGAGGATATTGACACCGGCATGAAGCTTGGCTGCGGCTACCCCATGGGCCCCTTCGAGCTGCTCGACTACGTTGGCCTCGATACCACGCTCTACGCCGCCGAGGCAATCTACAAGGAATATCCTGACCCCGCTTACGCGCCGCCAACGTTGCTCCGCCGCATGGTGGGCGCCGGCCGCTATGGCAAGAAGAACGGCAAGGGCTTCTACGTCGGTGTCGAGAAGGACGCTTCGAAGAAGTAGCTTTCTACCTGCCTCTCGTGGGGCGGGCGTCCTGCCCGCCTCCCGTCGCTGGCATTTCGCCAACCATCGGTGCCACTCTGTGTCCTCCCTGTAGGGCCGTCATCTCGCCGGCCGCCTGAAATCGCGTTCATCTCCGGCCCTTGCGGACTCCGTAAGCCTTGCAGTTCGGGCTCCGAAGCCCTGCTCAATGGAGGCAAACACGATGACCTTCGACGACCGCGATA
>CAYYCB010000041.1:7302-9114 GCA_964469715.1 uncultured Ktedonobacterales bacterium | reverse complement strand
GCTCCGAAGCCCTGCTCAATGGAGGCAAACACGATGACCTTCGACGACCGCGATATTGTCGTCCTCGGCGGCGCCCGTACACCCTTCGGCACGTTTATGGGCGCCTTCAAAGACGTCTCCGCTATCGAGCTTGGCGCGATTGCCGCCAAGGCCGCCCTTGAGCGCTCCGGCGTCGATCCCAAAGACGTCGATCAGGTGGTCTTTGGCAATGTCCTGCAGACGAGCAAAGACGCCATCTACTTCGCCCGTCACATCGCCCTCAAGGCGGGCGTGCCCGTCGAGACGCCCGCTCTCACCGTGAACCGTCTCTGCGGCTCTGGCCTCCAGGCCGTCGTCAACGGCGCGCAATCGCTCCTCCTCGGCGAAGGGACCATCGCGCTTGTCGGTGGCGCCGAGAACATGACTCAGGCCCCGTTCGTCATTCGTGGCGCGCGCACCGGCCTCTCACTGGGCGAGCACCACCTGGAGGACTACCTCTGGGAATCGCTCGTGGATAGCTACTGCGGCTGCGGCATGGCCATCACCGCCGAAAACCTTGCCGAGCAGTATGCCATTGACCGCCAAGCCATAGATGCTTACGCCCTGCGCAGCCAGGAGACCGCCAAAGCCGCCCAGGACCGCGGCTTCCTCGCGGAAGAGATTGTTCCCGTCACGATCAAAGACCGCAAGGGCAAGGATCTCGTGGTGGAACGTGACGAGGGCATTCGCGAAACTTCGATGGAGGCCCTTGCTAAGCTGCCAGCCCGCTTCCGCAAGGATGGGGTGGTGACGGCTGGCAACGCCAGCGGCATCAACGACGCCGGCGCCGCGCTCGTCCTCGCCACCGGCGCTGCCGCACGGCAGCGCGGTCTCACGCCGCTCGCCCGCCTGGTCTCCTGGGGCGTGGTCGGTGTAGACCCGACCATCATGGGCATCGGCCCGGCTCCCGCCATCCGCCAGGCGCTTAAGCGCGCCGACATCCAGCTTGGCCAGCTAGACCGTGTAGAGGTCAACGAGGCCTTCGCCGCCCAATACCTCGCCGTTGAGAAGGAGCTCGGCCTGGAGCGCGATAAGACGAACGTCAACGGTGGGGCGATCTCACTCGGCCACCCACTGGCGGCCAGCGGCGCGCGCCTCGCCATCACGCTGATCCACGAGCTACGGGCCAACAACCTCAAGTATGGCGCGGCCTCACTCTGCATCGGCGGCGGCCAGGGTATCGCGGCGATCTTCGAGGCGCTCTAGACCCGTCAGGCCGGTCCGATAGCGTTCTCTGGGGGCAAGCGCCGAAGCGGGTGCTTGCCCCGGGCCGGACAGGGATCAGGGCATGGAGGACTCATCCAAGTTAAAGGAGCGTCCATGCGTCTATTTCGCTTCGATGCTGGCGTTGGTCGGGCCATCACCCAGTTTGGCAGCCATGATGCCCTTATAACCGGCATCCAGCGGAACGATGGACAGTACCAACTTGGCTGCTTGCGGCTTGGCCCCTATGGCGTGCTTGGCTACCATCAGGCGACGACGCACCAATTGTTGCTCGTGGTGGAAGGCAGAGGATGGGTGCGTGCCGGCGCCGCGCCACGCCAATCCATCGCGGTGGGCCAGGCCGCGTATTGGGAGCCGGGCGAGTGGCACGAGACCACCACCGACACCGGCCTCACCGCCTTCATCATCGAGTCCGACACGCTTGACCCTGCCCAACGTTTGCCAGAGGTCGAGGCGTAATCTCCCTCTATCGTGCCCGCTGCCCGTTTCACCGGCCAACTCCTGGCGCGTCCTGAGCCTTCGTGATACTGATTGTGCCGAGGTGCTGTTGGATAGTGAGGGCTTCAGCCC
>CAYYCB010000041.1:0-7202 GCA_964469715.1 uncultured Ktedonobacterales bacterium | reverse complement strand
CATAATGACGTAAGCCGCGTCCGTAGAGGTCGTCGCGTCGCTGAGCACGCTCCGCCATCGCACCAAGACCCGTGGCAATGAGCACTCGATAGGCCGCCCACTCGGCGAATCCTTCGCAGAGCAGCGGGTCGCGTAGATGTGGCGCCTGTTCAGCCTGCCAGGCGTGTCCAAGCTCGTGGGCCAAAGTGCCCAGCAGCAGGGGACGCGGCAGCGCGCGCTCGACATAGATCGTGCTGCTCTCGTGCGAGCGCACGAAGAATCCGAGCACATGGTGTCCCGCGGTGGCGCTTAGCTCCTCGCGCGGCCCCGCGCTCTCATAGGCGCGGCGCACCTCGCCCATCCGCAGACGCGTCACCACCGTGAGTCGCGGCGTCTCGCGCGGCACGCCGCCCACGACACGCTCGAAGGCGCGCCGCGCATCGCCATATACGACAGAGACCGGGCCATCGCCGAGTGGCATGTCGGCGGCGCATTGGGTGCAACGATACTGCCCGTCGTCGAGGGGAACGACGCCCGACGGGACCGGGGAGCGGCAGAGGTCGCAGCGCGGTCGCGTCCTCACGCAGCGCTCGCAGAAGTGGCGCGACTCCGCCTGCGGGAGCAGTTCATCGAAGATGTACCACGTGCCCACAATGGGCTGCTGGCAGGCTCCGCAGCGAGGCACGGTGCGCAGACAGGCCGCGCAGAGCAGCGGCGCGACCTGTCCTCCTGACTTCCCAAGGTTTGGTTCGTAGAGCGGCGTGGCGCAGCGCTCACACCTGGGGCGCGTGTCATGGCAAGTGGAGCAGATGGTCAGCCCGTTGCTGAGGCGAAAGTAGCGCCCGGCGAGCGGACGTCCGCACAAGTGGCAGAAGGCGGAGGCGCGCCGCACATCTAGTGCCGATCCAGCCATGCCGCCCTCCTCAGGTGATGCTCACGCCGCCGTCTGAGAGGGCGGCGCGCACGCGGGCGATGTCGCGGACGGCTTGTTGCCGCTCGAAGAGAGCGAGTGCATGGGTCAGCTCGGTGTGGGCTAACTCGGCGTCGCCTTCGGCGCCTCGCCGCTGATAGAGACTGGCGAGCGCATAGCGTGTGCGCGCTTCCTCCCAGGGAGTGTCGAGCGCGACATAGCGGTTGAGGGCGTCATGCAGGTCTCCGAGCGCGTCATCCCAGCGGCCATCGGCGATGGCGACGATACCACTGGCGCGATTCGCCTGGGCAAGTGCCTTGCGCGCGCCGGAGCGCCACCCAAGCTCAAGCGCCTGCGCGCCATAGCGGTCGTAGAGCGCCCGTTCGCCGCTGCGCGCGCCAAGCTCGGCCAGTTCCGCCAGCAGCGCGGGTAGAATGAAGCGGCCTGCCCGCGCATCGAGCGCGGTAATCAGGATCTGGCGTGCTTCTTTCGTCGCCCCTCGCGCCAGGGCCAGACGCGCTTTATACAATTCCACATACTGCTCCGTAACGCGGTCTGCGGCCATGCCCACGCGGCGATAGAGCGCGTCCGCCGCGTCGCGCTCACCCGTGCGCGCCAGCGCCGTCGCCCAGGCCAACAGCGCCCAGCGCTGGTGCGATGGCGCTGGTGTGTCGAGCGAACGAGACACCTCGGCCAGGCGCTCACCAGTGCGGATGGTGTCGGGCCAGTGGTCCCACTCGAAGTAGGCCAGCGTGAGGTTGCGCAGCGCGCGGGCCCGCAGTATGTCGGTATCCGCGGCGATGGCGCGCTCAAGCGATCTGCGGCCGTGCTCAGCGGCCTCGGCGAAATTGCCGACCAGCACGTTGGCCATGCACACCTCGCCATCAATGTCCACCAGCTCGGCGTTGTCGTCCAGCCGCTGCGCCCAAACGAGCCGGCGAGTCTGGCTCTCCAGGCTGCCAAGTAGATCGGTCGTGACCGCCTGGACGTTGCCAAGGGCATCCAACGCCTCGGAGGCGGCCGTAGGATTGTCGAGCGTCTCGCTGATGCGCACGGCCTCGCGCGCACTCTGCAGAGCGTCCAACAATTCGCGCTCACCGCGCTGCTGCGGCCAGGACCACCAGAAAAACGCCTTCGCCGCGAGGAGCGCCGCGCCGTCGAGCGTCTCTCGTTGATGAAGCTCATCCATCAGGCGCAGTCCCTCTTCCAGATACGGCAGAAGCTCGTCGTGGGTTGGCGGCTGCTGAAAGAGGCTAGGCAGGCGCGAGGGCAAGAGAACCAGCAGGCGATAGAGCTTGAGGCCAAGCGGGCGCCAGTCGAGCGGCAGCGCAAGCGCCGTGCTCTGTGGCAAGGGAGACTGCGCCAGCGCCGCCAGCGCACCATCGGCGCCAACGGGCGCTGAGACCGGCACGTCGGGCGTCTCCTCCAACCCGGCGCCGTCCACCATGAACGCGCTGTAGGCCGACCAGAGCCGCAGGGCGTCGCGATAATCGTCCCAGGCCGCGTCGCCCTGGAGCTGCGCGCGATGGGTGTCGCCGCGGCGAATGAAGAGGTCAACGCGCTGCGGCACATCCTCGGCCAGGGCGTCGTCTTCGAGGAGTGTCAGAGCGTCGGTGAAGTAGCGCTCGGCCTTGGCGTTGGCGTGGCGTGCCGCGGCCTGATCGGCCGCCAGGACGAGATAGCGTAGCACTTTCTCGCGCACCACCTTACGCCGCTCGCTGTTTCCGGAGCGCGCCAGGCCGGCCTGGGCGTAATACTGCGCGTAGTGCTGGGCGATGAGGTCGGCGAACTCGGCCTCGCGTCCCTTGGCGAAGATCTCCAGCCATTCCGCGACACGCTGATGTTCGTGCGCTCGGCGTGCCCGCGGAATCGTGCCGTAGGTCACCTCGCGTGTGAGCGCGTGCGTGAACATATACAGCGCCTCGCCGGGCGGCGCGACGCTCGCCTCCTGGCGGTCGGCCTCGCGGATCAGATCCTTGGCGATGAGCGCCGCCATGACGTCGGCCATATCCTCGTCGAGGTTCGGATGGAGCGCGCGCAGGGCGCTCGGCCAGAAGTAGCGCCCGATGACGGAGGCGTGCTGCAGCAGGTCGCGCTCGGTCTCGGTGAGCAGGTCGAGGCGTGCCGCAAGCACCCCCTGGACTGTGTCGGGGATTGCCGGGTCAGTCACCTCGCGGCTGCCCTCCCACTCTGCAGCCACCCGCCAGCCCGCGTTGGTCTCCCCATCTTTGACCAGGATGCCGCGGTCGGCGAGCATGCGGATGATTTCCTCGAAGTAGAACGGGTTGCCCTCACCCTGCGTGAGGATGCCGCGGCGCAGGCTTTCCGGCACACCATCCCCCGGCAAAAGCTCGCGCACGAGCCGGTTCGCCTCCTGTTCGCCAAGCGCTTCGAGGCTGAGCATGACATAGTTGCGCTTGCCGCCGCCCCAGTCCGGCCGTTTGTCCAGTAGCTCAGGCCGTGCGGGACAGAGCAACAGCAGCGGAACGTCCGAGGCGCGCTCCGCTACGTATTCAATCAGGTCGAGCAGCGCCTCGTCGGCCCAATGAATATCGTCTATCAGCAGGATGAGCGGTCCCTCGCCAGCCAGCGCCTCGAAGAAGACGCGCCAGGAGCGCATGATGCCCTCCTGAAGCTTCTGCCTATCAGCGGGTAACAGCGCATGGCGGCGGGCGGCCGGCTCTATGCCGATGGTGTAGCCGAGATAGGCGGCGAGGACTTCCGGATCCTCCGCGCGACCAGCGGCACGCAGCGTGTCGCGTACCGTTGCCAGCACCTTGGCGCGCGCCGTTGCGGCAGGTTCGGCGGCGCTCGAATCGCTCAGTGCGCGCAGCATCTCGGCGAGCGGCCAGTAGGTGACTGCCTCGCCGTATTGAGGGCAT
Organism: uncultured Ktedonobacterales bacterium; assembly: GCA_964469715.1. Taxonomy (GTDB): domain Bacteria; phylum Chloroflexota; class Ktedonobacteria; order Ktedonobacterales; family JADMIN01; genus CAWAWP01. Next base: position 3,431 of record CAYYCB010000041.1, on the reverse strand, counting down.
CGGCCCTCCAACGCGCGGGTCTTGCGCTCTCGCGCCGCCTCGGCGGTGACGGCGGTGACGAGCTCGTGAGCGATGCGCGTCTTGCCGATGCCGGGAGCGCCGACGATGGTGATGAGATGTGGCCGGCGCTCGTTGGCGACGCGAGCGAAGACACTGCGCAGCAGGCTCAGCTCGACGTCGCGCCCCACCAGCGGCGCGTGCAGCCCCTGCACCCCTCGCGGGCGCGGCATAGGCGCCGCACTCTGGTCCACCATCGCGAGCGCTTCCCACACCTGCAGTGCCCGCGACTTGCCGCGCAGGTTGATGGGCGCGAGCGCGCGAAACACCACGGCGCCAGCGGTGGCGCGATAGGTGCGCGGCCCAACGAGAATGCCGCCAGGTGGCGCCGCTTGTTGCAGGCGCGCGGCGACGTTTACGGCGTCGCCAGTGATGAGGAAGTCACGCCCCTCGGCGGCGCCGCTCGCCGCCACCACCTCGCCGGTGTTGATGCCGATGCGCATCTCCAGGTCCGGCGCGATGGCGCCCAGCCCACGCCGCTCTTCGTTATAGCGGCGTAGCGCGGTCTGCATGTCGAGCGCGGCGCGCACGGCGCGCACGGGATCGTCCTCATGTGCCGCGGGCAGCCCGAAGACGGCCATCACGGCGTCGCCGATATACTTCTCGACCGTGCCGCCGTGGCGGTGGAGCTCGCGCGTCACATTAGAAAAGAAGCCGGCCAGCAGGCCGCGCACGTCCTCTGCATCCATCCCATCGGCGAGGGCCGTCGAGCTGGTCAGGTCGGCGAAGAGGATGGTGACGACACGTCGCTCCTCCGCCCGTTCCTCCCCGACGTGGATTCCCCGCCCGTCGGCCTTCGCGGCGGTCGCCGTGACCACCGGCGCCTCGGCAGTCTCCGTTGCCGCGCCACCAGACACCTTGGGGCTGGTCCGGGCCGGTCGCCCGGAGCGCGGCCGTGCCGCCCGGCTGCCGTTCTTCTGAGGGGGAGTCGGCGGCTGACTGGCCGGTGACGATACGAAATGCGCCGGGTCAGGCGCCGTCCTATCCAGCGGCAAGCCACACTGGTTGCAGAACCGCGCGTTGGCCGGGTTCGCCGCGCCGCAGTTAGGGCAGGTGCGGGGCAGTGGGTGGCCGCACTCGATGCAGAACTTGGCGTTGGGCGGATTCTCGGTCTGACAATTCGGGCAGATCATGCGCGCTCCTGCTACGCGGCTCCCACAGGCGTGTGTCGGGCAGCCAACGTCCATTGTACTGCGGCAGAGAGCGACTGGATAGTGAAGAACGACCACCACCGACCAGACCATCGTATTGTTTTTACGCTCGCTTCTTGCTACGGCATGATACCGTGGTTAAACAAGCTAGTCTCGCGTCATCAGGATGGTCGTGCGCGAGCGTGGCGTCCGGCCAGACGCGAAAGGAGCAGACGCCGTGTCGGACGATATCAGAAGCGGCGCCCAGCGCTGGGTAGAAAGCGCGTGGCCTAGCACACCAGAACTGCGCCAGGCGGACTACCGTTACCGGCCGATCTCCGAGATGGCGCGCGGCGGCATGTCGCAGGTCTATCGGGCGCAAGATCGCTTCACCGGCCACGAAGTGGCGCTCAAGGTGCTCTCGAAGGAGCTTTCGTCCGATGCTGTGCGGGTCCAGCGCTTCCAGCTAGAGGCGAAGCGTGTGGCTGCCCTGCAGCACCGCAATATCGTTCCCCTACTGGACTACGGAACGCAGGGCGACCGGCTCTATCTCGTCATGCCCGTCTACCCCGCCACCCTACGCGACGTCTTGCTCCGCGGCCCCGCGATCTCCTACCACACGGCGGTGCAGGTGGCGGCACAGATCGCCGCCGCGCTCGACTATGCCCACAAGAACGGCATCGTCCATCGCGACGTGAAGCCTGAGAACATACTGCTCGACGCCGAGGGGCACGCCTACCTCACCGATTTCGGCATTGCCAAATCTACCCCGGCCGCGCACGCGGCGCTCGCCACGGCAGCCCCACTCGCGGCGGCAGAGGTAGGCCGCTCGCCAATCGTGAGCATCGAATATACCCCGCCGGAGCTGCTGCTGGGCCGGCCAATCGACCCGCGCGCCGACGTCTACGGGCTGGCCGTCGTCGTTTATGAGATGCTAACCGGCCGTGTGCCCTATCCCTTCGAGGACAATCGCATCTACGCCCTTGTGACGCGCCTGCTCACCGGCGGCGCCACCCGGCCCTCCGCGCTCGCTCCCGTGCCGCTTCCTCCAGGGGCGGATGCGGTCATCCTGCGCGCCCTCGACGCGAATCCTGAGCGGCGCTACCCGACCGCGGGCACCTTTGCCTCCACGCTGGCCGCTCTTGACTCCACGGAGCCGGAGGCAGAGGGGCTCGACGTCCCGCGCGACATCCCGCTGTGGATGACCGAGGTTGCCACGCAGCCCGCGCCGCCCCCCTTCCGCCGCCGCACGTCTCCTTAGGCTCAGGGCGCCGCTTACCGCGACGCCCTCCCCGCCATCGCCGGCCCTTCCGAGCGAGACTCCTCCGCCGGCTGTGCCACCGCCGGGTCCTTTCGACGTGGCGTACGGAACGTTGTGATGACGACCACCGCGGCGACGATCACCGCCGCTGCCGTCAGCGTGAGCGGGGTGAGATGCTCGCCGTCGAAGGCCACACCGAGGGCGACGGCCACCACGGGGTTGACGTAGGCGTAGGTGGAGGCGGCGGCCACCGAGGCCTTGCGCAACATGTAGAGATACGCCGAGAAGGCCACAATCGAACCGAAGACGATCAGATAGAGCAGCGACAACCACGATTTCGTCGAGACATGCTCGATGCGAACCTGGCCAAGCTGTCCGGTGACCACCGACAACACGAGCAGCAACGCTCCGCCCGCCAGCATCTCCATCCCATTGCCGAGTCCGGCGTTCGCCGGTAGTGGCGCTGTCCGCGAATACAGCGAGCCGGCCGCCCACGCGAGCGACGCGAGCACCACGGCGAGCGCTCCCACGACGGTGCCCTGCGTTCCCCCGGCGAGCGCCCCTGGTCCAAAGAGCAGCGCCACACCAGCGAAGCCCAGCAGAAGGCCAAAGCCCTGCGGCAAGCTTGGGCGTTTTCCGCCGGGGCGCAGCCACTCGATAACCGCCATCCAGAGGGGCACCATCCCGACGAGCAGCGCGGCCAGTCCCGAAGGAATGACCTGTTCGGACCACGCGACGACACCGTTACCCGCCACCAGCAGCAATCCGCCGACGATGGCGGCGGCGCGCCAGTTGATTCCCGTCGGGCGCGCCGCGCCGCGCATCCGCGCCCACAAGTAGAGCAGCGCGCCCGCGATCAGAAAGCGCGCGGCCGCCATCGGAAACGGCGGCAGAGTCTCATCGGCGAACTTGATTGCCAGATAGGTCGAGCCCCAGACGATGTAGACGGCGACGAACGCCGCCAAAAGCTGGGCACGCGCGGA
>CAYYCB010000040.1:10516-17354 GCA_964469715.1 uncultured Ktedonobacterales bacterium | reverse complement strand
TCAGGCTCGCCGCGCGTGAGGGTGCCGGTTTTGTCGAGCAAGACCGTATCTACTGCCTGGACACGCTCCAGGCTCTCGCCGCCCTTAATCAAAACACCCTGCTCGGCGCCGCGCCCGGTTCCGACCATGATAGCGGTTGGTGTGGCGAGGCCCAACGCGCAAGGGCACGCGACGACGAGAACGGCCACGCCCGTGATGAGCGCGTGGACCCACCACGGGCCGCTCATACTGTCACCGGTGATAGCAGGCGGAAGCGCGCCTAGCGCGCCGGCCAGGAACCAGCCGAGGAAGGTCAGGGTGGCGATGGCAATGACGGTCGGAACGAAGATGCCTGATACAGTGTCGGCGAGGCGCTGGATCGGTGCCTTCGAGCCCTGCGCCTGCTCGACCATGCGGATGATGCCGGCGAGGATGGTCTCGCCGCCGACGCGAGTGGCGCGCATGCGCAACAGGCCGGTCTGGTTGACCGTCGCGCCGACCAGCATATCCCCCCCGCCCTTCGCCACCGGCAGGCTCTCCCCCGTCAGCATGGACTCGTCCACCGAAGAGGCGCCGTCGAGCACGACACCGTCCACCGGGACACGCTCACCGGGGCGGATGAGCAGCACGTCGCCCACGACGACCTGGGCGAGCGGCAGATCGCGCTCCACATCATTGCGGACGACATGGGCGACGGCCGGGCGCAGCCCGGCGAGCTTCTTAATGGCCTCCGAGGCCTGGCCCTTGGCTCGCGCCTCAAGATATTTGCCGAGGTAGATCAGCGTGATGATGAGCGCCGTGGTGTCATAGAATGTCAACTCGCCGGCGATGGACGGCAAGACCGTGCCGAGCACCGAGAGCGCGAAGGCGGCGGTCGAGCCGAGGCTCACCAGGACGTCCATGTTGGTCGTGCGGTGGCGCAAGGCACGCAGCGCGCCGCGGTGGAAGTCCCAACCGACATAGCCCCACACGGGCGCGGCGAGCGCCAACAGCAGCCAGTCCTCGCCGGGGAAGGCGCGCATGAAGACCATCGAGAGGAGCATCACGGGGACAGAGAGCGCAACGCCGAACAGAAGCGTGGTGCGGCGGCGCACCAGCTCGCGCTCCCGCCGCATGCTGTCCTCATCAACGGCCTCGACGCCCAATTGCGATGCTGCCAGAGGTGCGGCGCCATAGCCGGCCTTCTCGACGGCGGCGATGAGGTCGGCCGTAGTGGTGGCGGAGGGATCGAAGGTGACGGTGGCGCGCTCGGTGGCAAGGTTAACACTCGCCGACGCGACGCCTGTGACCTTACCAAGGCTCTTCTCGACACGGCGCACGCAGGCGGCGCAGGTCATACCCTCGATGGCAAGCTCGGTGGACGCCTCGCTTGGGCCGACTTCCACGGTACCGGCCTCATGTATCGCCTGCTCCGCGAGCGGACGTGCGGTATAGCCTACCGCCTCGACTTTGCGCACGAGATCGTCCACGCCAGACACCGCAGGGTCGAGAGTGATGGTGGCACGCTCGGTGGCGAGGTTCACCGCCGCCTCGGCGACACCGGGGACTTTCTTGAGGCCCTTCTCAATACGTGTGGCGCAGGAGGCGCAAGACATGCCGCCGATGGCGAGCGTGATGGTGCGCTGCGTCTCAGCGACCGTGGCGTTCGCTTCGCTCGGTTCAACGACGTGAGCCATAGCCATTCCTCAATTTTGGCGTCCGCGCTGCGACAAGACGCCGGGACCACGATACTTAGCGGTTGCCCGCCAAGGTGTAGAGCTGAACCAGCTCGTCTATGACGGCGTCTTCGTTGCCGCCGCGGATACCCTCCGCGACGCAGCCGTGCAGGTGGTTCTCCAGCACGAGCGCCTCAAGCTTCTCGATAGATTTGCGCACGGCCATGGTCTGCCGCAGGATGTCGACGCAGTACTTATCGTCTTCGACCATCTTGCGGATGCCGCCGATATGGCCCTCGATGTAATTCAGGCGCTTGAGCACCTCGCTCTTGTCGGCTCGCATCGCCCTCTCCTCGTGTACCCATACCCCCCCGGTAGGGGTTACAGCTAAACGATAGCACACCGGTCAAGGGTGACGTGCAGGGAGACACGACGCGGCCGCCCGGCGCAACCTGCGCCGGGCGGCCGCATGGATACGGTAGCTCGCTTAAGAAGCGACGGCCCCCGCGGGTTCGTTCAGCACGATGTCGCGGGCAGGGAACCGCGGGATATCGCTATCGGCGACGCGGAGCAGCGCGTGACGCGCGGGCACATGCTCCACGAGGTCGTCGAGCAGTTCATGCCAGCCGCTCACGCGGAGGCTGGACACGGTGGCGAGCCGGTTGTAGGGCGCATCCATCAAGTAAGAGCGCAGGCCGGCACGGCCCATGGCCTCAGCGGTAGCGTAGTTGTCCTCGACGAAGGCGGCGCAGCCCAGTGCGAGCGCCAACGGGACTTTGGCCATGCCGCCTTCGACGCAATGGATCTCTTCCACACAGTCGGAGACCCCATGGCGTCGCAGCCAGCGCCGCGTCGCATCGCGGACACACTGCGGGCGCGCCGTGATCAGGTGAACACGGTAGCCCTCAGCACAGAGGCGGCGCAGCGCCTCTGCCATGCGCGGGATCGGGTCCAGCCGCGCGGCGAAGAGGGGATCGGCGCTCAGCTCGACGCACATCGCCGCCGTCTCAGCGGTGGCGCGGGGCCACTCAAAGGTGGTCAGGTCCTCATAGCGAGCAGGGATATGTTCGGGGAACCGCTCGCGCATGCGCTGCCACAGCAGCCGGTCGGAGGCGAGCACCCCGTCGCAATCGAGGCCGATGATGGTGCGGGGCGAACGGCCCCGGCGATAATTGTATCGCGATGCAATATATTCATCGCGACGATTCTGGTACGAAACACTACTCCTCATACATCCACACCCGTCCGCTAGACGTATCGCGGGCACCATTGCTCGCGACTGCGCGCATCCTCTGCACGCCTGACATTGCCGCGGAGGCGTCCTTTCTATTGCAATCTGTCACACTTGATCTCGCCGCATCGCTACCAACCACGCGCTCCGGAGTTATCAGCTCTCCCGGGCCAGCGCGGCGAGATTGTCACGGTCAATACATGGGGGTCCTCAGCCCATCTGCGCTTCCCAGATCGGTCGCTTCTGCGCGACTCCTGATAGGAATGCAGGAGCCGTGCCAGACCAGCAGAACGGCCAGGACGGTGTTCGGCGCTCCTGCGCATGAATTATTTACGCGCGATGTGGGCCAGTGGTGGCAGCGGGACCCCCAGGAACGGGTCCATTCGTGTTCGCCAACGGGGAGGTTCGTCCTGCAGCCAGAGAGACGGTGGATGCCGCCTTCGCGATGGGAAAGCGAACTACAGCGCGAGGTTATCGTCGCGGTGGCCAAGCACCAGCAGCAAGAATTGGTACATGGCGAATAGCTCGACGGCGAACGGAAGGTAGCCGAGGTAGCCGGGGACGGGCATCGCGAAGAGATGGGGGCCGCCGTTGATGAACGGCACATCATACCACCAAAAGGGGAGCGCCTTCCAGTTCCACATCTCCCAGAAGAAGCCGCAGAGGAGACCGGAGAGGGGCAGCGTCACCAGGAAGCGCCAGTCCCTGGCGAGCAGGTGACCGAAGGCGGATTTGCGACGGGCAAGATTGTTCAGCGGGTCAAGCAGGAAGATCAGACATAGCCAGACACCCCCGAAAGCGTAGCGCGGGAAGAGGAACGGCGCCACCAGCAGAACGACCCCCAGGGCGAACAGCGCCACCCCTGCCTTCAGCGAAAGGCGACGGCCGGGGTCGCCGCGACGCAGCCGGGGACGGAGGCCAGGGACGCTTGCCACCAGCTCGGCGATCTCCATCACCGCCGGCAGCACGGTGCTGAAGTTGAGCGACGCGAGAAGGAAGTAGGCCAGCGGCGAGTAGTATTGGTCGAGGGCGTAATGCCAGTTCTGCACCGGGACGTTGAGCCCCTCGAAGACCCACCAGAAGAGCGCCGAACAGGCGAACATGCCAGCGAAGCGCACGCGGCTGCGACTCAGGAGCGACGTGCCGGAACGCGCCACGTTGAGGCCGTCGAGGAAGAGGATGAAGCCGAACCAGATCGCGAAGAACGTGTAGTTCCAGGGGCCAAGGCGCGCCCACGAGGAGATCCACGCGGCCAGGTTGAGCGCAAGGCCGGCGTAGGCGTACCGGGGGACACGCACGAGGAAGCGACGGCGCGCCTGCGACATGGCGGGCGTCTTCCGGCGGCGGGCGGCGGTTTCGGCGTCTATCGCGGTCACGCGACCAGCCTACTCTTTAGCTCGGCGGTGGCGTTACGCGCGTTGCCCGCGAGATAGGTTCCCGGAATCTTGTCGGCGAGCTCGGGAGCGTTGCTGAAGGCCTGGCCTCCGAAGCAGAAGAACGGCTGGCCGGGAATGTCGCGCAGGCGGCGCCCGACCTCGGCAAGTGCGTCACAGTTAACGGGCAGTACCGCAGAGAGCACCACGGCGGCGGGGCGAAGCATGGCGGCGGTCTGGACGAGAGTCTCGGGCTCACAGTTCTGGCCGAGATAGGCCACACGCAAACCCGCGCGACGCAGGAAGAGCGCGACCATCAACGCGCCTAGCTCATGAAGCTCGCCAGGCGCGCAGCCGGCAAGCACGAGCGGCCCCTGCTCGCCAGCCGCGGCGGCGCGAAATAGACTCTCTAGCTGGCCGCGTATGAGCGCCGAGGCGAAATGCTCGACGGTGACGCTGAGCCGGCCGCTGGCCCATTGCTGGCCGATTTCGACGAGGACGGGCGTGAAAAGCTGGAGGCAGACGTCCTCGACGGTGAAGACGGCCAACGCATGGGCAATGGTGCGGCTTGCGGAGTACTCATCCAGGTTGGCGAACTGGGCGATAAGTGCGGATGCAAGGTCGCTGACGGCGAAACGGTCCAGACTTGGCGCGGCGGGGCTGGTCTCGCCATCGACACTCAGGGTGGCGGAGAGCTTCGCGCCGCGGCGACTTCGACGGCGTGCAGGCTCAAGGGAGCGCAGAAGTGCAATGGCCTGGCTGATGGTCATGCCGGTTTCGACACGCTCGCGCAGCCAGGAGACCATCATCATGTCGCGCTCAGAGTAGAGGCGATAGTCGTTCTCGCCGCGGCGGGGAGAGAGGATGCCATATCGGCGCTCCCAGGCACGTAGGGTAGGCGCCGGGACGCCAGTCTGGTGTACAACTGCCTTCGTGTTGAACAATGGCATGTCAGAATAGGCGTCCAGGATCGGCGCCTGGACTCGCGGCTCCCGCACAACCATAACAAACTCCACGGCAGCCAATGTAGGAGCTGCGGGGCGCAGAACCGCAGCGTTCATCGACTCGCACACCCTGACAATTTTACCACGCTGTCATACACTCGTGCATGATTTGTCAACGGTCATATCGAGAATGAAAGGGCCACGCGGGCTACCGGACAGACAACCCAATATGTGCAAAGGGTGAACAGTGGGTTAGGCGATCCATCGCACGGCATCTGTTATATGGCGCGAGGTCATAACGGGACTCAACAGACCAAGCACGCCACCGAAGCCAAGTCTGCTACTCCGTCGGTAGAACGACGTCGTAGCCCAATGCCGAGGCACCTGAGGTGAAGTACGCCAGCACGGCGTCACGCAGCTCGTCTTGTTGGCGTGTGAAGAAATGGTCCGCGCCAGGGACGACTGTGAGCGCCTTCGGCTGGGGCAGCGCATCGTACCAGAGGCGCAGGGCGCCGAGCGGACCGTATTCATCGCGCTCGCCCTGGACGATAAGTTTGGGCTTGGCGCAGCCAGTCAGAGCGTCCGCGCCGAGCAGGGAGACGGGCACGCCCGCGCCGACGAGCTGCGTGACACGCGGGTCGGCGCACCCCACGGGCAAACCTACCCACGAACCGAAAGAGAAACCGGCGAGGCAGATGGGGACGCCGGGGAAGCGGCGCTCAAGCTCGCCGAGCGCGGCCCTCACGTCATCAACCTCACCGCGACCCTCGTCGTGACGGCCGGTGCTGCGCCCAACACCGCGAAAGTTGAAGCGCAAGACGGGCATGCCAAGGTCGCCTAGCGCCTGGGCCACACGGAAGACGACCTTGTTGTGCATCGTTCCGCCGAAGAGCGGGTGAGGATGGCAGACGAGCGCGGCCATGCGCGGCGGCTCTGGGGTGGACGGCATGCGAAGCAGACCTTCAAGGATACCGTGCTCCACGGCGACGTCGACCGTCTCCAACTGCGCCATACAGGACTGCCCCTCGATGCATGCCACCCACAGCTCATCACCCAGAATGTACGGCGCGAAAGTCGGATATGCCATGACGCGGTACGAGACCGGCGAGACGCGGTGCGCCTACGCGCCAGTGTGCCTAGCGTTTCTACTCCTTGGTGGATGCATCGTCGTGCGGGCTCTGCGCTGGATTGGCGTCGGAGGACGAGGAGGTGTCTCCGGCGACGGTCGGCGGGATGGGGCGCTGATCGAGGCGGAGGCGCTCGGCGACGGCGTTGCGCAGGTGGTAGAGGGCCTGGTATGCGGGCTGCGACTCGGCGAAGCGATTGTAGGCGTAGCGCAGGCCGTCAATCTCGGCGTCCGAGGCAATCGGTGCGCCCTGGCCGTCCACCGCGTATAACTCGTCGGCAAGGCGCGCGGCAACCTCGATGGCAGCCACCGCATCGTCGAGCGCGCGGAGCAGGTAACGCAGGCGAGCCTCCGCGGGCGCAGCGCCGAAGTCGCCCGCCACACGGCCAGCCAGCGCGGTGAACTCGGCCGGCACGGCGCCCTCCGCGAAGGGGTCCGCCTCGGCCAGGGCCTGGCGCAGTTGTAGCAGACTTTCCGCAAATGTCTCTATGGATGCGGTCATCGTTCTTTACCTCCCTGGGAAGCTGGCG
>CAYYCB010000040.1:0-10416 GCA_964469715.1 uncultured Ktedonobacterales bacterium | reverse complement strand
CGCTTGGGACCATGCGCCTGGTTCACGGCGCGAGCCAGCTCTCCGCACTCCTCGAAGAGGCGCGCGAGATTGGCGAGGGGCGGCCAATAGCCGCCGAGCGCCTGGATCGAGCGATCAACCGCCGCCTGCGCCTCACGCACGGTCAGCGCCTGGCTCTGCGCGTCCGCATCGAGGGGTCCCGCCGCGTCACTCATGCTCCGTCGCCCTCCTGGCGCGCCGCCGCCCGCCGCTCCTCACGGCAGTGCAACGCGTTCCTCACCACCCACCCCTGACTGCACACAGACGAGACCGTCGCGGGCCAACCCGCTGGCGAGGTCTCGCAGCCAGGCGGCGTCGTCCTCAGTATAACCTTCCTTGACGCGCGGGCCAAGCGCGGAGAGCGGCAGAGATTCACCGGCGGGCAGCTCACGCAGCGCCGCCACGATCCGCCCGCGGAAGTAGCGCGAGGTCTCCTCGAAACGCTGGCCCCTGGGGCGCTGTGGCGAACGACCGATATTGCCGTTTTTGCCGTTTTTGCGCGGCGCGTGGCCGTTTTGGCCGGAATCTGCGATGTCCGGGCCGTCATTGTGGCCGAAATGGCCGGAATTCACACTTGTGGCAGATTTTCCCTCCACGCCATAGCCCTCGCGCGACTCGGCGATCAACGCGAGCGGGGGAGCCGAGACGGCAGCGGCGCGGCGTTCGTCGCGCAGACGCGCCAAGGCATCCCCAGAGGGGAACAAGGTGACGCGACCAGTCTCTTCGTAGGCGGCGCAACACTCGCGCAGTGGGCAGCGCTCGCAGGCCGGACGTCGCGCCAGGCAGACGGTCGCGCCGAGGTCCATCAACGCCTGCTGCCAGTCGTAGGCACGATCTGCCGGGAGCGCCCAGTCCGCGAGTGCGAGCGCTTCTCGCGCTGCTCTCTCGCCCGAGGGCCAGAGGGCGGGTTCTATGCCGCGGAAGGCGCGCCACAGCACGCGGCGGATATTGGTGTCCACCGTGGCGACGGGCAATCCGAAGGCGAAGCAGGCGACGGCGCCGGCGGTGTAACGGCCAATGCCTTTGAGCGCGAGGAGACCATCAAGCGTGGCGGGGAGCGCGCCGCCGTATTGAGCCACCGCCTGGCGCGCGATCTCGCGCAGGCGCACGGCGCGCATATTGTAGCCGAGTCCCGCCCAGACCTTAATGACCTCGGAGGCGGGCGCATCGGCCAGCACCTGGAGGGTGGGGAAACGGTCGAGGAATTCGCGGTACTTGGGCAGGACGCGGTCTACCTGGGTCTGTTGGAGCATCACCTCGGAGACGAGGACGGCGTAAGGATCGCGGGTGTGGCGCCAGGGCAGATGGGCGCGCCCCTCGCCGGCATACCACGCGAGCAGGTTCGCCTGCGCCGTGTCGCGGCGCTCGCCTGCGGCGTCACGCGCCTCCTCAAGCACTGTCGTCTGCCTTCTAGTACCTTCGTATGCTTCAGCATATGGCGATAAATCCGCTTGAATTGCGCCCTCATTGTATCACCCGACCGCAGAACATGGTCGCTGTGACTCCAAGACCCGCCCACTCGCCAAGACCAGCGCAGGGACGCGCAATCTCTCTCTCGCGCCGCGCCCAGCGATCGGTCCCCGGCGCCCAGGAGCCCTACCATGAGACCTCTTCCCCGACGCACGGAGGATACGCAGGATTCCGCCGCGCCCATGCGGCCACCTGCCCTCCACGCGCCTGAGCTTTCTACCCGCCAGCCGCCGGCTGACGACAATCCGTCCGCACGCGCCAGCCTCGCCACTCACATGGTCGAGATGGCCCCGTGCTGCATGCTCGCTGTGGATGCGCGTTCGGGGAATATTGTCGCGGCGAACCGGCGGGCGCGGGAGATCTTTGGACTGATGCGCGGCGAGGCGGAGACAGGGCTAGTCGGGCGGTCGCTGGAGGCATTGCTGGCACATCCTGGAGCGCGAGCGGCGTATGGGCGGCTGCGTGGGGCGCTCGAAGCGGCCGCGGAAGGTACACCAGCGCGTGTTGAGGGTGTACGGCTGCCGGGCCGCGAGGACGAGACCTACTGGACGTTTGAGATGACACCACTGGAGGCGGGGGAGGGCGAGGATCGCCTGTCGCTCATCACAGCGGTGGAGACGACGGCGGAGCATCGCGAGCGCGACCGGCTCTTGCGCGCGAACTACGAGGCCGAGCTGCGGGCGGAACGCATGGAGGCGATCCTCGACCACGCGGGGGATGCCGTGATCGTGCGCGACCAGGACGGGCACATCCTGGCCTATAACCGCGCGGCGCTGGCGATGGCGACGAATCGCAGCATGGTGGAGCACGCACGAGCGCGAGGCAAGCGCGTCGAGCCGGTGTGGAGCCTCTTGCATGAGGATGGGGCGCCGGTGCCGGAGGTGGAGCAGCCGGCATGGCGGGCAATGTTGACGGACGGCGCGGTGGTGAGGTCAGATCTCTCGCTGCTGCGCGAAGAGGGCGAGCTGACGCCGGTGACGGCGCAGGCGACGCCACTGCGCGACGAGGCGGGCGGCGTGACGGGGGTGGTGGTGGCGCTGCAAGACATCACGCCGATGAAGGAGCTGGAGCGGCAGAAAGATGAGTTCATCTCGGTGGCGAGCCACGAGCTGCGCCAGCCGTTGACCGTGATCCAGGGGCAGGCGCAGATGCTCAAACGCCACCTGCGAAGACTAACCGTCGGCGAGACGCCGGCACCGCTGAGTGGCGACGCACTGAAGAATCTCGCCGACGGGGTGGAGTCGCAGACGACACGGCTGAACCTGCTCGTCTCGGATCTGCTGGATATGTCGCGCATCCAGGCGGGCCAACTCCGCATCGATCCGGCGCGGGGATCGCTGCTGCCAGTGGTGAGACGCGCGGTGGAGCTGCAGCGGCAGAGCACGCTCGATCACGAGATCATCCTCGACGAACGGCTGCCGGCGGGCATGCGTGAGGTGGAGGGCATCTGGGACCTGCGGCGCATCGAGCAGGTGTTGATGAACTTGTTGGGCAATGCAGTGAAGTACAGCCCGGACGGCGGGAGGATTCACGTCGAGGTGGGCATGTCGCAGGCGGGCGCAACGCATGGGCGGAGCAAAGGGCGGCGCACACCAGGCGGCATCCCCATGGCGCACGTGATGGTGCGGGATGATGGCATCGGCATTCCCGAGGATGCGCTCAAGCACCTCTTCGAGCGGTTCTACCGGGCCAGCAACACCGAGGGTATCCAGGGGACGGGGCTGGGCCTCTTCATCTGCCGCCAGCTCGCCCGCGCACACAACGGCGACCTCTGGGCCGAGTCGCGTGGCATCGGGCACGGCAGCGCGTTCCATTTGGTTTTGCCGGTGCTGGGGGAGCACGAGTGAGCGTGAGTGGCGACTGACGCTCTTGACCATGAATGGCCGAGGCTCGACGGCGAGACATGAAAACAGGATTGGGCCAGATCGGGCGAGTCGCGCGGATACGCCACAACACTGCGGCACCGGATGTGCGACAATGCTCTGCGCGCCGCCTGGGTGCAGACGGCGGGGATCGAGATAGCGCTTGCAATCCGGGAGGAGCGCGGCCGTTCACCGCGCCGAGTATGCCGAATGGAAGACGTCCGCTTCGATCGCCAGTTCCGCACGCCCTACTCCGAGGGCTACCACATGATGCTCGGCACGACGCGCATCGGCACGCTTGATCTGCACTTCACCTCCACCACGGTCCACTGTACCCTGGTCGTCGAGCGCGAGCTGGACCAGGAGAGCCTGGCCAAGTTGATCGAGCAGATCGACGAGGATCTCGTGCTCTCGGCGGATACGCCACGCGACGACTTCCTGGTCAACGTGTACCAGGGGCGCGAGGTCGGATTCTTCAACGATTCGTTCCGCGCCGACCAGGAGGAGTTGACCCTCGGCGGCAGTGACGATGAGGATGACGAATTCGGGGAAGACGACGAGGCGTAGGGCGTTCAGCCCGACTGCGACGCTAGTCTTCGAGGAGGCCGCGGCGCATGGCGTATTTGACCAGCTCGGCGCGGCTGTGGAGGTTGAGCTTGTCCATGATGTGGGTACGGTGGGTATCCACGGTCTTGGGGCTGATGAAGAGACGCTCGCCGATCTGGTTGTTGGTGTAACCTTCGGCGACAAGCTTGAGAATCTCGCGCTCACGCTCGGTGAGCGCGCTGTATGAGTCGCGCTCCTCGCCGGTGCGGACGCGCTGGAGATAGTCGCTGACCATCATCGTCTGGGCCGAGGGCGACAGGTAGAAGCGCCCGGAGCAGACTACTCGTATGGCCGAGATCAGCTCCGTGTCGGCGGCTTCCTTGAGCATGTAACCGGAGGCGCCAGCGCGCAGCATCTGGAAAAGATACTCCTCGTTCTCGTGCATGGTGAGCACGAGCACTTTGACGTCCCCCAGCACGCGTTTGATCTGCTTGGTCGCCTCGATGCCGTTGCACTCCGGCATGGTGATGTCCATGAGGACGACGTCGGGCCGCAGGCGCACGGCCTCGGTGACGGCCTGTTTGCCGTCGCTCGCCTCGCCCACCACCTCGATATCCGGCTGGGCGTTGAGCATCATCTTGAGGCCGGCGCGCAGGATCGTATGATCGTCGGCAAGCAGCACATGCACCTTATTGCCGTCGCCGATAGGGTGCATGGGGGCATCCGTGGCGGTGTTGGCCCGGATGTGGTCGAGGAGATTGTCTTTCATGCGAGCATGCTCTCTTGGGCCGTCACCACGGCTGCGGGCGATGCGGGGGGACGGAGCGCGAGTTGAAGCGGCAGTGTGGCCTCGATGGTTGTGCCGTGACCTGGCTGCGAGCTGATTTGCACCGCGCCCGCCAGCAGCGAGGCCCGCTCCATCATACCCGCAAGGCCAAGCCCGCGGTCTTGCCAGGGTGTCTTGAGTACTGCCTGCGCATCGAACCCACGGCCGTCGTCACGGACCACGACGTGGAGCCGGTCGCCGTCTCCTGAGAGCGCAACCCAGACGCATCCAGCGTGGGCATGTTTCGCTATATTCGTGAGCGCCTCTTGCACGATGCGATATGTCGCCGTCTCCATTTCAGGAGATAACCGCTCTTTCGGCATGGCGGCGGTGAACTCTATCTCAATGCCGCACTTCTTCTGGAACTCTTTGATATACCAGCGCAGCGCCGGCAGAAGTCCGAGATCGTCCAGCGCGCTGGGCCGCAGGTCGATGCTCAGGTTGCGAACGGCTCGCAACGTCTGGTGGGCAAGCGCGCGTGTCTCGCCGATGCGCTCCTTCGCCGCCACCTCCGTCACCGTTTCCTCCAAAAGCTTGAGACTGATGAGCAGCGAGGTGAGCACCTGGCTGGTCTCATCGTGAAGCTCGCGGGCGATACGCTTGCGCTCCTGCTCCTGCGCATGCAAGATCTGGCTGGCGCGCGAGCGCGCGAGCTCGCCGATGGCCGCGAGCATGGTATTGAACGCGACGGCGAGCTGGTCAGCGTCGGCATCCCGCCCCGTCACAGGGGCCGTGCGCGACATGTCACCCGCCTGCACAAGCCGCATCGTCTCGCGCAGGCGATGGAGCGGGGCGAGCGCGAACTTGAGCAGGGCATAGTTGATGACGACGCTGATGAGCAGGCCGGTGACGACGAAGGCGACCAGCACAAGCGGTTTCGACTTGCCCTGGAGCTGCGTGGCGAGGGTCGTGCCGAGGGTGGCGCCGATCAGGATCACGAAGCTGTTGGCGAAGAGCACTTTGTAGAGCAGCGGCAGCGCCATCAGCCAGCCAAGCCGCGGCGAAGCGAGCAGCCGCCCTGGGAAGCCCGCGACCGGTGGCGCGGCCATATTTTCGTTCATCTTCGGTGCCGCTCCTCGTGGGTACCGTCATTGTATCCCCACCCATCTAGCCTGTCAAAGTGCGATATAGTCCGGTCTCAACCAGAGCACACGCGTATACTAGAGACCTCGGCGGCATGGGCGATTCGCTCTCGCGGAGGAACGCGACGTGAAAAAGGGGCCGCAATGCTGTCGTCGCAGCCATGACTCGATGGCCCCACGCGACGTTACCGGCGTGCGGCATGGCCGTCGCTGGTGTGGGGTGCGAGTCATAGCCATGCTCACAAGCCATACTTGCGGCGACGCGGCAGAATCGGCGGCTATGACGGCAGCCCCTCGGGGGAAAGGGAAGCAGCGTGCAGACGCTCGCAACGCGACCGGCATTCGCCGCCAGGGGCGCGGCTGAGGCGCCGTCGCCGTGGTGGCGAGAGCGGGCGGTCTGGCGCGATGCGGCGGTCGCCTGGCTGGGGCCGCGAGTGCTCTTCATGGTGCTAACGGTCGCCTGCCGTGGGTTGGTCTCGACGTTCGCGACGCGGGGACATCCCTCGGGCTGGCACTGGCTGACTTTTATCTGGGGCAATTGGGACGCCGCACATTATGCCACGATAGCGACTTCCGGCTACACCCAGCCGGCGCAGTCGGCATTCTATCCACTCTTTCCGCTGCTCATCCGCCTGGCTACACCGCTCACGCTCGGCGATCCGCTGCTGGCGGGTATCGTTCTCGCCAATCTGTGTGCCTTCGGCGCGCTCGTGTTCTTCCGCGCGCTGGCCGAGCGAGAGCTTGGACCGCGTCGTGCGCGTCGGGCGTTGCTGTATTTTGCGCTATTCCCGGTGGGGATCTTTTTGGCGGCGGGCTACAGCGAGTCACTCTTCCTCCTCTTGAGCCTGGCGGCGTTTCTAGCGCTGGGTCAAGGCAAGTGGCTGGCGGCGGGCGGCCTCGCGGCGCTCGCGACACTCACGCGGCCGGTGGGCGTCTTGTTGGTCATCCCGCTGGCGTGGGCGGCGTTCGAGGCACTGCGCGCCGGGGGCGGAATCGAGAGGGCGCGGCTCACGGCAGCGCGGATGGCGGGGGCCGTCGCATTGCCACTGCTCGCGCTTGGCGGCTTCGCCGTGTATCTGGCGGGGCGCTTCGGGCGAATTATGGCAGCGGCTGAAGCGGAGGGGACCGGCGAGTGGCGCCGGGCGCTCTCGTGGCCCTGGGATGGACCACTGCGCGCAGCCTCGGCGGTGTGGCGGGACACGCCGGGGCACGCGTTGCACGCCGCGCTGGATCTCGCCTTCACGGCGCTCTTCGTCGCGCTGGCAGTCGGCGCCAGGCGGGGGGTGCCGCGCGTATATGCGCTCTATTGCTGGGTGACGTTGGGAATTGTCCTGCTGCTGCCGATGCATGGTTATGATTGGGCGGCGCTGGCCTCGAATTCACGCTTCCTGCTGGCGACGTTCCCGCTGTTCTTCGTGCTGGCGCGCTGGGGTGAGCGGCGGTGGGTCCACCTCGCCATAGTCGGGGTGTCGGCGCTGCTGCTGGTGCTCTACACGCTGACATGGATCGCGGGAGGCTTCGTGGCGTGAGCGGTGGAGCACCCTAGGTGTGGCTGGTGTGGTGGTAGTTGGCAGTTGGAAGGTGCAACGTGATGCTGTCGTGGGGAGGGACGAGGTGGCGATAGAGATGGCGCCGGCGATGGGAACCGCCGCATACAAGGCCCAAGCCGCGACGCGGCAGGTGTCACTGCTGGACCGCGCCGCCTGGCGCGACGCCGCCGTCGTCTGGCTCGCGCAGCGGGTCGCGTTGTTGATATTGACCATCCTTGGCTGGCTGCTGCCTATCGCCGCGGCGCCCGAAGTGCCGCGCGGGCAATGGTCACTGCTCTACGTGCCGTGGGCGCGCCTCATGGATGGCAAGCTCTTTGCCGGCATCGCGCACGAGGGCTACGCCCATCTCTTCCAGGCTGCGTATTTCCCGATTTTCCCCCTGACTGAGCGCATTTTCGCGCCGCTGGTCGGAGGCGATCCGTCCGTCGCGGGCCTGCTGCTCTCCAACGTCGCGTGCCTGGCGGCTTTCGCGTTGCTGCGGGTGCTCATCGAGCGCGAAGCGGGACGCGACGTTGCCCGGCGCGCGCTGCTCTATCTGGCGGTTTTCCCTACGTCGCTCTTCTTCGCCGCCGCCTATAGCGAATCGCTGTTTCTGCTCGTGAGCGTGGGGACGTTCCTCGCGCTGCGCGGACGGCGCTGGGCGCTGGCGGGCGTGCTGGCGGCCGTGGCGACGCTCACGCGTCAGGTGGGTATTGTCCTGCTGGTCCCCATGGCGTTCGAGATGGCGCGGGTGTGGCGCGCCGCGCACCCGGACCGGCGCGAAGTGGTGCGTATGGTTGCTGGGATCATCGCGCCGCTGGCTGCGCTCGCCGGATTCTGCGCGTATCTGTGGGTCCGCTTCGGCACGCCCTTCGCCAACGCGCGGGCCGAGGCCGGTGGATGGGAGCGCGAGCTAAGCTGGCCGTGGTATGGCGTCCTGCATGCGGCGCTTGCCGTCGCGCACGACTCCGGCTCCTATCAGGTGATGCCGCTGGTGGACATCGCCCTTCTGCTCGCCGCGCTCGTGGCGGCGGTGGCGATGGTGCGACGCGCGACGCTCCCCGCCTCGTACATCCTGTACGCCTGTGCGATGTTGGCGGTGGTGCTGGTCGAGCCTCTGCATGCCGCCGATTGGGCGGCGCTCCACTCGCAGCCGCGATACGTCATTGTGATCTACCCGCTGTTCTGGTTCGCGGCGACGCTGCGCCCGCGACCGGCAGTAAAGGTGGCCTTGCTCGTATGCTCTGCCTGGCTGTTGGCCGTCTTCGTCCTGGCGCACGTCAACGGTACCTGGGTGGCGTGAGGTCGCGGCGCATGTGGCACACTTGAATCATCAGGCGGTGGCTGACGGTTGTGTCGAGGGGCGCGAGGCTCATCGCGGGGAGTTGCAACGTGCGCGTGACGGCGGTGGGGGACCTGGCTCAGAACGAAGGCGCCGAGCCGACGCCTGCGGGGATGGCTACGACACCGCGCGTCCTTGATCGTGTGGTGTGGCGCGACGCGGCAATGATATGGCTGGCGCAGCATGCGCTGCTCATCGCGATCACCTACCTGACCGTCACGCTAATCAACACCACGAGCGCGGCACACGTCGCGTGGGCCTCCTTTCTCGATCCATGGTACGGGTGGGACGGCGCGAACTATGCGGTCATCGCGACGACCGGCTACAACAGCCTTTGGACGGCGGCATTCTTCCCGCTCCTGCCGGCGGTGGAACACGCGCTCGCGCCGCTCGCCGGAGGTCAGCCCGCACTGGCGGGCTTGCTACTCGCCAACGCCGCGGAACTAGCCGCATTCGCACTCTTCCGCGTATTGGCCGAACGCGAGCTAGATCGCGACACGGCGCGGCGCGCACTGCTCTATCTGGCGTTCTTCCCGACGGCGTTCTTCCTCGCGGCGCCGTACACGGAGTCCATCTTCCTACTGACAAGCGTGGCGGCTTTCCTCGCGCTGCGCAGCCGCCGCTGGCTGCTAGCGGGGGCGCTTGTCGCGGTGGCGACGCTGATCCGCGCGCCGGGCCTGCTGCTCACCGTGCCACTCGCCGCGGAGGGATACACGGCGCTGCGAGAAGCTTCAACTGGGCGAACGCACGACGCCGCGCGGCCCTGGTATCGCCAGTTCGAACCGCGCTTGGCCGCATCGCTGTTCGTCGGCCTGGCCCTGCCCGTGGCGACGCTCGGACTCTACGCCGCATACCTCTACGGCCGCTTCGGAACGTGGACGGCGATTTCGCAGGCGCAGGCAAGCGGCGGAGGTCGCGGCCTGAATTGGCCCTGGGTCGGATTCCTCAGGTTGGCGAAGGCCTTCGCGGAGCACGGCATCGAGCCGGATCGCTTTCAGCCGCACATGCTGCTCGACCTGGCTTTCACGCTGGCCTTCATCGCATTGACGATTCTCGCGGTTCGCCGGCTCTCGCTGCCCTATGCACTCTATACGCTCGCCTGTCTTTTGCAGGTGATCTGCACTCCGTCGCACAACTGGTATGCGCAGAGCTCAAACATGCGCTACATGCTGGTAGTGTTCCCCATCTTCTTTCTTTTCGGCCGCTTGGGCGCCCGCCGCAATGTGGAGTTGGCAATGCTCCTCACGATGGTCCCGCTGCTGGTGCTCTTCGTGGCGATCTTCGTCAGCCACGGTTGGGTAGCCTGAGGAGCACGTTTCGCCCTTTAGTCGCCAGAGAGGGCGTGGCGCAGGGAATCGGGCAGGGGAACGGCCCGCTCGGTCGCGGGGTCCATCGTGACGATAACCATGCGACCGCGAGCGACAACCTCCTCGACGTCGCTAGGCAGAGGCGTGTCGCCTGGAGCGGCCACCTTGCGTGCGACGAAGCCGACGGTCCATGACGTGTTGCCGACCTTCTCGACGCGCGCCTCGACTTCAAGCTGATCGTCGAAGACGATGGCGCCGATGAAATCGCAGGAGAGGTGGACACGCGGCATGGCGAGATGGCCCAGGGTGGTGGCGTAGGGCAGGCCGATGGTACGCATCAACGTGTGCTCGGCGACCTCCATGTAGCGGAACATGGCGGTGTAATGGATGCGCTGCGAGCTATCTATATCCACGAACGGCACGCGAATGCGAAT
>CAYYCB010000039.1:9927-17420 GCA_964469715.1 uncultured Ktedonobacterales bacterium | reverse complement strand
CCAACACCCCAGACGCAATAGGTATGACCTTGCGAAGAGCCAGGCCTATTCGCGCCGCCGAAGAGGAGCAGCGGCGCGATGCGAATTGCTGGCAGGCGGGTGTCCGGCACGCCGAGCATGCGCGGCGATAATTGAAGGTGTTAGGTGCGCGCTCCCACCGGCAACGTGAACCAGAAGGTCGAGCCCTCGCCCGGCGTGCTCTCCACGCCCACCGCGCCGCCGTGGCGCTCGATGATCTCGCGGCTGATGTAAAGGCCAAGACCTAGGCCGACGCCGGAGCCGCTGCGCTGCGGGATGCCCGGCACGCGATGGAAGCGCTCCCAGATGTGGGGCAACTGCTCGGTCGAGAGGCCCGGCCCGCGGTCGCGCACCTCGACGCGCGCTACCCCGTCGCGCAGCCGCAGACGCACGGCGACCGGGGCATGGTCCGCGGAATACTTGAGAGCGTTGGTGAGATAGTTGTCGACCACCTGGCCGATGCGGTCTGCATCTATCGAGACCTCGAGTGGCCCATGCCGGGGAAGATCAAGGGTGATGCGCCGCTCGGGCCAGCCCGCGCGCTGCGCCTCAACAGCGTCACGCACAACCTCGCACAGATCGGCCGGCTCGATCCGCATCTCCAGGTGTCCGGCGCTGATGCGCGAGACGTCCAGCAGGTCGGTCACCAGCCGATTCAGCCGCTTGAGCTGGCGATCAGTGCGCGCCAGAAGCTCCTGCGAACGTTCGGCGACTCCCGCCTGCGCATCTCCGTTCGCGCGTGCGGCCTGTGCCAGCCGCCCGACCTGGCGCTCCGACATCTGCACCGTCGCCGTGATCGACGTCAGCGGCGTGCGCAACTCGTGCCCGGCAATACCCAGGAACTCGTCCATGCGACGATTCGTCTCCAGCAGGGCCAATTCGCGTAACTTCGACTCTGACTGCTCCCGCAGCAGCCGGTCGCGCTCGATGGCTAGCGCGCTGAGGCGTCCCATCGCCATCATCAGCGCCAGATCGTCCTCCGTGTAGGGGCGTGGCGCATGCCGGTGCTCCGCCGACATGAGGCCCACGACAGTTTCGCCGAGCACAAGCGGGGACATCAAAATACGGTGAACCTTATGGTCGGCGCCGTTGCATAGCGGCTCCGCATCGAGATCGATCTCCACCGGCTCGCGCGCATAGATACGCGCGAGCGTGTCGGGGGTGAGGTAGTTGTGAAGTGGGATGTGCGCGACATCACGCCACCACCGCGCCTCCACCTCGGGGTCGAGGCCGACAGCCGCCAGCGGCCGCATCGCACCTGTCACTGGGTCCAACGTAGACATCACAACCATGTCGCAATCGAAGACGCGACGTACAAGCGCGACGAGACGGTCCCCAATCTCGTTCACAGCGCCGGACGACTGTTGCGTGAGTGGCGGGACGCGTACCACATCCTCCGTCAGGGCCACCAACGCGTCTAGCGCCTCCTGCGTGCGTCGCTCCAGGCGCCGGCGCTCGGTCACGTCGCGCGAGACGGCTATCGCACCAGTGATAGCGCCCGCTTCATCGGTAAGCGGCGCACCCGTGATGCTAACCTCTAGCTCTCTCCCATCGGCAAAGCGCAGCCGCACGTCCAGCGCATCGGCGCCGGTCAATACCTCACCCTTCAGAAGGCGGTAGAGTCCCCAGTCTTTCGCGGGAATCGGCCGGCCCTCCTCGTCACGGGCGGAGACGACGGCGGCGCGTCGTTCGGGTGATTGCTCGGCATAGTCGGGGATGGCATCAAGCCCGAAAAGCGTGCGCGCGGCCGGATTCATCCGCACGATGCGCCCGTCACGGTCGTAGATGAACAGCGCGTCGGTGATCGCCTCGAACATCGTATCGAGCTCGCGGGCGCGTGCCACCGCCTCACCGCGCAGCCGCGCGACCTCCAGCCGTGCCTCGACGCGCGCCAACAGCTCACGCTCCGCGAACGGCTTGATCAGGTAGTCGTCCGCACCGCGCTCCAGTCCCTCGGCGGTCGCCTCCTCGCCGGCACGCGCCGAGAGCACGATGACCGGGATATTCGCCGTCGCCGGGTCAGCCTTCAGCGCCCTCACCAGGCCGAATCCGTCCAGTCGGGGCATCATCACGTCGGTGAGCACCAGATCCGCACCCCGTGCCCGCACCTCCTCCAGCGCGGCCTGCCCGTCCGGCGCCACCACCACCGAATATCGCCGGCCGAGCAGCCGCGCCGTGTAGTCACGCATGTCGGCGTTGTCGTCCGCCACCAGAACACGCGGCCTGGTCTCGTTCGCGCCTGCCGGCGCTCGCCCGGCAGCACGATCACCTGGCGTACCGTCACGCGCCTGCGCCTCAGCCGCACTGTCCGCCGCGACCGGGAGCCAGCGCGCCGCCTCCTCCACGAACGGCAACACGCCTAACTCCGCGGAGGACGACGCCCGCTCGGAACGTACCCGCTCGGCCGGCAGGTGTGCAGCGCCTACTGGGATGCGTACCGTGAACGTAGTGCCTTCCCCGACCGCACTCTCCACTCCTACCTCACCGCCGTGCAGCAGCGCCAGTTCCCGAACCAGCGCCAGCCCGATCCCCGACCCCTCAAACGTCCGCGAGCGCGCCCCTTCAACGCGGTGGAAGCGCTCGAAAATGCGCGCCTGTTCCTGCGGCGCGATACCCGTCCCCGTGTCGCGCACGGTGAGCTGAGCCGCCGCGCCGTCCTCTACGACGCGGAGTGAGATAGCGATCTCGCCCGCGAAGGTGAACTTGAAGGCGTTGGAGAGCAGGTTGAGAACAATCTTCTCCCACAGATCGCGGTCCACATAGAGCGGCGCCGAAAGGCCAACGAGCGGCGGACAATCCACCACATAGCGCAGCCCGGCGCGCTCGATGAGCGAACGGAAGGAGCTCGCCAGGTCGGTCGTGAGCGAGGCAAGGTCCACCGGGGCGTACGAGGCCTGGGCGCGGCCCTCCTCGATGCGCGAGAAGTCGAGCAGCGAATTCACTAGCTTGAGCAGGCGCAAGCCGTTGCGCTGAATGACGAGCAGGCGCTCGCGCTGGCCCGCGGGCAGCGGCTCGTCCGTGTCGGCCAGCGCGTCGGCCAGCGGACCCAGCAGCAGCGTGAGTGGCGTGCGGAACTCGTGGCTGACGTTGCTGAAAAAGGCCGTCTTCGCGCGGTCAAGCTCGGCCAGAGCCTCCGCGCGGCGCCGCTCAGCCTCGTAGGCGCGGACGCTGGCGAGCGAGGTGGCAAGCTGGCCCGCCACCAGATCGAAGAAACCGCGATAGTCGTCGTCGAGCGCGCGGAGCGGATTCACCCCAGCTACCAGCACACCGTACGGGCGCTCCTGTCCAGCCTGCGCGACAGGGATCCCCAGCGCCTCGTGCGGCGGGGTATCTGCCCAACCGTCAAGTGAGAGAAGACGCTCAGGGAGCAGCTCCACGCGCACCGAGCGGTTCGTCGTCGCTGCCAGCGCCACGGCGTGCGCGATGGTCTGTGGCTCTGCCCGCCCGTCTGGCGGTCGCGCATCGCCGTCCACGCCGCTCACAACGGCGTGAATGGTCGGCGCATCCCCAAGCGCCTCCAGGGCCGCCTCCGAGAGACCCGGCGCGCCCGCCCGCCGCAGATGGGCGCCGTCGTCGTCGAAGAGGTAGAGCAGCGCGAAGGGGAGGTCGGCCGAGTGCACGGAGAGCACGCGCAGCGCACGGGCGACCGCGTCTTCCATGCTGCGGGCATCGCCCGTTTCCGCCGCCAGCTCGCGCAGCGCCCGCATACGCCGCTCGGAAAGCACGCGCCCAGTCGTCTCACTGATGGCGGTGAACACGCCTTCCACGCCGCCACTCTCACCGTATATCGGACTGAAGGCGTAGGTGAAGTAACACTCCTCAAGATAGCCGTGGCGGTCCAACAGTATTTGCTGGTCATACGACCACGTCGCACTTCCCCGTCGCAGCACCCCTTCCAACATCGGACCGATGATATCCCAGATCTCCGGGAAGACCTCCGGCGCCGATGCGCCCATCGCTCGAGGGTGCTTAGCGGCAATCAGCTCGCGGTAGGCGTCGTTATAGAGCATGACCAGCTCAGGCCCCCACCAAACGAGCAGTGGGAAGCGTGACATCAGGCAGATACTGACGGCCGTACGCAGGCTCTGCGGCCACTCCGAGGGGTTTCCAATGGGCGTGGCGGCCCAATCGAGCGTTTGCATCAGCGCGCCAATTTCGCCGCCCGCAGCGAAAATCTCGCCGATAGCCCCGCCGACGAGCGTGCTCGTCGTCTCACGGACACGCTCCGTGGACTCGGCCCGCTGGTCCATGCCTCGCCTCTCTCGACTCAACTCATCGCGCCGTCGCCATCCTGCTTCCTGACATCGCGACGCTCATGCTATTCTACACTCTCGTCGCGAAACCAGCGCAGCAAAATGCACGCCAGACTCGGCCCGGCGCTGCTGAACCACCCCCTCCCCCTCTTACGCGGGCGTTGTGGTCGTGGACCTTCGAGCACGATTCCACGCGATTTCAACGGGCGGCGCCGCACCGCTCGCAAACAAGCGCCTGATACGTCGGACAATCGCACTGTACGTCTAGCAATGACACGCTGGTCGGTGTAGCCTGTGGGATAGGAGCGTCCGGGGCTTCGTCTCTCGCATGTTCACCGCCCGGACGCCAGCGCCGAGACGAGAGAAGAGGAGCCGCGCCATGCCGGTCCAGACGCGCGCCGCGATCCTGCGCGCATACGATGAGCCCTTGAGTGTCGAGGAGATCGCGGCGGACGATCCCGGTCCGGGTGAAGTGGTGGTGCGGCTGGCGGCTAGCGGCGTCTGCCACTCGGATCTGCACATGATGAGCAGTGTGTTCAAGTCGCCACTGCCCCTGGTGCTCGGCCACGAGGGCGCGGGTGTCGTCGAGCGGATAGGCCCGCAGGTCCAGAGCGTTGCGCCGGGCGACCACGTCGTGCTCAACTGGATTCCCAACTGCGGCCGGTGCCGCTACTGCGCCGCCGGGCGACCCGGACTCTGCACCAATCGGCAGGGTGTCGAGCGGCGCGACGGGGCAGAGCAGTTGCGCCTGCGCGACACAGAAGGGCGCGGCCTCCACCAATTGCTCGACACCGGCGCCTTCGCCGACCGTGTGCTGGTGCGCGAGGAGGGCGTCATCCCCATAGACCCCGACGTCTCGCTGGAGGTGGCGGCGCTTGTGGGTTGCGGCGTGCTCACGGGCGTGGGCGCCGTCACGCGCACCGCCCGCGTGGAGCCGGGCACGACGGTGGCCGTCTTCGGTGCGGGCGGCGTCGGCCTCAACGTGATTCAGGGCGCCGTATTGGCCGGGGCCGCGCGCATTCTCGCCGTGGATCTGCGCCCCGCCGCGCTGGAGATGGCCCGCCAATTCGGCGCCACCGACACGCTGGACGCCAGCGACTCAGAGCTCGGCGACCCGGCGCGGGCGGTGCGACGGATGACCGGCGGCGGCGTGGACTATAGCTTCGAGGTGGTGGGGCGGCCCGAGACCATCGCTCAGGCATGGGAAAGCCTCGCCCCTGGCGGGCGCGCCGTCGTCGTCGGGCTGACCCCCCAACGCTCGCAGGTGACGCTGCGCGCCGACTTCCTCAGCGAGAAGGCGCTGCTTGGCTGTATCTTCGGCTCCTCGATCCCCCGCGTGGACGTCCCCCGCACGCTGGCCCTCTATCGCAGCGGACGCCTCAAGCTGGACGAGCTTGTTGGCCATCGCTACCCGCTGGCCCAGGTCAACGAAGCGCTAGCCGCGCTGCGCTCTGGCACGGCTGGCCGCGGAATCCTCATCTACGAGTAAGGCTAAGGCGTAATCCGCCTCGCGGTGAGCTTCACGCGGCGGGCCGTATCCTGGGTGGCAGCGTATGGCGATCTATTCGTAATCGAACGTCTACATTGACAGGGACCGGCTAACCATGTACTGTTGTTGTAGTATGGTCGGTAGCTTCGCATGGACTGTGTATTGGGTGTCGGGGAAGGGCAGCGAGAGCGCCGGCCGGTGAGGGAAGACGGCGGAAGGAAAAGGCCGCGTCCCGCCGCCGCGGAGAGCATGCCGTTCCACATCGCGCCTATCGAGCGCGGAGAACGGGAGTCACGCATGGCCCAGCGCAGTGAGCCACAGGCCGCCACGCCCATCTTGATCGCCACTTGCCGCGCCGATCCTGCGACCCGCCGCCAGCATGACGACGTGCCGCTTGCGGCGGGCGAATATCGTGTGCTGTGGCTCACTCCACGCGTCAGCGGCTCCTGTGTGGAGCGGCGGCGCACCCGTCGGGGTGTATGCGCAACAGACGAGCGACATCATGGCGCCACGCAAGATGCCACGCTGCCGGCTGGCGACGTCCTGCTCGTCGTCCACGGCTTCAACTGCACCGCCCTCGACGGCATCGAGACGGCCTGCCACGTGCGCAACGCCCTGACGGCCTGGGGAATACCGTTGACGGAGGCAGACGAGAGCGAGCCGCGGCCGGGCGCCATGACCCTGCTTGGCTTCACCTGGCCCTGCGAACACACGATGGTCCCCGGCTACATGGCCGACAAGGCAACCGTCGCGCGTTTCGCGGCATTCTCGCTGGCCAATCTGCTCATCGACCTCCGCCGCCAAGAGCCAGGCCGCCGCATCCACATCGTGGCCCACAGCATGGGATGCTTCCTCACGCTCAAGGCGCTCAATATGCTCGCCGTCCTCCACACCGACGACGTCCCGCAACCGCTGGTCAATCAGGTGGTGTGGTACGCGCCCGATGTGAACGCGGATGCGCTTGAGCGCTCAACGCCGAGCGCACCGACCTTCCCCGGCTGGCGCGCGCTCGGGGCACACCCAAGCTTCTTGAGTCCCGTGCGCCGCGCCGCCCACGCACTGCTTCGCCCAGAGCAGATCGAGGACCACCCATCGGCGCCGTCCGCTGGCGCGACAACCTCGTCGCGCCAGCAAGGGGGCCATCCGAAGCCCAGCGACCATCCCCTCGACGGCTACGGCTATGCCGCGCTCGGCACCATGGACGGCCTGCGCATCTACAGCTCACTCTACGACGAAGCGCTGGTCGTCTCCCCCTGGGCCAACCGTACGACCGAGGAGAGCACCAGCGCCTCAGGTGCGATTCGGCTGGGATGGTGTGGACCACTACACCCGCAGATGACGCTCGCGCCGCGCGGCGCCGATCGGGCCCATCAGGTAACGCTTGTCGAGTGCTCAGACGTCGCCCATGAGCACGGCGACTACTTCTTCTCACCCATCGTGCAGCGCGATCTCGCCTCGCACCTGAGCGCCGCGCAGGGCGTCGCGTCCCCCATCGCGCCGCCCTCCGAGCGGTGCGCGCTGAGTGCCTGGCATGCGAGCGCCCCGTTGCAGTATCCGCCTGCGCACGGCAAGCCCTATGACCCCGCGCAATACGACGGCGGCCTCACCCTGCTGAAGCTGCGTGCGGCGCCCGACGCGGGCGCGACCGCCACCGCGGCGCTCCCAGGCACGCCCACGGCATGCCCTCCCACCGGGATCGGCGCGGTCGTCATGTGGCTGTGGCAGAAATGGCC
>CAYYCB010000039.1:0-9827 GCA_964469715.1 uncultured Ktedonobacterales bacterium | reverse complement strand
CATGCCCTCCCACCGGGATCGGCGCGGTCGTCATGTGGCTGTGGCAGAAATGGCCGGGCCCCTGGTGGGTCCGCGCGATGCGCACCTACTATAGGGTATAGAGAAAGGGACAGCGCCGGCGATTTCAGCATTCCTCCGCTGGCGGCGCAGCTTCCGTCGTCCCATCGCCACGCGCAGCCAATCCTTCGCGTACCTTCGCCAGCAGCCGCATCAGCTCGCGTCGCTCTGCCGCGCCCAGCGCCACAAAGAAGCTTTCGGCGATCTCGCACTGGATCGCATGCACCTGCGCAACATGCTCCTCGCCCTTAGGCGTCAGCTCGATCAGAATCGCTCGCCGATCTGTCGGGTCCGACCTGCGCGCCAACATCCCCTCGCGCTCCAGCCCGTCCACAATCGTCGTCACATTGCGCGCCGTCACCCCCAGCGCCGCCGAGAGATCGCCCATGCGCACGCGCCTCTGACCGGCCTCCGCCATCGCCATGAGCAGCCGCGCCCGCGGGAATGAGATCGCATGCAGTCGTGGGTCGGCCTGCCCCATGCACTGCTGGCCCATATGCTTGAGGGCGTGCGTCGTCAGAAACAACGACTCCACCAAATCCACCGCCGTCGGCTCCGCGGCCTCCACAACTTCGTTCAGCCGTTTCCGTTCGGATGCCCGCGGCGAAGAATATGGTGTCATCGGTCCCATCGGCGTCGCTACATCGTCCGGCTCTTCCGCACGCCTCGTCGCATGCGGCATCATCCGCGGGGGGGTTGACATTGCGCCCAAACTCCTGTATACATACAATGTTACTAAATACAATGTGAGCGTGTCGGTAATGAGTGTGTTCTGAGAAAAGGATACCACATGTCGGGCAAACTCGCTATCCTCGCTGAAGGTCTACAGAAGTCCTTCGGGCAGACCCACGCCCTGCGCGGCATTGATCTCGCCGCCGAAGAGGGCACCGTGCTCGGCGTTCTCGGTCCCAATGGCGCCGGCAAGACCACCGCCGTCCGGATTCTCACCACCCTGCTCAAGCCGGACGCTGGGCGCGCCGAGGTCGCCGGCCTCGACGTCGTACGCCAGGCCGACGAGCTGCGCGCACGCATCGGTCTCGCCGGCCAATACGCCGCCGTGGACGAGCTGCTCACGGGCCGAGAGAATCTGGAGATGTTCGGCAGGCTCTACCACCTGCGCGCCTCCGATTCGCGCCGCCGCGCCGCCGAGCTGCTTGAGCGCTTCGACCTCACCGAAGCCGCCAGCCGCGTCGTCAAGACCTATTCCGGCGGTATGCGCCGCCGCCTCGACCTCGCCGCCAGCCTCATCGTCGCCCCTCCCGTTCTCTTCCTCGACGAGCCCACTACCGGCCTCGACCCGCGCGGTCGCACCGGCATGTGGGACGTCATCTCCGACCTCGTCGCCGACGGCACGACGGTCCTCCTCACCACCCAATACCTCGAAGAGGCCGATCAGCTCGCCAACTCCATCGCCGTGGTGGACCACGGCCAGGTGATCGCGCGTGGCACCGCCGACCAACTCAAAGCACAGGTGGGTGGCGAACGGTTAGAGGTCACGGTAGCTCGTGGTGGCGACCTCGATGCGGCCGTGCGCGCGCTCAGCCCGCTCGCCTCAGGCGATCTGCGAGTGGACGCCGACCGCCGACGCATCGTCGTGCCCGTCACCAACGGCTCCCGCCTGCTGGCCGACGCCGTGCGTGACCTTGATGCCGCCGGCCTCAAGCTCGACGATCTCGCGCTACGCCGCCCTACGCTCGACGACGTCTTCCTCGCCCTCACAGGCCACGAGGCCGAAGAACGGCCGGCCGGTGAATCAACGGCCCCAGCCGGCCAGCGCGGCCGATCCTCCGAAAGGGTGTCAGCATGACCACCATCGCCACCCCCGGTGCCTCCACAAAGATCCTGCCCCAGCAGCGCAATTCGCTCTATTGGGCGCTCGCCGACGCCTGGGTGCTCGCCAAGCGCCGCCTCACCCAGATTCCGCGCATACCCGACGAGCTGATCTTCGCCACGATCCAACCCGTCATGTTCGTGGTGCTTTTCCGCTACGTCTTCGGCGGCGCAATCACCGGCGCCGGCCCGAATTACGCCAATTTCCTCATGGCCGGCATCTTCGTGCAGACGGTGATCTTCGGCTCCACGACAACCGGCGTCGGCCTGGCGCAGGACCTTGAGAAGGGGCTGATCGACCGATTCCGCTCGCTGCCCATGGCTAAGTCGGCCGTGCTGACGGGCCGCACCATCGCCGACCTCGTCCGCAATGTGTTCGTCGTGCTTGTGATGCTCGTCGTGGGCCTGCTCGTCGGCTTCCGTCCCTCTGGCTCGCCGCTCGCGTGGCTTGCCGCCCTCGGACTGATGCTGCTCGTCAGCTTCTCCTTCTCGTGGATTTCGGCGACCATCGGCCTAGTCGTACGGAGTGTCGAGGCGGCTCAGTCGGCCGGTTTCATCTGGCTTTTCCCGCTGACCTTCGCCAGCAGCGCATTCGCCCCGGTCAAGACAATGCCAGATTGGCTCCAGGCATTCGCGGAGCGCCAGCCCGTCACGTTCATGGTTGACGCCGTGCGCTCCCTGCTGCTCGGCCAGTCCGTTGGCGCCGATGGCTGGCGGGCGCTCATCTGGTGTCTCGCCATCCTGGCGGTCTTCATCCCCCTCTCGGTCTGGATGTATGGCCGTCGCGTAGGCCGGTAACCGCCCTTCCATAGACAAAGCACACAGCGATCCTAGAGACCACGGAGCCCAATTTGCCGCTCCGTGGTCTCCGTCATTTCGTAGATACATTGGCGATGTGCGAATTGCCGTGGCGCATTCGCAACCACTCTCTGCGCGCCAGCATCCAGCCATCTACCCTATTCGCATCGCCACGGCGGTGCTATGCTGAGGCCGAGGGCGAACGACCGGTATGGCGCTCTTGGGCGCGGCCTCCATCGCGGCAGCCGGAATCCGGGACGCCCAGAGATCCAAGGGGATGACCATGGCCCATGCCGAAAACAGCATCACCATCGAACGGCCCTCCAACGTCGTATACGATTTTGTGCTTGACGGCGCCAGAAATCCTCTCTGGCGTCCCGCTGTCGTCAGCATCGAGCGTATCCCTGGCTCACCATCAGGTGTCGGGGCTGTGTATAGGCAGCGCCTGAAGGGGCCGGGCGGGCGGCCAATCGCCGGCGACTATGAAATCACCGAGGCGCGTCCAAACGAGGCCATTGCGTTTCGCGTGATCGCCGGCCCCGCGCGCCCAACCGGCGTCTATCGCTTCGAGGATGCCGGCGGCGCCACCCGCGTAACCTTCGCCCTGGACTTTCAGCCGCAGGGTCTCGCCAGGCTCATGGACCCGATGATCACGCGGACGATGCGGAGCGAGGTGGGGACGCTCGCCAACTTAAAAGCCTACCTGGAGAGCCAGCCAGCATAGCTTCGACGCATGCAATCCGGGGCGGCGCGTGGTCGCGTGGTTCCTTTGCGGGCACACGACGCCTTCTGGGAGACAACCATGACCGAGCAAGAAGACGTCACATCGCGACGCAACTGTGCCATCCTCTGGGATGTGGATGGCGTGCTCATCGACAGCGCAGAACAGCATCGCGAGGGTTGGCAGCTCCTCGCTAGCGAAAATAACCTTCCTTACACAGATGAGGCGTTCTGGGCTCACTTTGGCCGCCGCAACTCTGACGTCATCCCCGCAATGTTCGGCATCCACGGCCCGCCCGAGCGCATCGCCAGCCTTGCCGACCGTAAGGAGGCGCTCTACCGCGAGCTGCTCGCCAGAGAGGCGCGCCCCCTGCCCGGCGCCAAAGAGCTGATGGCCGCCATCCACGTCGCCGGATATCGCCAGGCGCTCGGCTCCTCCGCCCCCGAGGCCAATATCCACCTCATCGTCTCCCTCCTCGGCCTCGAACCCTATCTGACGGGCTGGGTCTCCGGTGAGTCCGTCGCGCACGGCAAGCCCGCCCCAGACATCTTCCTCGCCGCGGCCGAGCGTTGCGGCGTCCCACCGGCCCGCTGTCTCGTCATCGAGGACGCGCCCGCCGGCATCCAGGCTGCCCACGCCGGCGGAATGAGGGCGCTCGCCGTCCGCCGCGCTGGCCACGCCGCCCCCTCAGGGCTCGACGCAGCGGAACACGTCGCGGACTCCCTTCGCGACGTGGATGTGGCGCTGGTGGATCGGCTGCTGGGTCTAGGCTGACACGCCTCACCCGCCGCTGGATGCTGCTCGGCGAGCGCCGCTACTCGACGTACCGGCCACAGGTGAAGGAGCGCCCCTCTGGCCTAATGCGGGTATACCTATTAGATACAGAGCTACTACACAACCTGCGCGGATGAGCTACGATGCAGCGCTCCGCGGGTAATCCTCGTTCCCTAGGCCCGGAAGGACGGACGAAGCGTGAACGACCTCCACGGATTCGAGCTGCTCCGCGAGCAGCGCATCGCCGAGCTGAACTCCACTGCCCGGCTCTTCCGCCACGCCAAGACGGGCGCGCAATTCCTCTCGATGGAGAACGCCGACGAGAACAAGGTATTTGGCGTCTCCTTCTTTACGCCCCCGCCCGACTCCACCGGCGTCGCTCATATCATGGAGCACTCCGTCCTCTGCGGCTCGCGCAAATATCCCACCAAAGAGCCGTTTGTCGAGCTCATCAAAGGCTCGCTCCAGACCTTCCTCAACGCCTTCACCTACCCCGACAAGACCTGCTACCCCGTCGCCAGCCAGAACGTCCGCGACCTCTACAACCTCGCCGACGTCTATCTCGACGCCGTGTTCTATCCCAACCTCACGCCCTACACCCTCCAGCAGGAGGGCTGGCACTACGAGCTCGACGACCCCAACGCCCCGCTCACGCGCAAAGGCGTCGTCTTCAACGAGATGAAGGGCGTCTACTCATCGCCGGATAACCTCGTCGGCCGCTATTCCCAGGAGTCGCTCTTCCCCGACAATCTCTACGGCCTCGACTCCGGCGGCGACCCCAAAGTCATCCCCGACCTCACGTTCGAGCAGTTCAAGCGCTTCCACGACACCTACTACCACCCCTCCAACGCCTTCATCTACATGTACGGCGACGACGAGCCTGCCGAGCGGCTGCGCTTCCTCGGCGCCTGGCTCGATGCCTTTGAGGCCGCCCCCGTCGAGCAGCGCATCCCGCCGCAGACGCCCTTCGCGGAGCCGCGCCGCGCCTCCCATCCGTTCGACCCCGGCGAGGGTGAGAATGCTGGCAAGGGCTACGTCACCGTCAATTGGCGGCTGGCCCCCAACGACGACGCTGAGCGTACCCTCGGCCTCGCCATCCTCTCCGACGCCCTCATCGCCAGCCCCGCCTCTCCGCTGCGCAAGGCCCTCATCGACTCCGGCCTCGGTGAAGACCTGGCTGGCCCTGGCTACGAGAACGAGCTACACCCCGCCATCTTCTCCACCGGCCTCAAGGGCATCGCCGTCGAGGACGCGGAGAAAGTCGAGACGCTCATTTTCGATACGCTGCGACGCGTCGCCACCGACGGCTTCGACCACGCCACGCTAGAGGCCGCCCTCAATACGATGGAGTTCCGCCTGCGCGAGCAGAACACCGGCTCGTTCCCGCGCGGACTCTACCTGATGCTGACCGCGCTCTCCACCTGGCTCTACGGCTACGATCCGCTCGCCCCTCTCGCCTTTGAGGCGCCGCTCGCCTCCATCAAGGAGCGGCTCGCCCGTGGCGAGCGCTACTTCGAGGGCCTCATCGAGCAATTCTTCCTGAACAGCGTTGATCGCTCCACCGTCGTACTCACCCCCGCGCCGGGTTTCGGCGTGCGCGAGGTCGAGGCGGAGGCCGGGCAGCTTGCCAGCATCAAGGCCGGCTGGAACGACGAGCAGATCCAGGCCGTCGCCGCCAACACAACCGAGCTCAAACGCCGGCAGGGCGCGCCCGACAGCCCCGAGGCGCTCGCCACCATCCCCTCCCTCACGCTCGCCGACCTCGACCGCCAGATCAAGACAATTCCCGTGGCCATCTCGCGCGAGCAGGACGCCACCATCCTCTTCCACGACCTCTTCACCAACGGCATCGCCTATGTGGACGTCGGGCTCGACCTGCATACGCTCCCGGCTGACCTGCTGCCCTACGCCGGGTTCCTCACCAAGGCGCTTCTCTCGATGGGCACCCAGACGGAGGACTACGTCGCCCTGGCCCAGCGCATCGGCCGCGAGACCGGCGGACTCGACGCCACCCCGCTCACCTCGATGACCCGCCGCCCCGGCGCGCCAGCCACCGCGTGGATTTTCCTCCGTGGCAAGGCCACCGTCGAGCATGCGCGCGACCTGCTCGACGTCGCACGCGACGTCCTGCTCACCGTGAAGCTTGACGACCGCGAACGCTTCCGGCAGATCCTCCTGGAGGAGAAAGCGGGCGCCGAAGCCGCACTCGTCCCCGGCGGTCATCAAGTGGCGCTGCGACGCCTCCGCGCCGGTTACGACGAGGCCGACTGGGCGGCCGAGCAGATGGGCGGCACTGCCTACCTGCTCTTCCTCCGCTCGCTGGCGGATCGTCTCGACGCCGAGTGGCCAGTGATCCTCGACAAGATGGAACAGACGCGCCGCGCCCTGGTCAACCGCAAGGCCGCGCTCGTCAACGTCACTGTCGACGCGCAAGGGTGGACGAAGGTACGCCCCGCCGTGGTCGAGTTCCTTGCTGCGCTGCCAGAGGCCGAGCCGCAGGCCGCCATCTGGACGCCCGCGCCCGCCCCGCTGGGCGAGGGTCTGGCGATCCCCGCGCAGGTCAATTACGTCGCCAAGGGCGGCAACCTCTTCGACCTTGGCTACGAGCTTAGGGGATCACACCTCGCCATCACCAACTACCTGCGGACGTCATATCTCTGGGAACGCGTGCGCGTGCAGGGCGGTGCCTACGGCGGATTCTGCATCTTCGACTCGATCTCAGGCGTCTTCAGCTACGTCTCCTACCGCGACCCGAATCTGCTCAGGACCGTCGAGACCTACGACGGCGCCGGCCGCTACCTTCGCGACGCCGAGCTTTCGCGCGAGGAGATCGAGCGTAACATCATCGGCGCGGTCGGCACGCTCGACGCCTATCAACTCCCCGACGCCAAGGGCTTCACCTCGCTCCTGCGCTATCTCGTAGGCGAGACCGACGAGCTGCGCCAGCGCCGTCGCGACGAGCTGCTCTCCACCACAGCGGAGGACTTCCGCCGCTTCGGTGAGACGTTGGACGCCGTGGCTGGGCAGGGGCGGGTCGTCGTCCTCGGCTCGCCCGAGGCCATCGGCGCGGCCAACGCCGTCCGCCCCGACTGGCTCCACGTCACCCGCCTGATGAGCTAGTTCGCCTCCGCACCCACACGGCTACCGCACCTGGTTCATCTCACCGGTCGGTAGCCGCGCCATTCCGCATCGCTCGAATCGTCGCGTCCAGTCCGGCGCGATAACCGGGATACGTGGGCAACCAACCCACAGCCTCACGGATGCGGTCGGCCCGCACCGTCGTGACGAGCCGCACGAGCTCGATGTGCTGCGGCGCGATGAAGCTCCTGGCGAGACCATAGCCCCAGCGCGGGATATGCAGCGGGCGCGAGAAGCCGAGGGCCGTCGCGAAGTAGTCCATGAATGCGACAAAACTCGCGGGTGTCCCATCCACCGCGTTGAAGATCGCGCCCTCCGGCCGGCGTTCCGCCACCGCCACCAGCGCCCGCGCCGCATCCTCGACATGGACGAAGTTGGCGCGGGCCTTCTTCGGACCTGAGAGATACGGCCGCCGCCAGCGGAACGAGCGTTCATAGAGCGCGAGGTCCTTGAACGCCGGCCCGTAGAGATACCCCAACCGCACCACCGCCGAGGGTACGCCCGCGCCGCGCACGATGCCCTCCACCTCGATGGCCGCGACGAAGGCCGGATCGCCTCCCGGCGCCACGAGCGGCGTCTCCTCCGTTGCATCGTGCGCATTCCCATAGAGGAGGGCAAAACTGCCAGTGACGAGGTAGCTCACCCTCGCGGCCTCACAGGCCTCGGCCAGCGCGCGTGCCTCCGCCGTCAGCGACGCCGCATAGCCCTTCCACTTGTGTCCATCGTGGAGCAGCGAGTTCGCCCACTGCGGCGCCAGGTGCAACACCACATCCGCACGCGCTGCCCGCAGCGCATCCCCTAGAGCCGTGGCGTCGGCGCCATCGCCCACCACCGGGAGGCCTCCATCGGCCCGAACCTTCTCAGCCAGCTTCTCTTCCGGCGCGAGCCCGGTCACGTGATGTCCCGCCGCGACAAGCTGCCTCGTCGTCTCGCGGCCAAGCTCTGTAGCCGCTCCAGTGACGAAGACGCGCAGTGCCCGCGACGGCCGCGACATGCTCCACTCCTTGCCCGCTACCGCCAATTCCTATAATCGCTGCCCGCGGCGGCTCCCTATCCGGATACCATAACGTGCCAAGGATAGATTCATACCGATTGCGTCTGGGGTATCGATGTTTCGTGCGGGGTTTAGCCCACCACGCGTCCTGCGCCGGCCCCTTCACGGCCGGGACCGCTCACGGCAGCTTCCCAGCGGAATCGGTATGAGATGCCTCGAATGGACCTATGGCCCAGGCCAGAGAGGCGTGCCGTTGCGCGTCTGCTGCGAGGGAATGGTGACCGCGTCCCGCTGTGAAGTGTTGCCCGGAAGTCGTGGCGGCTGATTCTTGTTGCGCCCGCGCCCGCTCAGCCGGCGCATGCCCCGGCGCAGAAGCCGGAAGGCGTAGAGCACGAGCAGCACCATCAGCATAACGGCGATGATCGGCGCGACAAACGCCAGAATACCCACCACGACGACGATAACGTCCTCCAACAGGCTCACCACAGGATTACCGTGGCCAACCGTCGTCGCCGTAACCACCGGACGTGTCCCCGCCTTCACCCCATGCACCGCCAGCGAAAGCCCGGCGCCGATGATGGCCGCGAGCCACGGACTCTTGTCGCTCACCGGGTTGCTGACCGCCGCCATGATCGCGGCGCCCGACGCGGGACGGATGATCGTGTGAATCACGTCGCTCAGGTGATCGATGACCGGAATCTTGTCGGCGAAGAACTCGCCAATGGCCAGCGCCGCTAGAACGGCGATGATCGGCGGGCTGCCCAGCGATTCGAACGACTGCGACAGCGCCACGACATGCCCCTGGTCTGTGCCAGGTAGAACGCTGCCGATGGCCACCGCCAGCAGCGGCAGGTAGGCGCGCAGACCCGACGCGGAGCTCAGCCCCAGCGCCGTCAGCAGCATCGTAATCGCACCCAACATAGTGGCGTCGGTCGGCATCCATCCCTCCTCGTAACCTCGCCGCGCCTCAGCGTCCCGAGAGGAGCAATGGCGCGTCCTGGGTTAACACCTCAGCCTAAGCATATACGCTCAGCAGGCGCATGAGGTGTGCGATCCATCACTTTTTGCCGCCCTGGCGGCGCTCAGTGTACCATGCGCGACGCGCCGCGAAAACGGCCACAACCGCTCTATCACTGCCCCTGCGCCCTCGGTCACTCGTCGAGGATCAGATCCCGCAGGAGAGGATAGACCAGCGCCGTCTGCTGCTGCGGCTGCTCCGGATCCACGATGTCGTGGATGAGGTTGAGCTCTTTGCCGAACGTGTAGGTCGCGATCCGTTCCGCGCCGTGCCGTTCCCACAGCCGCACCAGCTCGCGCGTCATTGCGTTGTTCACGGCGTTGTCATTGTCGTTCAGAATCACCTGGATGGACCGCGCCAGTGGCTTACCGCGCTTCGCCAATCGCGAGACCGCCAGTCCTTGCAGCATCATCGCGGCTATCCCCTTCGTCGCGAAGCCCATATAGGCGTGCTTCGGGCCGTCGTACGGCCGTACCTTCTCGGTCATCATGTTCGGC
>CAYYCB010000038.1:15838-17539 GCA_964469715.1 uncultured Ktedonobacterales bacterium | reverse complement strand
TGCACAATTGACAGCAGCCGGTGTTTCGATTACCCTTGCTTGGAATTCGCCGGGTGGCGCAGACTGCCCGAAAGTGCGGTGCAGCCCGTCTCTTCAGCGCTGGAGGGAGACATGGAAGCTGTTCTCACGCAGATCATGGCCTCCGCGGTGGTCGGAGTCCTCTCGTGGATTGGCGGTCAGCTCTTCAGTCATGTGAAGCTCGCCGACGTGTGGAACGGGCGGGCGCGCCCACGGCAAAGGCCGCTCGAACCGGGTGCGCCTCTTCCACAACCGTATGCCATGCAAGGCCCTTACGCCGCACCAGCACCATACGGTCCCCAACCGGGCGCAGGATACTACGGCCAGCCGCCTTATGCTCCAGCACCCATTCAAACATCCACGAGGGGAATAAACCTGGGACTGGTGCTCAAGCAGATCGCTATCCTCCAGTTCGTCGCCAATGTCGCGGGAGCGATCGTCGGCCTGATCATCGGGCTATCGGCTACCGTCCTCGGGGTTCCCGGCGATACAGCCCTGGCCATGTTCTACATCGTCGTGCTTCTGGTCGGAACAGTGATTGAGATAGCGGCGTTCTACCTCTTCGGACGCCGCATCGATCCCGCCGTCATGTGGGGCCACCTCACCTACGTGGCCGTGGGGACCGTCATTCTCACGCTGCTGGTGAACGCGCTGCTCTCGCAAACGCCGCCCGGCGTGGCGGCGGTGTTTGTGGCGTGCTTCCAGACGTTTTTAGCGATGGGGATAGGCGGCGCGATTGCGCGTACGTCCGCTTCGCGAGGGCAGGTCTCCAGAGCACCCCAGGCCATGCATTCCCAGTACGCCCCGTATCCCGCGATGCCTCCATACGGGTACCCCTATGGGGCGCAGCCGCCACAACCGCAGTATCCCGTCCCAGGCGCCTATCCGCCGCCGCCCAATTATCAAGCACAAGTTGGGGCTGTTCCCGCCTATCCGCCGTATGGTCCGGGCTATCCGCCTCCAGCGAACGCGCCGAGTCCTCAGCAACCGGGAAGCGCTGCGCATTCGGGGGAGGGGCAACGCCAGCCTCAACCTGTGTACCCGGTCCAGCACCAGCCGCCTTCGGGGCAATCCGGCGGCGACGGCGCTCGGTAGCGCGTAATCCTGACGTCACCGCCCTAGCCATAGACGCTCGTAGGTTTGCCAGCTTGCGTCTGTCGTGGTGGCGTAGCGATAGACGGCGACGCCGGCAAATGGGCTGTCATCGGGCACACTGTTCAGGGCGGCGATCACTCCGTCGAGACCTGTACCGGCGTTCTCGGCGGAGTCATGGAACCAGAAGCTGTTGCCCGTATACGTTGGCACGCCGATGAGCACCTGCGGCGGGCGCGCGACACCGCGCACGGCCTCCAGAATGTGTTGCGTCTCCTGCTTGACGAAGACCTGATAGAGACCCGCGGTTGGCATGGCTGTGTCGTACAGGATGGAGACGATCTGGTCGCAGTGCTTCGCGACTTCGGTGTAGTAGTAGGTGGTCCACCAGGCGTCGGCTTTCCCCTTGCTCTTGAGCCAATCGGCCACGTGGGCGTTGGGCGCCCATTTCTGTGCGGTGATCGAGAGGATGGCGCCCGCCGGCAGCGCGGCACGGGTCTCGTCGAGCAGATCGAGGAAGCGCGGATTGTTGTTGATGATCGGCTCGATGTCGTAATGGATGCCGTCGAAGCCAAGATTCGCGGTGAAGTG
>CAYYCB010000038.1:11029-15738 GCA_964469715.1 uncultured Ktedonobacterales bacterium | reverse complement strand
GAGCAATACTCGCGCCGAAACCGGCAGATTATTTTCGTGGCGTTATGGCGATGCATCACGCCGCCGCGCCGCCTCGGCATCGAGCGCCTCGTTGGCGAGCTGGTCCGCGAGAGCGTTCTTCGCGCGGAGGATGTGCTCGAAGGTGACGGCGGGGATACGCTTGGCCCACGCGCTCGCCTCTTCGAAGAGTGGGCGCAGCGTTTCATCTTTCACGCGGTACTCTCCGCGAATCTGCTTCACCACCAACTCACTATCCATATAGACTCGCACGGCTGCCGGCTGGTAGCGCGCCACAGCCTTCAATCCGATCAGCAGGGCGCGATACTCGGCCTGATTATTTGTCATCTCCCCCAGATAGTGTTTGCCACGAGCCAGCAGCGTCCCGTCCTCAGCCTCGATCACCACCCCCGCCGCGGCATGCCCCGGATTCCCCCGCGACGCGCCGTCCGTCCGCAGCACCAGTCGCTGCCCAGGCGTCACGGCCATGCGCGTATCTCCCTGTTGAGCACCCGGCGTGCCTGAATTGCCGCGTCCATTCGCCGCACCGCTATGGTATCATGGCGCGACGTGAGGAGGGGGAGCGATGGCCGAAACGCCTGGGCTGGATCCGATGTTGCCGGATCATGCCCATCTCTGGCCCGATACCGCGCAAGTGGATTCGATGGGCCACCTTCGCATCGGCGGTGTGCGTGCATTGGACCTCGTGAAGACCTATGGCAGCCCACTCTATGTCTATGACGAGGCGACGATTCGCGCGCAGTGCCGCGCCTTCCGCCAGGCACTCGCGGCATGCTGGTCCAATAGCGCTGTTGCCTACGCTGGCAAGGCTTACCTCTCACCTGCCCTCTGTCGCGTGCTGCTAGACGAGGGGATTGAGCTTGACACCGTCTCCTGGGGAGAGGTTGCCATCGCATGCGCCGGAGGTTTCTCGCCAGGGCGCATCCACCTGCACGGCAACTTCAAGCCGGAGGCCGAGCTGATCGCCGCGATTGAGGCCGGTGTCGGACGCATCGTCGTGGACAGCCTCGACGAGCTGGCACAGCTTGAGCTGCTCGCAGGTGAGCGCGGACGGCGGGTTGGCGTCTGGCTGCGACTCTGCCCCGACGTCGCCACCGCGACGCATGCCCACGTTCAGACTGGCCACGCAGGATCGAAGTTTGGGCTCGATCTGGCCTCAGGAGCCATCTACGAGGCAGCACAGCGCGCGGTCGCCTCGCCCTGGCTCGATCTCCTTGGGCTTCATGCCCACGCCGGCTCGCAGCTTTTCACCGTCCAGCCGGGGGTCCAGGTCATTGGCTTTCTGGCGGGAGTCGCGGCCGATCTGCGCGATCAGCTTGGCGCGATCATCCACGAACTCAGCCCAGGTGGCGGGCTTGGCGTCGCCTATACGCCGGGAGAAACATCCCTGGACGTGGGACGTTATGTCCGAGAAGTCACGTCGGCGCTCGCGGCAGACTGCGACCGGCTGCGCCTGCCACGACCGCGATTGGTCATCGAGCCGGGGCGAGCTATCGTAGCGCGGGCCGGCGTCGCGCTCTATACCACTGGCCCGCGAAAGGCGTCACCTGATGGCGCGATTCTCCTTGCCGTGGACGGTGGCATGGGGGATAATCCCCGGCCAGCCCTCTATGGCGCCAAATATCATGCTGCGCTGGCAGGGCGTATGCGTGAGCAGAGAAGCGAGCGGGTGCGTATCGTCGGGCGCTATTGCGAATCGGGCGATGAGCTGATTCACGAAGTGTGGATGCCACCTGTCCGGCAGGGAGATGTTGTGGCGATACCGGTCAGTGGGGCCTACCACCTCCCGCTGTCGAGCAGTTATAATGGTGTCCCGCGAGCCGCTGTCGCCTTCGTAGGTGGCGGCAAGTCCCGACTTGTGCGCCGGAGAGAGACGACAGACGATCTGTTGCGGCTCGATGTGTCGGAGTAGCGTCGAGCGAGTTCTCGGGCCGCGCGGTCGGGATGTCCCAGACGGCAGGTGTGGTGGCAGGGGAGATGGGCGATGACAATCGAGGGCTACCTACAGGCGATGCAGGCTACCTTCAGCCCCGAGCGTGCGTTGGGCCGGCATGCCGTTCTTCAGTACCATTTTACCGGCTCTCAGGTGGGCGCCTGCTACGCCGTCGTCGCGGATGGCGTTCTCCACACCGGCCTGGGTGAGCATGCCTCGCCCACCGCCGCAGTAACGGTTGACTTCGACCTCTGGATGCGCATCCTTGCCTACGAGGAGGATGCGCTGCTCGCTTATGAAGACGGCAAGTACACGGTCACCGGCGATATGGAGGCCCTCATGGACTCCGATGCGTGGTTCGTGCGTCCCGTCCCGCGCTAGTCAGGCGCTGCGTGCTACACTGAAGCCTAGTATGTTGGCTGAATAGCACGCGGGTGAGGCGCAGGTGTTGGACGAACAGCGCGCGAGCAAGAGGCCCCAGCGCGGCAAGGAAGTGCGCGAGCGGCTGGACGTTTTACTCGTGGAGCGCGGGCTGGCGCCGAGTCGTGAGCGAGCGCGTGCCGTCATCATGGCACGCGAGGTGCGCGTGGATGGGCGGATGGTGGATAAGCCCGGCACGCTGGTCCCTCGCGCGGCCACCTGTGAGCTGGTCGGTGGTGCTGCCGAGCTGCGCTATGTCAGCCGCGGCGGGCTCAAGCTTGAACGTGCCCTCGACACCTACGGACTGGACCCGGCGGGCTGCATTTGTCTGGATGTCGGCGCTTCGACTGGTGGATTCACCGACGTGCTTTTGCGACGCGGTGCGGCCAAGGTCGTCGCCGTTGACGTCGGACACGGGCAACTGGCTTGGACTCTACGTCAGGATCCGCGTGTCGTCGTAATGGATCGCACGAATATACGACACGTCGCAACACTGCCCGAGCTGGCTGACTGCGCCGTCATCGACGTGTCGTTTATCTCGCTGCGCCTGGTGTTACCCCATGTCGCGGTGCTCGTGCGCGAGGGCGCCTGGATCGTGGCGTTGGTCAAGCCGCAGTTCGAGGCAGGCCGGGCCGAGGCGGATCGCTCAGGCGGCGTCATCACCGACCCTGCCGTACATCGCCGTGTGCTCGATGATCTGCTCATGCGGCTGGGATCTGAGACGGCTGGTGTGCATGGCGCGGACGGTGCGGTTACTGGTGAGCGGCCCGCTACGCTCGTTCCTCGTGGGTTGATCGCTTCGCCGATCACCGGGCGCGACGGCAATCATGAATATCTGCTCTGGTTGACCAGGGATCCGACGAGCGCCGAAGCAGTGGCGCGGCTGCGCGAGGATGTTCCGCGCGTGGTAGACGCGGCATTCGCGCCATCCTAAGTTTGGTATGGCGAGCGTCAGGTCCGTCAGGAGATGAGATTCGCGTGTGCGTCGTCAAGGCCCTGGCCTACCATGTGTTGTGCACTATTCGCGGTTAGATCTGCTGCGCGACTGGGAGGAATTGCGATGCGATACGTCGTCGGCGTAGATGGAGGCGGCACCAAGACCACTGCCGTCGTGTTGGGCGAGGACCTGGGCGCTGTGGGGACCGCGACGAGCGGTGCCTCGAATCATCGCTCGGTAGGGATCGAGCCCGCAGGCGCCAACATCGCCAGCGCGGTCGGTGATGCGCTGCAGGTGGCCGGTGTGGCGCTTGGCGACGTCGCGGCTATCTGTCTCTGCTTGGCTGGCTTCGACACCGACCTCGATCTCCCAGTCCCGCGACGCGCTATCCATCAGCTCGGCTACGACGGCGTGGTGATACTTGAAAATGACGTCGTCGGGGCCTGGGCCGGCGCGACGGAGGCGAAGGAGGGCATCGTCATCATCGCCGGCACCGGCTCGACGGGCTTGGGCATGAATGGACATGGCGAGCTCTGGCGCACCGACGGGTGGGACTATGTGCTCGGCGATGCTGGCAGCGGCTATGAGATCGGGCGTAACGGTATTCGTATCGCCATGCGCGCGCTCGACGGTCGCCTCCCGCCGACACTGCTTGCGCGCGAGCTCGGCGCGGCATTCGGCGTGGACGACGCGGAGGGCATGCGCCGCTTAGTGGATAGCACGACCTTTGGCAAGTTCGAGATCGCCTCCTTTGCTGTACACGTTAGCCGTGCGGCCGACGCTGGAGATAGCCTGGCGCGCGATATCTTGGCGCGCGCTGGTGCGGATCTCGCCGAGCAGGCTGTCACCATTGTTCGGCGCCTCCGCATGGAGGACGACGGGTTCCCTGTCGCGACGGTAGGCAGTGTGTTCAAGGCGACGCCGTGGGTGACGGAGCCGTTCCGCAGTGCCATCTCTCGGGTCGCGCCTCGTGCCGAGTTTCGGCCGCCGCTACATCCGCCTGAGGTTGGCGCCGCTGTTCTCGCGTTGCGCCGACTGGAAGACGGCGACTATGGCTCGTGGACGCTCGATCAGGGGCGGCGTCACATCACTCGTAGCCTGCGAGTGGACGATTTGGGGCAATCGTGACCAGTGCCGTGAATGCTCAGCGTGTGGTTGCCCGTTTTGTGCTGATCCGCCACGGCGAGGCTGAGGGCAATCGTGAGCTCCGCTACCTCGGCTCGACCGATGCCGCGCTCACAGAACGCGGCGAGGCGCAGGCTCGCCAGCTCGTAGAGGGCCTGCGGCCATATCATGTCTCCGCGCTTTATACCAGTCCGCTTTTGCGCACTCGTTCGACCGCCCAGGCCATCGGAAGCGCGTTGGGGCTGGAACCGCGAGTGGATGAGCGCCTGCGTGAGG
>CAYYCB010000038.1:4472-10929 GCA_964469715.1 uncultured Ktedonobacterales bacterium | reverse complement strand
GCCTTCCGCCGAGTGGTGCGCTACGGATGTGGCTCGACCCAGCCAGCATCTGTGTCGTGGATTGGCGCCTCCTGCCGGATGGCTCGTCCTCCGGCGTGGTGCGTATGATGAACAGCATCGCCCATCTCGGCCCGGCCGCCCGCTGGCTCGACTCTATCCGCTAGGATGGCATTGCTG
Source organism: uncultured Ktedonobacterales bacterium (assembly GCA_964469715.1). Classification (GTDB taxonomy): domain Bacteria; phylum Chloroflexota; class Ktedonobacteria; order Ktedonobacterales; family JADMIN01; genus CAWAWP01. The sequence goes on along the minus strand of CAYYCB010000038.1, from coordinate 10,752 downwards.
TCCATGGAGCGATATTGCCCTGTCGCCGCAAGTATTCTGCCCAGCATCTCTTTCGGCGGCCACGGAGTTGGAACGTGAAATGCTGAATGCTCGGCATGTGAGAGGGCCGCGCGGCGACGATCACGACGATGTGATATCACGTCCTTGATGGGCGTGCAGGGAATCGCGCCCGCGCCGGAGTGACCGCTTATGAGCGAGACGACCGAGAGCGGGATGATCGGGCGAGATCCGCGCCGCTACGCCGAGGTGCAGCGCGATCCTTCCGCAAGTGACATCCGCAAGAGGACGTGGCCGCATGGCATGCCCGCACTGCGGCTTTCGCGGACGCCGCGCCGGCCGCGCCATACGCACGAGAAGGTCCATGAAGGCGGCGCGGGGCTGCATGCCCACCGGGGATGGTTACGCCTGATGCGGCTGGTCATCGGTCTTGCGCTGCTGGTGCTTGCCTGGGGTGGTGTGTTGATAGACATCGCTCTGGCGCATGGAGTGCTGCATGCGAGCCAGCGGGTTCGTGCCTTGCAGCGGTTCGTGGTCGCCGTCCTTCAGGTTGCTGCCGCCGGATGGATCGGCCTCATGGTCCTCGCCTGTATCGTCGCTGGCGCGTTCTTCCTCACGCTTGCGCTTACCGACCGCACGTAATGGTCGCCCCGCCCCACCCCCTGCGCCGCGACGTGGACTGCCGTACTTGCTCCCTGTCCGACGGCCACACGGTTCCTAACTGGCATGGTCGACGAACATCCGAATGGCCACCTACATCATGTACGGCCGGTGTCTCGCTAGGTCTTCATGGTCATACCTTTGTGAGCAGCAGGATGCTGACCGCAGCATGTCTGCTTTCCCCGTGCCGGCATAGTCCCATCCCCCCTCGGATCGTTCCATCACCCCGGCACTAACAGCATAGCGGTCGCAAGCGGCCTGCACCACGCACAACTCGTACACGACTCGGTCGCACAAGTCATACTACTGAGCGTTAAAATGCCAGATGCTTAGGGCACGAAGGGGATCGGCGGCAGGTCTGACGATGCCTGCGGTAGGATATGCCGGTGGGCAGTACTCCCGAGGAGCATGTACGATGATCGAGCGCTACACGCGGCCTGAGATGGCGCGCGTCTGGTCGGATGAGAATAAGCTGGATACCTGGTTGCGAGTTGAGATTCTCGTGTGCGAGGGGTGGGCGCGCGAGGGCGCCATCTCCGCCGAGGATCTTGAGAAGATTCGCGGGGCGACTTACGATCTGGCGCGCGCCCGCGAGATCGAGCGCGAAACCCATCACGACGTCATCTCATTCTTGCGCTCCGTGCAGGAGCGGCTTGGCCCTGAGGGGCGCTTCCTCCATTTGGGCCTCACGTCGTCTGACGTTCTCGACACCGCGCTCGCTGTTCAGCTCGTCCAGGCGGGAACGCTGCTACGGGAGCAGCTTGATCACCTGATCGAAACGGTCTCGCAGTCCGCCGTGCGCTATCGCCACACCCTCATGGTGGGACGCACCCACGGCATCCACGCCGAGCCGACCACCTTCGGCTTCAAGCTCGCCATGTGGGTGGATGAGCTGCGCCGCGCCCGCAGTCGTCTCGACGCTGCCATAGACGACATCAGCTTTGGTGCGATCTCAGGCGCTGTGGGCACACATGCTACCGTCCCTCCCGGCATCGAGGAGTATGTGTGTGAGCGACTTGGACTGCGTCCCGAGGCCGTCTCCACCCAGATCATTCAGCGCGACCGTCACGCGCACTTTGTGACCGCGCTCGCGCTCGCCGGCGCTTCGCTCGATCAGATGGCGACCGAGCTACGCCACCTCCAGCGTACCGAGCTTGGCGAGGCCTTCGAGCCTTTCGGGGCGGGGCAACAGGGTTCCTCGGCTATGCCCCACAAGCGCAATCCTGAGAAGGCCGAGCGCGTTTGCGGTCTCGCGCGTGTTCTTCGCGGCTACGCTGTGACGGCGATGGAGGACGTCGCGTTGTGGCACGAGCGCGATATCAGCCACTCATCCGCCGAGCGCATGATCCTGCCGGACGCGACGGCCACACTCCACTATATGCTCTGGCTCTTCAACGAAATCATGAGCGGCTTGGAGGTGGACGAGGAGCGCATGCGCGCCAATCTGAACCTCACACGCGGCTTGATCTATTCCTCGCGCATCCTCCTTGCGCTGGTGGACAAGGGAATGGATCGCCAGACCGCGTACAAGCTCGTGCAACGCAACGCGCAGAAAGTCTGGCGCAACGAGGACCAGGGCGCTGGCTTGCTCGCCATGCTCGCGGCCGATCCAGAGGTTACGGCGCATGTCTCGCCTGCCGAGCTCGACGCCATCGCCGATCCGCGCGCCTACCTGGAGTATATCGACACAGCCTTCAGCCGTCTCAAGCTTCTGTGAGCGGAGCGGCGGTCTCCCAGGAGGGAAGCCGCCGCTTCTGAGTTCGCCGCGTGCTATTCCTCGTCTTCGTGGAGGATTGTGCGGCGCAACGCCCGCTCGCCGTCTTCGGTCACCAGCGCAAAGACGTGGTCCTCGGCCTCAAGTGTGGTCTCGCCTGACGGTGTGATGTTGCGGTCGCCTCGCACGAGCAGCGCCACGTTCACCGAGCTAGGCAACCGCAGCGAGCGCAGCTCGTGCCCCGCCGCCGGAGAGTCTGGTGGCACAGTCACTTCGACCAGTCCCAGGCCTGCCCGTGAGAGCGTCATCAAAGGGACGAGGGTGTGGTGCGGTATCTCGGCCTCGATCATGTGCAGAATCATCTGCGTCGGGCTGACCACCACGTCAATGCCCAGTTTGCGGAAGAGGGCGTCGTTGCGCGGGTTGTTGACGCGCGCGATTGTCCGCGGCACGCGGAAGCGCGCCTTGGCTACCTGGCAAATGACAAGATTGTCCTCGTCGTCGCCCGTCACGGCGATCACGATGTCCGCGCGCTCGGTTCCGACGTCCGTCAGCACCTTCACCTCGCAGGCGTCGCCCTTCGCGATCGACGTGCCCAGCTCTTCGGTCAGCCGCTGCACCCGCCGGCCATCCTTCTCCAGCAGCAGCACTTCATGTCCTTGCTGGAGCAGCCCTTTCGTGAGGTAGTAACCCACTTGGCCGCCCCCGCCGATCACGATATACATAGGAGGAATCCTCTTCGAAGTCCAAATTCTCTAGCGCCGCGCTGCGCCTTCATGCTCGATGCGTGAGACGGGCACACTCTTGCCCTGCGCGATGGAGTGCGTCGCGGACGACGTGCGCACCACGGGGTTGAGCAGCGCGTCGCGGAACAGTTTCGCCCCGACGATGGTTGGGCTGATGGACTCAAGCCCCATCGCATTGTACGTTTCCTGGCGGATAGGGTCGTAGATGCGGCACATCACCCGCTTGACGCCAAAGATGTGCCGCGCGATCTGAGCGGCGAGTATGTTGCGGTTGTCACCGTTCGTTGCCGCGATGAACGCATCCGCCTGCTCGACGCCTGCGCGCTGGAGCACGTCTTCATCTGTTCCGTCGCCGAGCATAATGTTGCTCTCGGGGAAGCCGGGCGGTAGGCGACCAAACGCATCGGGATTCTGGTCGAGAACCGTGACGGAGTGGCCCTCCGAAGTGAGCATCTGCGCCAGCGCGGCACCGACACGGCCGCAGCCCATAATCACGAATCGCATGGTTTCTATCCTTCCCCCGCTAGCGCCTACGATGTTCGCTGACACGATGCCGTCGAACATGCGATGCCTACCGGCTTGCCGTATTATAGCGATGGCCGGTTAGCTATACCACCATGCAGCCACAGGTTGCCGACGCTTGGGCTGTTCTACATCCCAAGCGCATATATCTCTCCATGGCGGAGGGGCCAGCGGTTGGCCTTCGCCCTACCTCTGAGCGGGCGTACAGCCCTCCGTATGCCTTTCATACCGATTGCGAGTGGGATGTTGTCGTGCGCGGTCGCGGCCTTAAACGGGCCGGCGCGAGGCGGGGTGGTGGTGGGTGGCGTTTGGAGGCGCGGCGCTGAAGGCGCCGGCGCAGGGTGTGCGATCGCGGGCTGAAGCCCGCACGTGACACCAACAATCCAGACGAAATCGGTATGAGGGGGCGATGCGCATGCTCAGTGCCGCTGAAGATGGATGATCGAGCATGCGCATCCCGTATCAAGATTAGCTACTAATACGCCTTGGCGAAGATGGCCCATTGCTCGCCGGAGTGCCCGCAATGGATGCAGGGGCCAGCGCCATCGGGCCGCTCCAGCGGGAGGCAACGAATCGTCGCGCCCGTCTCGGTCTTCACCTCGGCCTCGCACTGCGCGTCACCACACCACCAGCCCTCGATGAAACCCATCCGCGCGCGGTCCGCGAGGATCTCCTTCATCTCGCCATAGTCGGCGGCGCGATATGTCCGGCTCTGGCGGAAGGCCAGCGCCTGGTCGTAGAGCGCGCTGTGAATCTCCTCCAGCATCTCTGGCAGGCGGCGAGCCACGCCGTCTTTGCTGACGGTCTCCTTTGCCTGCCGGTTCGTCCGCGGCACAAGCACCACCTGACCGCTAGCGGCGTCGCGCGGGCCGATCTCGATGCGCACGGGCACTCCGCGCAGCTCCCAGTCGTTGTATTTGAAGCCCGGCCTCTCTTCGCGCCAGTCCGACCGCACGCGCACACCTACCGCCCTGAGCGCAGCCTCGACCTCGCTCACTGCTGCGGCTACTGCCTCGCGCTCGGCCTCCTTGCGCCAGATCGGCACGATCACCGCCTGAATGGGAGCGATGCGTGGGGGCATGCGCAAACCGCTCTCGTCGCCGTGGACCATGATGACGCCGCCGATCATGCGCGTGCTTGATCCCCAGCTCGTCGTCCAGGCAAGTTTCACCTCGCCGTCAGCGTCTTGAAATTTGATGTCGAAGCCGCGGGCGAAGTTCTGTCCCAAGTTGTGTGAGGTCGCGGATTGCAGCGCCTTCCCGTCGCCCATCATCGCCTCGATGGTGTACGTTCGGAGCGCACCGGGGAACTTCTGGCTCTCGCTCTTGAGACCGGGGATACCAGGGATGGCCGCCTCCTTGAGGAAGAAGTCGTTGTAGACCTCGTGCAGGATGCGTAGCGTCTCTTCCTCGGCCTCGTCCTCGGTGCGATGGACTGTGTGGCCCTCCTGCCAGAGGAATTCGGTCGTCCGCAGGAAGGGGCGCGTACGCTTCTCCCACCGGACGACGTTGCACCACTGGTTGTAGAGCAGCGGCAGGTCACGATAGCTCTGCACCCACTTAGCGTACATATAGCCGATGACCGTCTCGGAGGTCGGGCGCACCACCAGCGGCTCCGCCAACTCCTCGCCGCCGGCACGCGTCACCACGGCCACCTCTGGCGCGAAGCCCTCGACGTGCTCTGCCTCGCGCTCAAGGAAGCTGCCGGGAATGAAAAGTGGAAAGTAAGCGTTCTCGTGGCCTGTCGCCTTGATGCGCCGGTCCATGGCCTGCTGCATGTTCTCCCAAAGCGCGTAGCCGTAGGGCTTGATCGTCATGCAGCCGCGCACGGGCGACTCGTCGGCCAGCCCGGCTTTGTACACCACATCCTGATACCACTGGGCGAAGTCATCCTTCTCCGCAAGGTCTTCCACAAACTTCGCTTCGTCCGCCATGCTCGTTCACTCCAGTCCACTACGCCGGCTTACGCTGGCATTCGGTTCTCCCCCGCGTCCTGACCTTCCAGGGTCAGGAGTCTCCGATAGCGCTTGAACCATTCGGAGCGAAGGACTGAATACAACTCCAGGCCAACAAAAAACCGCCCCGGGAGCTCTTCGCTCCGAGGGCGGGCATCTCTCCCGCGGTACCACCTCGCTTGGGCGCACAGTGTGCGTCCCTCTCTGCCCGCGCGGCTGCCAGTGGCGCTACGCGGCGCCCCGCTAACGGTGGGGCCTCCGGCGGCTTTCACCTAGCCGCGGTCATGACCGCGCCGGGTTTTCAGTCGCTGCTCACGGGCCGGTTCCGCGCATCCGCCACGCCGGCTCCCACCTACCCGGCTCGCTGTTGCGGCGCTCGCTCGCGTACTAGTCCCGTTCCGCGCTCTCCTGTCTTCGGTTGTGCGTTACAGGCGGAAGTGTATCGCCGTCCACTCGCGCACGTCAAGGCGTCGCGACACGTTGTACAATTTCACGGCCTAGGACGATTGCCTAACGTCGCACTATTGAGCAGTATCTCTCCTCTACCACCTAACTCTATTAGGTGCGGCTCTGAGCCCCGAAGAGGGGGAACAAACATGCGGACCGTGCTTACAGCATTGCTCGGCATCGAATATCCCATCATCCTTGCCCCTCTGGCCGGAGGACCGTCCACGCCTGCCCTGGCCG
>CAYYCB010000038.1:0-4372 GCA_964469715.1 uncultured Ktedonobacterales bacterium | reverse complement strand
TATCCCATCATCCTTGCCCCTCTGGCCGGAGGACCGTCCACGCCTGCCCTGGCCGCGGCAGTCTCTGGTGCGGGTGGGCTCGGTATGCTCGGCGCGGCGTACCTTTCGCCTGAGGCGTTGCGGCGTGAGATTGGTGAGATGCGCCGACTCACTGAGCGCCCCTTCGGCGTCAACCTCTTTGTGCCCCAGACGCCCGTCACCTCGCCGGAGATTGTCACGCATGCCAATGCCCTGCTTGACCCATTTCGCGCCGAGCTTGGCTTGCCTCTTTCGCCTGCTGTGGAGCGGTATGCGGAGACGTTCGAGGAGCAGTTGGTGGTGGTGATCGAGGAGCGCGTCCCCGTCTTCAGCTTTACCTTTGGGACGCTGACTGCAGATCAAATCCAAGCGCTTCAACGTGCTGGCGTCCGCGTCGTGGGGACGGCGACGACGGTGGCTGAGGGTCGCATGCTCGCAGCGCTGGGCGTGGACGCTATCGTCGGCCAAGGGAGCGAGGCCGGCGGTCATCGTGGCACCTTCGATGCTGACCCGGCATATACCTCGCGTGCGCTGATTGGCTCGGTGGCGCTTATCCCTCAGCTTGTAGATGCCGTACGCGTACCTGTGATCGCAGCGGGTGGGATCATGGATGGTCGCGGTGTCGTTGCGGCGCTTGCCCTCGGCGCGTCTGCCGCGCAGATGGGCACGGCATTCCTTGCGTGCCCTGAAAGCGGGGCGAATCCCGCATACAAAGCCGCCGTCCTTGCCGGCGCGGACGACGATACCGTCATTACGCGCGCCTTCTCAGGCCGCTCGGCGCGCGGGCTCGCAAATCGGCTCACCGAGGAGCTGCGACCGCATGAGCCGGAGTTAGCGCCCTTCCCCGTGCAGAATGCGCTCACGCGCGACATCCGACAGGCCGCCGCCCGTCAGGGCCGCTCGGACTATCTTTCGCTCTGGGCCGGCCAGGCCGCATCACTAGCCACATCTAGGCCGGCTGCCGAGATCGTGCGCGACACGATGGCGCAGGCTCAACAGCTCCTGAGCGTGCTCACCGCCGTACGCACCGGAAACTAGAGGCTCGGTTTCCTGCGCCACGCCGGTGATTAGGAACTGGCTACTGCCAAGGGCAGGCGTACATGGAACGTTGAGCCGAGGCCAGGAGCGGACTCGACCCACACCTGCCCGCCGTGCCGCTCGACAATGGTCCGGGTGATGTAGAGTCCCAGGCCCAGGCCGACACCGGAGCCGGTTCTCACCTGAACACCCGGCACACGATAGAAGCGTTGGAACAACTCACCCTGGTATTCCGGCGCGATCCCTGGGCCATGGTCGGTGATAGCCAGATGTAGTGAACTCCCCTCGACGACCACCAAGGCCTCAACGGGTTGGTCCTCCGTGCTGTACTTGAGGGCGTTGGTCAGCAAGTTATCGAGCACTTGCATGAGCCGCGTCGCATCGCCCTGGACGACCAACTCCCCCTCCGGCAATGTCACTGGTATGGCACGGCGCGGGTAGGCAACCAGCTTATCAGCCACAGCGCCATGCACAAGCGCGCCGAAGTTCGTCGGTTCAAGCGTGAGCGGGAGTTGACCGCCGTAGATGCGCGTCGTGTCCAGTAGGTCGCCGACGAGTTTGTTGATGCGCTGGGCCTGTCCGCTAATACGCGTGACCGCTCGCAGCAGCGTCGGCGTGTCGATGGCCGCGCCTTCGATGGCCCTTTCGAGTTGCTTGTGCATCACATGCAGAGTGCCGAGAATACTGGTCAGCGGTGTGCGCAGCTCGTGCGCAGCGATGGAGAGGAAGTCGTCACGCTGGCGCTCCAGCGCCTTCATCTGCGTGATGTCCTGGCAGATCAGAACACTGCCCAGGCGCTGCCCCGTCTCCTCCATGAAGACTGGCGCCGCGCTGCAGAGGAGGCTGCGCTGTTCGGCGCTGTATTCACCCAGCACGATTTCCAGGCCGATGAGCGTCTCGCCCGCCTGTGCTCGTTCCAAGGGCAGGTCGCTTTCGCGTAGCGGTGCGCCTTCCGGCGTGTGCGCCTCGCCCACGAAAACAGGGCCGCGTGGCCCGGTGCGATCACTAGAGACGGGCCCCCACAACGCTTCGGCCGCCGCGTTGTTTAGTAGGAGCCGACCCAAGGGATCAGTCACCGCCACCGCCTCAGGCATCGCTTTGATCACCGCTTGCAGAGTAGCGGCATGGCGGCGAGATTGCTCGCGCGAGCGCACGAGCTCGGTAATTTCAATCGCGGAGTTGAGCAGCGCCGCGATGGTCCCGTGCTCGTCACGAAGCGGGGTGAGGCTCCAGCGATACCATCGCGGCTCAGACTCGGGCTGCAGCATAGCCGGGAACTCGTCAATGGTTAGAGGGGCGCCGGTCTCCCGCACCCGCTCGTAGATCTCTCGCACCCGTGCGCGGGAGTCCTCACCGAAGAGATCATTCAGCGGAATGCCCACGATGGTTCCACGCTGGCGGAACTCCGGCCCGGTCAATGCCAGAAATTCCGCATTATGGCGCACACAGCGGAATTCGTCGGTTGCGTCGTAGAGGGCTATGCCAACTGGCGCGCCGGCTACGATGCCCTCCGCGAGCGCGCGCTGCCGTGCCTCATCGCGTTCGAGACGGCGTTGTTCAGTGACGTCCTGGAAGACGACCACACCACCGAGGAATGCCTGCGTCTCCGGCTCATAGACCGGCGCCGCGTTGCAAAGCAGGCTGATCCGCCGGCCGTTGGGCTGGAGGTAGATGAGCTCCTGGCCGATCACGGTTTCGCCCGCCAGCGCCCTCGGCAGAGGCAACTCCTCGCTTTGCAGCGGCTGGCCCTCTGGCGTGACGCACTCGAAAACGTCAGCGTACTCGGTTGTCTCGATCTCTGCTGGAGTACTGCGGCCCCAGAGCTCCTCCGCCGCCGCGTTCGTCAGTTGGAATCGCCCGCGCTCGTCCGCCAATGCTACGGCCTCGGGCATCGCCGCGATCACCGCATGTAGCCTGGCCGCTTCATATCGCAGGCTCTCACGGGCGCGGACCAGCTCCGTGATCTCCACGGCACTGACCAGAAGTGTCTCAACTTTTCCATCGGCGCCGGACAGCGGAGTGAGACTCCAGCGATACCAGCGGATCTCAGTGTTGGGCGGGAACGTGAGCGGGAACTCGTCCAACGTTACCGGTTGCCCTGTCGCTCGTGCCCGTTCGAAGGTGTCTAGAACTCGTCTGCGGGTCTCGCCTTCGAAGAAGTCGCCGAGCTTGATTCCCGCGATGGAGCCCCGTTCACGATCCTCTGGCCGCAGAAGCTTCAGATATGCCGCGTTTGTCCGCAGGCAGCGGAAGTCGTCTGTCGCGTCCCAGAGGCCGATGGCTTCGGGCGCATGGTCGATGATTGCCTCCGCAAGCGAGCGCTGCCGCTCTGTCTCCTGAACGAGTCTGCGCTGCTCGGTGACGTCCTGAAAGACGACGATGGCGCCACGCCGACGCCCATGCTCATCGAGCAGCGGCACACCGCTCGTAAGAAGGTGGGTATTCTGCCCATGCATGCCATCCACAATGCATTCGAGATTGAGGAAGGTTTCGCCGCGCCGCGCTCGCCCGGAGGGCGACTCCACCTCGGTCATCGGGCTGCCGTCTGCCTGGCGCATTGCGTAACGTCGCTGCCGATCCTCCGCCGACTCACCCGGTTCCACACGGCGCCGCGTGAGGCGCTCGGCCGCCTCGTTCATACGCATCAATTCGCCGTGCTCGTCGTAAATCGCCACGCCTGTCGCCAACTGCTGCAGCACGGCGTCCAGCGTCATTTGCGAGCCCGACTGCTCGGCCTCGCCCAAGGACACTTGTGGCTCAGCGACTCGTGATGCCCGGCTGAACATCTCGCGCAATACGCTACCGAGCGGTGTATCGGCCAGGATGGCGCGCTCTTCGCCATCTGCACCTGACACATCCACAGCGCCGAGGCGAGCCAGGGCTCTCACCTGACGCCGCGCGAGCGCGACCTCAATACCAAGTTGACCAGCTAGCGCCGTCAACGGCAGCCCGCCCGCTGCGCCAGCTAGCGCTCGCACCACGCCGATGCGCGCCTCCTCCCGCAGGGCACGTGCGAGCTGCGCATCCAGGCCGTGCTCGGACGCTTCAGTGGCGGGACGACGACGATCGGCAATCATCTGAGACTCCAGGCTAGCGGCGATGGTAACACCGTGCCCCTCCGGCAGCACAATGTGTGCCGTCTATCAGGCGGGCGGAAATAAGGTGGCGAACAAGCGCCACCTCTACGCGCCTTGAGCATACGAGACCATAAGTGGTCATGCCAGAGCGGTGAAGGAGGCACGCTGTCGTTGGGCTTAGCCCCGCGCCATCGCCTGCAAGAGCCGGGCGCTCACGTCGCAGTCATGCAGCGCCCGAT
>CAYYCB010000037.1:14000-17568 GCA_964469715.1 uncultured Ktedonobacterales bacterium | reverse complement strand
CGTGGCGATGACGAAGCAGAGCGACGGCTCGTGGAAGGCCAGCGTCTACGTGCCCACCTCCGCCTCGTCCATCAACACCGCCTACTACAACCAGAGTGGGACCTGGGACAACAACGGTGGTAACAACTACAACCTGAACGTTTCCCAGCGCTAGGTCGGGGCATTCCCGGCAGTCGCCGGGCAACTCCCGATAGCCTCCATCGCGTCAGTGGTGAGAAGCACAAACTGGCCGGAGCGCGAACGCCGCACAGACCTCATGTCTGCCTGGCGTTCATGCTCCGGCCATTTCCTGTCTGATAGCAGGCGCTTCCGACTCACCCTGGCCGGACGTGCCACAAGGGACACCGCTCTCCAATACGGATACTCCGCTACATTCTCAGCATCGCACGTTACCGCAAGGCTCCGCCCTGGCGACCAAACTGCAATTCATCGCGGCCCCATTGGACGTCTTGTCCCACCGGTAACCACGTCGCACGTTAGGAGGTTAGGAACTCAGGCACCGACTACGGGTTGATGAGGGTGAACGTGTAAGTGGACTGTAAATTGGTGACAAGATCAGTGGCTATCACCGTCACCTGCCCGTTGTAAGCCTGTTGGCAGTTCATTTGCACCGTCAAAGTGTCCGAGCTGCTTGGGGCAAGAGATGAATGGGTCGGCGGGCCAGTATTCGTGGCAGATGAGCCGAGTCCCCAAAGGAATGTGTGGTCGCTAAAAAATGTGGGGTCGCCAGGTAAGGTCCAGGACCAACTTACGCTGTTTGATCCAGCATTTAAAACGATCTGACTTGCACTGCAACCGCCGGACTTCTTAGAAAGTGTCAATTGTTGAGAGGGTGCGAGTACAAGTGACGGCGGCGTTGGCGTCGCAGTCGCTGTCTCTCCTGGTATCGGCGTCGGCGCATTGCTCGTCGGCGTCTGAGCCAATGCCCCTGTTCTACCGGCTGTGCTCGTGGCCGTCGCGCCCGGCGTACCTTCCGCGGTGCTCGTGGCCGTCGCGCCCGGCCCGGCGATGGCGCCGTTTCCCAGCGGCAAGAAGCTCACGCCCGGCGGGGAGAAGCCGGAGAGGATGTAGAGTGTGCCGCCGCCGGCGGTGCCAACCAGAACGATCAGGGCGACCAATGCCAACAGGAGCCCCATTCGCCTGCGACGTGGCGGATTCGCGTCGATCTCCGTCCCCGCCGGCCGGTGGCGAGGAGAAACCGCCAGTTCTCGCCCGGTCGAAACCGTCGAATCTTCCAGATATGCGCGTACCTTGCCGTCCTCACGCAGCGGGCCGCTCGCCATCAGGCGCAAGACCATCGAATCCTGATCCTGCACGAGTGGCTGATAGGCTGGTACCGTCAACTTGGGTGTACGCGGATCGTTGCGGCTCTGAATCGCCGCCCGCAGTGCGAGCGCGAAGCTGCGCGCGTCGGGATAGCGCTCGTTCGCATCTTTGGCCAGCGCCGTCATCACCGCCACGTCGAGCTGCGGCCAAATTTCCTGATTCTGCGACGACGGTGGCGTAATCGACGCCGTCAGCGCCATCGCCGCCACCTCATAGACCGAAGACGCCTCATGCGGCGCGTGACCCGTCAACATCTCATAGAGCACAGCGCCCAGCGCATAGATATCCGCCCGCTGATCCACGTACTCGCGTCTGAGCTGCTCAGGCGCCATGTATTCGGGGGTACCCACCGGCAGGCCCGAGGCCGAGATCGTGTGGGCGGCATGCGGATCGCGCAGCGTCGCCGCCTCGCGGGCGATGCCGAAGTCGGTGAGAAGTGCGCGGCCTTCCTGGTTCAGCAGGACGTTCTCTGGCTTCACGTCGCGATGGATGATGCCCTGGCCGTGTGCCGCGTCCAGCGCCGCCGCCACCTGCACCGTGATACGCATCGCCTCAGGGATGGCCGGCAAGCCGGTGCGCTCCATGCGCTCACGCAGCGATTCGCGCAGCAGCGGCATGACGATGTAGAGCAGTCCGCGCTCCTCGCCGAACTGATACACCGGCACGATGTTGGCATGGTCGATGGTGGCGACCCGTCGCGCCTCGTCGCGGAACCGCGCCACATACCCCGCGTCGGTCGCGAGGTGCGGCGGCAACACCTTCACCGCGACATCACGTCCCAGCTTGGTGTCGCGCCCGCGATAGACCTCCGCCATCCCACCCGCGCCGATCAGCGCTTCGAGTTTATACTCACCCAGCGTCTGCCCGGCAAGCGCGCCCGGATTCCCTGACGTCACCCACGTTCCTCCAGCGCGCGGCGCACATGTGCCGCGCCGTCCTCGGCCTGCGATGCGCTAGGCCGCGCCATTGTACCGAGAGGGTAGCGGGCTGTCAATCCAACCAGGCAGGAAAGTACTCCCGGTGAGCACGAAGAACGACATGCTCAATGGCAAATAAGCCCGTGTGGACTCGCCATCCATGCCCGTATGGGCTTTTCTGTCCCTGCTGCGAGACTTAGCGGCCGTAGATCAGCTCGGCCTCTTCCACCATATCCACCGCTGTATGCGCACACACTTCGGGCCGGTCGCTTTCCAGCAGACGCGCCGGCCGCCGCACGATGACCTCGATGCCGTCGAGCAGCCGTCCCCGAATGCTCCCCTCCAGCGTACGCGCGTGGTCAAGCGCACGCTCGGTCACTGCACGCAGCTCCAACTCCGCGCGGAGCACCTCACCCGCGCCCAACCAGATCGGCCGCTGGAGTGGCATGCGCTGCCCACCAACACGAACCACCGCGTCAAGATCGCGCGGATCGTTCCCGCCAAGATGAAGGGCGACAGGCGCCGGCACCGGCTCCGGATTGCCAAGAAGGAACGGCGTCCGCCATACCTCTTCATCCGCGCTCGCCTGAATCACGTGCAGATTGCGTCCGACCACTAGCGGATCTGGCATCCCAGCCACAGCAATAGAGGCCCGCACGCAACGATGGCCGCCAGTGTCCGGCGTCCAGGTGATTGCCGCGTCGCGCACGACGCCGGAGCGCGGCGGCAGCCGGAACGGCCCTATGGAGCCGAGGTCACACCATGTCACGCCGATGCCGAAGAGGGCCACGCGCACAGCGATCCGCTCGACCACCACCTCGTCGGAATCGGGATTGAGCAGCGGAAAGCCAATCGTCACTGGCTCGCCTGCACGCGGAGGATTAGGAGTTACGTCAATGCAGCGCCAGGTATAGGGGCGGCTCTGCGTCGGATGATGGGGGATGATGGCCTGCATCGCGCACCTCCCGGGTGGCGCACCCACTTCGCTCGACGCCCACCCTGTTCACCCCCATCTTCTGTCAACCCAGCACAGATAGCAAGCTCATCAACGATGCTATTCTGGCATCATGCCGCGCCTCCGTGCCCTGCCGGTTCACAGGCAGGATCTTGGCCTGCCCCCTCGTGCCGTGCCCGTTCACGGGCAGGACCACGACACCGCCACGACTCCTATGGCCACGACGAAGGCGCCCGCAGCCGTCCAGCCGCGCCCGCACTCGCCCCGCCGGACGCGCCGGTCAGCAGGTGCGCGCCCGCGATACAGACCAACTCCGAGCCCGTCGTGAGCAGCCGCGCCACAATGGCGATGACCGCCGCCAGCGTCGCGC
>CAYYCB010000037.1:0-13900 GCA_964469715.1 uncultured Ktedonobacterales bacterium | reverse complement strand
GAGCCCGTCGTGAGCAGCCGCGCCACAATGGCGATGACCGCCGCCAGCGTCGCGCCGGCTGGCCCCACCACCATCGCCGACTGCACCAGCAGAAACGCCGCCGCCAGCTCGCGAATGCCCAGGCCGCTCGGTGTGATAAACGAGAGAAAACCAACATCCCAGACGAGTGCATTGATGCCAATGCAGAGTAGCAGCGCCGCAGGCGGCAGCGGCGACGAGACCACGGAGCGCACGAGGAGGTAAAAGCCTACGCCCGCGACCAGCCAGCTCAGCGCCCAATAAAGCGTAATCAGCAGCACGTCGGCGTATCGCAGAGAGAAGCGCACCGGCTCACGCTTCAGCCGCCGCAGCCCCGCGTTGAGCGCGCCCCGCAAAAAAGGCGGATAGAGGCCGAGCAGAAGGAGCGGAATCAGCAACGCGCCCGCCGCGATGAACGCCGAGTGGGGCACGTTGAGATTGGCGAACAGACCGCCCGAATCCTGCCAGAAAAACAAACTCACGGCGAAGACAAGCACGGCCGACGTCAGCTTGGTCGCCAGCTCAATCACCATGCTGGCGAACCCGGTAGATTTCGGCACACCGCGCCGCTCCGCCCAGAGCACACGCGTGATGACGTGCCAGACGTTGCCGGGGATGTAGCGCACGAACTCGGCGCCCAGATAGATCCGCTGTGCGGAGACCGCATCGAGCCGGCTGCCCATGCGCGCCAGGATGTCGCGCCAGATAAAGCCGTACGACAGCTCCTGAACGACGAAGAGCGCGAAGGCCGCCACCAGCAGTCCCCACTCGACGTGCCAGGAGTACCGCGAAAGCGACGTCCAGCTCCGCCACACGGTCGCCCCAAGGAAGACGATGACCAGTGCCAGCACGCCCACCTGGAGGACCCGCTTGTAGCGCTTCAGCAGCCCCAGCAAGCCGCCGCCGGCCACGACTTCCGCCGCCGGCGCGACCGTCTCTGACGGCTCGCTCACTCTAGCACCTGTCTGATGCTGAATTCCTCGTTCGCCCGGTAGGAGAAGTGGCGGATCATCTCGCTCTGCAAGCCCGTGAGAATGAAGCTCACGCCGAAGATGAGGAACATAATGCCCACGAAGAGCAGCGGCCGGTTATGGATCTCCTGATGCGAGCCAAACGGCAGGAACCGGTCGGCGACGACATAGCCGTCGATGATCAAGCCGGCGAGCGAGAGCAAGAAGCCGATCATGCCGAAGAGGCGCAGTGGCGTGCGCAGATAACTCATCAGGAAGAGCACCATCAGCAGGTCGAGGAACCCGCGCATGAAGCGCCGCGCACCGAACTTCGACTTGCCATATTTGCGCGGGTGGTGGTTCACCTTCACTTCAGTCACGCGGAAGCCGCGCTGATGCGCCAGCACGGGAACGAAGCGATGCAGCTCGCCGTAGAGCTTGAGGTCGTCGAGCACCTCATGCCGGTAGGCCTTGAAGCCGCAGTTGATGTCATGCACCTTCACGCCGGTCGTCGCCCAGATCATGCGATTGAAGAAGAAGGAAGGGACCGTCTTCGTGAAGGGGTCGTGGCGTGGATATTTCCAGCCGGTCACGAGGTCGTAGCCGTCTGCGATCTTCTGGAGAAAGACCGGAATCTCGGCCGGGTCATCCTGCAAGTCGGCATCCATGGTGAAGACGACCTCACCGCGCGCCCGCTGGAAGCCCGCGACCAACGCCGGCGTCTTGCCGAAGTTGCGGCGGAAACGGATGACGCGCACGCGCGGATCCATCTCATGCAGCGCCCGCAGCACCGTGAACGAGGCATCGCGGCTGCCGTCGTCCACGAAGATGATCTCGTAGTTCTTTTCGAGGCGCGCAAGCTCCGCCGAGAGCGCCTCGTAGAGCGGGCGCACGCTATCTTCTTCGTTGAGCAGCGGCACCACGACCGAGATCGCGACCGGCGCCTCATGAGCGGCCTGCTCCGCGGGGGCCACGCGCTGTAGCGTCTCCTCAACGCGCTCTATCTGTTGCATAGCACTGCCATCCCGCGGATCCCGGCGCGACCGCCGCATGCGAGGCCCGATATGCCTCCAAACCTTGCCATTATTGCATCGCACCCCAGGACAGTCAACGCGTCCCGGACCGCTCTCAGCAGCTTTTCAGCGTCTCTCTCAACTCCGTCAAGCATTCATCATTCGCAACAACTGATCCCAGGCGGCGGAGCGGCGGGCGAGGATGTTAGAATAGGCGCGGACCAAAGACGTCGAGGCATGGACGCGCCCATTTGGGATGCTGTGTGACGAAATTGGCGAAAGGGTGACGGCGATGGCGGTCGAGGTGGGCATGCGTGGCGAGGCAACACAGGTGGTCGGTGATGAACACACCGCTGCGGCGCTCGGCGCGGGTGGCGTGCGCGTCTTCGCCACGCCTCTGATGATCAACCTCATGGAGAACGCCGCCTGGCGCGCGGTCCAGCCGGGATTGGAACCGGGCGAGACCACCGTTGGCTCCCTCGTCAACATCCGCCATCTAGCAGCCACACCCGTCGGCGCCACCGTCACCGCCATCGCCGAGCTGGTCGAGGTGGACGGCCGGCGCCTCGTCTTTCGCGTGGAGGCCCGCGACGACAAGCAGCTCATCGGCGAGGGCACTCACGAGCGAGCCCGTGTGCTGCTGGAGCGCTTCCTGGCGCGGGTGAACGGCGGCTAAGTGCCGGCTAGACCGCCGTATTGTGACTCCCATCACGCTTGCATCTGCCCTCTTGTGCGATACAATAGCTACGCTTGAGGTGTCCACGAGGGGCACTCCGGGCCGCTCGGAACGTCTGGGCGCACGGAGCCGTAAGACACGTCACGCCGAGGCAGGAGCCGAGAATGTCGCTTATCAACATGGCAAGGCGCGAGATCAACTGCAAAATCGTCTATTACGGCATCGGCCTCTCCGGCAAGACAACGAACCTGCATTTTCTGCATAGGACCGTCAACCCGCGCGACGTCGGCGACATGGTCTCCATAGACACCGAGACCGAGCGCACCCTCTATTTCGACCTACTCCCGCTCGACCTCGGCACGGTCCACGGCTTCCAGATCCGCTTCCAGCTCTACACCGTCCCCGGCCAGGTGCTCTACCAGCAGACGCGCATCTCGGTGCTCAAGGGGGCCGATTGCGTCGTCTTCGTCGCGGACTCTCAGGCGAGCAAGCTGCAAGAGAACATCGAGAGCTTCAACGAGCTCAACGAGCAGCTTCGCCGCATGGGCAAGAATCCCGGCGACTTCCCCCTTATCATGCAATGGAACAAGCGCGACCTGCCCGACATTCTCCCCGTCCCGGTCCTTGAGCAGTATCTCAACATCTATCGCGCGCCCAGTTTCGAAGCCGTCGCTGTCAGTGGCCGCGGCGTCATCGAGAGCCTGCGCGTCGCCATCAACGCCACCCTGCGCCGCCTCGAACGTGTCTAGCGCGCTCCACCCGGAGGTGCGCTCATGCGCCCTGGAGCCTCGCGACCTCGTCGCCTGACCCGTCCTGCCGCCCTCATCCTGGGCGCTGCCATGCTTCTCGCCGGCTGCGACGGCCCGTCCGGCCCAAGGGGCCTTCCGCGCACGGCCGCCTCACCTACGGCAAACACCCCCTTGGCCACGCGCACGCCCTCTCCTGAGGGTTTCCTCCCCGGCGACTGGCCGCGATTCGGCTATGATGCCGCCCGCAGTGGCGTCGCTCCTTCCGAGACCGCGCTGACGCCTGCGACAGTGGGCGGGCTGCATCGTCTCTGGCAGGTTCCGCTGCCTAGCACCGCCGACTCATCGCCCACCCTCTTATCCGGCCTCAAGCTGCCCGACGGCACGACGCGCGACGTCCTCTTCCTCACCACGCTCGACGGGCGCCTGCTCGCGCTCGACGCGGCTACTGGTGCGCAGCTCTGGGCGCACAAGCCCTCCGGCCCGAAGATCACCCACTCTTCGCCGGTCCTCGACCCCTCGCGCCGGTTCGTCTACGCCTACGGCCTCGACGGCTACATCCACAAGTACGCCGTGGCGACCGGCGAGGAGGCGCATGGCGGTGGCTGGCCCGCGCAGATCACGCGTATGCCCGATTCGGAGAAAGAGTCGTCCTCGCTCAACATCGCTAACAGCTACCTCTACGTCACCACCAGCGGCTACCTCGGCGATGCCCCTCCCTACCAGGGGCACGTCGTCGCCGTCCACCTTACCGACGGCTCTGAGCATGTCTTCAACACCCTCTGCTCCGACCTCACCCATCTGCTGGTGCATAGCGACTGCCCCGATCAGGACGGAAACGGCATCTGGGCGCGCGCTGGGGCCGTGGTGGACCCTACAAACGGCAATGTCTTCGTCGTCACTGGTAACGGCACCTTCGACGCCTCCACTGGCGGCCACAATTGGGGTGACTCTGTGATCGAGCTATCGCCAGATCTCAGCCGCATCCTTGATTCCTACACTCCGCCGAACTACCAGCAGCTCGACAACTCCGACGCCGACCTCGGCAGCACGGCGCCGGCCCTCCTGCCCAAAATCCCTGGCAGCAGGACGCCTTATCTGCTCGTGCAAGGCGGCAAAGACGAAACGCTACGCCTGCTCAATCGCCAAAATCTCAACGGCACGGGCAGGCCAGGCGCCATCGCTGGGGAGGTCCAGGAGCTGAGTCTCCCCGGCTGTGACGTCTTCACTCAACCTGTAATCTGGCAGGACGGAAGCAACGGACCCATCTGGATTATCGTCGCCGCAACGTGTGGCCTGCGCGCCTATCAGGCCGCCACGGATGCATCGGGAGCAACCCGGCTCGTCCAGGTCTGGGCCAGCGACGCCGTCACGACGACGCCCATCCTCGCAGGTGGCGTTCTCTACGCCGCGACCAGCGGCGCCGTGCTCGCCATAAATCCCCGCGACGGACACCAACTCTGGTCCTCCGATCAGGACAGTGCCGGCGGTTCCATCGGAGGCATCCATTGGGAAAGCCCAATCGTCGCTGACGGCCACCTGTATTGCCCCGACGAGGACGGCCACCTCACCGCCTACGCGCTGTAGCGACAGCAAGATAAATCCCGCGATCTCGCCCGCGCAGGCTGCTTTCTCAAATTGACGCCCCTCCCGACGCGGTGGTATGTATATCAAAATACCCAGAGCTCAGGCGTTCGTTACGCTGCGACGCGTACGAGCTTTCCGCGGCGTCAAGCCGTGACGGCGCACCGGTGCGTCCCTCATATCTGATCTCTGCGTCCCTGTGGTGAACAAACAACATGCGAGGGAGGTAGCCTGCGCCATGACGACCGACGAGGCCTGGCAGTGGAAATTCGGTAAAGAGGGCCTGACGTTCGACGACGTATTGTTGCTCCCGGCGGAGTCGAACGTTCTCCCCGGCGACGTCTCCACCCAGACGCGCCTCACAGCCGACATCAGCCTCAACATTCCTATCCTCTCTGCCGCGATGGATACCGTCACCGAAGCTCGCCTCGCCATCGCCCTGGCCCGAGAAGGCGGCATCGGCATTATCCATCGCAACCTCTCGATTGAGGACCAGGCCGCCGAGGTGGATAAAGTCAAACGCTCCGAGTCGGGCATGATCACCGACCCCATCACCCTCGGCCCGAACGAATCACTGCGTAGTGCCCTCGCCGTGATGGAGCGCTACCACATCTCCGGCATTCCCATCACGGAAGAAGGCCGCCTCGTCGGTATCCTCACCAATCGCGACATCCGCTTCGAGCAGAGCCTCGACCGGCCGATCAGCGAGCTCATGACGAGCGAGCACCTCATCACCACACCCATCGGCACCACGCTCGAACAAGCCAACGAAATTCTCCATCGCTACAAGGTCGAGAAGCTCCCCGTCGTGGACGAGCAGGGCTTCCTCAAGGGCCTCATCACCGTCAAAGATATCCAGAAGAAGATCAAGCACCCCCTCGCCGCGAAAGACGCGCAGGGCCGCCTCCGCGTCGGTGCGGCCATCGGCGTTGGCCCCGACAGCTTCGAGCGTAGCGAAGCGCTCGTCGCCGAAGACGTGGACTT
Source organism: uncultured Ktedonobacterales bacterium (assembly GCA_964469715.1). Classification (GTDB taxonomy): domain Bacteria; phylum Chloroflexota; class Ktedonobacteria; order Ktedonobacterales; family JADMIN01; genus CAWAWP01. The sequence continues at coordinate 7,929 of CAYYCB010000037.1, read as the reverse complement.
CCTCGTCATCGACACCTCTCACGGCCACTCCCGCATGGTCATAAACAGCGTCCGCAAGCTTGTTGACGCCTTCGGCTCGCGCGTCCAAATCGCCGCGGGCAACGTTGCCACCGCCGAAGCCACTCGCGCGCTGATTGACGCCGGCGCGCATGCCGTAAAGGCAGGTATCGGACCTGGATCAATTTGCACAACACGCGTGGTGGCCGGCACCGGAGTTCCGCAAATTACAGCCATTTTCGACTGTGCCCAAGAGGCAGCCAAGAGCGGTATCCCCGTCATTGCGGACGGTGGCATTCAATACTCCGGCGACATTGCCAAGGCCATCGCCGCGGGCGCCGACACCGTCATGCTTGGCAGCCTGCTCGCGGGCGTGGAAGAAAGCCCCGGCGAGCTCATCATCTCGCAGGGCGAGCGCTACAAAGACTATCGCGGCATGGGCTCCATCGGCGCGATGAAACGCCGCAGCTATAGCAAAGACCGCTACTTCCAGGCGGCCGTCACCGAAGAGTCCCGGTTGATCGCCGAGGGCATAGAAGGTCGGGTACCCTACAAGGGTTCGCTCGGCACCATGGTCTACCAGCTCGTCGGTGGACTCCGCCAGGCTATGGGCTATGTCGGCGCGGAAAACATCGAGGCCCTCAAGCAGCGCACCCGCTTCGTCCGCATCACCGGCGCCGGGCTGCGCGAGAGTCATCCGCACGACATCGTCATCACGAAGGAAGCGCCCAATTACGGAGTGGGACGCCGCTAGGCTCCTGGCTTCGAGCGCCGCCCGCGGTGAGAAACGCCGCGGGCGGCCCGTTATCTGCGAGCGTACGCGTAGCAGCCTCAGGGCAAACGCTCAGGATATTCTCAACGGCTCGCCCTAAGGTGAGAGGGCGCCATCTGCGAACTGCCATATTTGGGCAGGGAGACGGCGAAGGAAATCGGTGTGTGAGGCGGGAAACGATCGAAGGAGCGGGGGATGGCTACAGGTCAGGTGGAGGAACGTACGCCGGCCCGGCCCGCGAGTGAGGGCACTCCGTCAGGAGGTGCCCTCACTCGCGTCCGGACCCTCTGGTCGCGCGTCCTCTACCGCTACCCGGACCTCCCGCCCGCGCCGCGTGGCCGGTGGGCGCGCATCTGCCTGCTCCTCGTCGCCTTCATGGCGGTCGCCTACGTCGCTTGGTTCTGCGCGTACCTCTTCACCCTGCACGATGCCTACCTGACGCACGCCGAAGATCTCGGCATCATGGATCAGGCCCTGTGGAACACCCTCCATGGCTCACTGCTCCACCAGACCATCTGCAACACCATCTCCGACTCGAACTGCCTTGGCGACGTGTCACGCTTCGCCATCCACTTCGAGCCTATCATGCTCCCCCTCTCGCTGCTCTATCTCATCGCGCCCACGCCGAAGGCCCTCTTCTTCATCCAAGCGGCCATCGTCGCCACGGGCGCCTTCCCCGCCTTTTGGATCGCCAGCCGCAGGCTAGCCAGTCCCATCGCGGGAGTCGCCTTCGCCGCGATCTACCTGTTCTACCCCGCCCTAACCTCAGCGGTGACCTTCGACTTCCATGCGGTTACGCTCTCCGCCGCGTTCATCATGTTCGCGCTCTACTTCCTGCTGACACGCAACAACGTCGGCCTCTTCATCGCCTGCTTCCTCGCCATCACGACGAAGGAGGAAGTGCCCGTTGACGTGCTCATGATCGGCCTCACGGCACTTGCACTCCAGCGCCGTGGGCGTGTCGGCGCTGGCCTGATCGCAATGTCACTCGCGTGGATCGGCCTCTATATCGTCGTGACGCACATCGCTAGTCCCCTCGGCCACTCTCCCACCGCCAGCCGCTACGCCTACCTCGGCAGCGGACCTATCGAGATTGTCATCTTCATCCTGTCCCATCCGCTGAGCGTGCTTCGCGATCACGTCTTTGACCCCGACGGACGCCTCTATCTTCGCTCCCTACTCTCCGGCGCCGGCTATCTGCCGATTTTCAGCCCATTCGTGCTCGTACTGGCACTACCCATCGTCACGCTCAACATCCTGAGCAGCAATGACACTATGCGTTCAGGCGAGTACCAATACAACGCCGAGATTGTCCCATTCTTAGTGCTCGCCGCCATCGAGTCTGTTGCATTACTCGTAGCTGCCACCGACGCCGCATGGATAGAGAGCCGCATCGCCCCACTCCGCGACCGGCTGCAACGCCGCGTGTCGCCGGCCGTCGCATCGCTTCGAGCCGTCATCGTGCGCATAGCCAACTCGCGAAACCCCATCGGCCGGCTCATATCCACACAGCAATCCCATTACACGGCCTCCTTCTCGCGGCGCCGCCTCGGGACGGCGGGGCGCATTGCGCTGGCTGCGCTGACCTTGTTCGCCCTGGCGTTCAGCCTCCACGAGCAGCGCAATCATGGCAATCTGCCGTTCTCAAAGATGGTCATCTGGCCGCAACAGAACGCCCACACACGCCTCGCCGACGACCTCATCAAGCTGATCCCGCCAGATGCCTCCGTCAGCGCCCAGGCAACCCTGGTTCCGCACGTCAGTCACCGCCGTTTTATCTATCAGTTTCCCTATCAGGCCGACCAGAGTGACTACGTATTCCTCGACGTCACCGCATTCCGCTACCCATACGACGGGGATACCACGGACTACGCAGAGCGAGCGCAAGCCCTACTCGCGAGCGGCGCATACCGGGTGGTCGCCGCCCAGGATGGTTATCTGCTGCTCGCCCGCGGCGGCGGTCGCCCTCTCGCCCCCTCCGACCTTCCGGCGTCGTTCTATTCGTTCACCGAGCTTCCTCAGGACGCCGCCATCCCTCACCCGCTCGACGCGCGCTTCGGCGATGCGCTCCGGCTCGTCGGCTACGAAGTCACCCCCACCACGCACCCGCATGTCGGAACATTCTTCAGCGTCGTCACCTATTGGCAAGCCACCTCGGCAGTCGCGACCGGCACACATCTCTTCTTGGCACAAAATCGCTCTGGCGGGGGTGCCGCTACCTACGACGCCTTCGTCAGCACGGCATGGCTCCCGATGGATACCTGGACACCCGGCCACATCTACGCGGTTCAGACTGATCCCATCGAGGCTAGCGGCGACAACATGGGTACCGAGCGCTTCGACCTCAGCATCCTCGACGCATTAGGTCAGCAGCTTCCTCTTTCAGGCTCTCAGCCAGCCCAGCCAACACCCGATGACGACCTATACCTCACAACCGTGGACGTGAGCTAGCGTCCTAACCAGCGGGGATGGCCACCATAGCATCGCGCCCGCCCGATCTCAGTGAATGATCCGGCGGGCGCAACACCTGGAATGCATCACTCCCACGCGCTATGCGGTCGCCGCCTGCGCGGGCGTCTCGCCCTCCTGCATGGGCGTCTGCGGCTCAGCCTGCTGCTGCACCTCTAGCGCCCGATTACTCTGCCATATGCCATAGGCCACGCCTGCCGCCGCCGCGACCACGCCAGGAATTGCGACCCATTTCGGCACGTCGATTCCAAGCAGCCCGTCGAGAGACCACTCGCCCGGTCCTGCCATCAACAACGCGGCCGCGATGGCCATATTCGTCACGGGCAGTTCCGCGCCGCCCGAGGTCACCCAGATCGGCTTACCCGCATGCACCTTGAACGTCGCCGTGCCCATCGCCCCGGCCGTGAGCAATGGGCCAGCCGGGCCCAGGAATCCAAGGATCGTCAACACGCCTCCACCGAATTCCGAGGCGCTCGCGGCATACGCCCATTGGTCACCCGGCTGGTATCCCATGGACTCCAACCAGCCTTGCGTCCCCTTCAAGCCAGGGCCACCAAACCAGCCAAAGAGTTTCTGCGCGCCGTGGCCGGCCATGAATCCCCCGAACGTCGCGCGCAGCGCCAATAACGCAGCATTTACCATGTCCTAACCTCTGGTTGTCTACAACCATATGCTCCTTGCCGCATCCATTGCGACCACTCTACCCCGCCGCACTGCCCGTGCCACCGTGGCCTCGCCGTAGCCTCGCCATACCCTCGCCACATAGCCCACGCGCACACGACGCGTTCCGGCACCTGGCCCCGCGCTGCTATAATGAGGTGCTGAATCGTGGGCCGGCCCCTGGCGCCGCGCTCATCACAAGGAGTCCGCCGTGCCCACCGAATCGCCGGCCACCGGTACTGATTTCATCCCCACGCAACGCGAGCTCGATGAGGTTGCCGTTTCCGCCGCAGAATACGAGCGCATCGTCGAGCTGCTTGGCCGGCGGCCAAATTGCGTCGAGCTTGGTCTCTTCGGCGCCATGTGGAGCGAACACTGCGGCTACAAGAATTCGCGCCCCCTCCTTAAGCGCTTCCCCACCAACAGCCCGCGCATTCTCGTCAAGGCGGGCGAGGAGAACGCCGGCGCGGTGGACATTGGCGACGGGCTAGCCGTCGTCATGAAGATCGAAAGCCACAACCACCCCAGCGCGGTCGAGCCATACCAGGGCGCGGCCACGGGCGTCGGCGGCATCGTGCGCGACATCTTCACCATGGGCGCACGCCCCGTCGCTCTGCTCGATTCGCTCCGTTTCGGCCCCCTCACCGAGGCGCGCAACCGCTATCTCTTCCACGGAATCGTCGGCGGCGTCGGCGGCTATGGCAACTGCCTCGGCATCCCCACCGTCGCCGGGGAGATCTACTTCGACGCCAGCTACAGCGGCAATCCTCTCGTCAACGCCATGTGCGTCGGCATCATCGAAGCAGGCAAGCTCATCCCAGCGCGCGCCAGTGGACCCGGCAATCCCGTCCTCGTCGTCGGAGCCTCCACCGGCCGCGACGGCATCCACGGCGCCACATTTGCCTCCGTCGAGTTGGATGAATCTTCCGAGGAGCGCCGCCCCGCCGTCCAGGTCGGCAATCCGTTCACCGAAAAGCTCTTGATGGAAGCGTGCCTGGAGTTGCGGGACAAGGGCTGGATCGTCGGCATGCAAGATATGGGCGCCGCCGGCATGACCAGCTCCGCCGTCGAGAGCGCGCACAAAGGTGGCGCCGGCATCGATCTCGACGTCCTCAAGGCCCCACGCCGCGAGTCCGGCATGACTCCCTATGAGATGATGCTCTCCGAGAGCCAGGAGCGCATGCTCGTCGTCGCCAAGCGCGGCCACGAGGAGGACGTGCGCCGTCTCTTCGAGCGCTGGGGTCTCCACTCCGAGGTCATCGGGCAAGTCGTCGCAGACCCAGTCATCCGTGTCCGCGAAGGCGAGCACGTCGTCGCCGACCTCCCCACCACACTCCTCACAGACGCCGTACCCGCCTACACTCGCGACGGCGAGATGCCCGCCGAGCTTGACGAGCTCTGGCGCTTCGACCTCGCATCCCTCGCGGACACACTGCCCGACGCCGACGCCGCACTACACCGTCTGCTCGCATCGCCTGACCTCTGCTCACGCGAGGACGTCTACCGCACATACGACACGATGGTAGGTACAAACACCCTCATCGGCCCAGGCGCGGACGCCGCCGTGGTGCGCGTCCGTGACGGCGACGATGAGGATACCGGCAAGGCAATAGCCCTCACCACCGACGGTAACGGCCGCCTCACCTACCTCGATCCATTCAATGGCGGCGCGCTCGCCGTCGCCGAGGCTGCGCGCAACATCGTTTGTTCCGGCGCACTCCCGCTCGCCCTCACCAACTGCCTCAACTTCGGCAATCCCGAGAAGCCGGAGATCTACTTCCAACTTGCCCAGGCGATAGACGGCATGGCCGCCGCCGCCCGCGCGCTCGAAACGCCCGTGATCTCCGGCAACGTCAGCCTCTACAATGAGAGCTTCGGCAAGGCCATCTACCCCACCCCCGTCGTCGGCATGGTCGGCCTCCTCGAAGATCGCCCGCCAACTCCCTCCGCCTTCCAGTGCGAAGGGGACATCGTCGCCCTTCTCGGTCCTTGGTCCGCGGACCCCACCACCCTTAGCGGCAGCACCTACCTGGCCGCCCTTCACGGGATCGTCGCCGGTCGCCCTCCCCGGCTTGATCTCCAGCGCGAGCGCGCCTTGCAGCGCCTCCTGCTCGATGCCATCTCCGCCGGGTACGTCCGCTCCGCGCACGACTGCTCCGACGGTGGCCTGGCCGTCGCCCTCGCCGAATGCTGCATCTGGTCCGGGTTCGGCCTGCGCGGTCAGCTCCCCTCCGGCCATGACGCCATGCTCGACCACCTCGCGCAGACCTCCGTGCTCTTCGGCGAGGCGCCCTCGCGTGTCGTCCTCTCCGTCCCGCCTGACCGCTGGGAGGAACTGGTGCGTCTCGCCACCTCAACCAACGTACCGCTATTCCGGCTGGGCGAGTCCGGCGGCGACCGCCTCACCTTCATGCCACTGCTCGACGCGCCTATTGCGACCCTCCGCGACGCCTGGCGTGGCGGCCTGGCACGCGAGCTTGCCGGCAAGCCCTACACGCCCTAAGAAATCGAGCAGCCAAGATCACTCATATCAACCTCGTATGGGATGGTTGCGCAGCGTGAGGGCTTCAGCCCGCCACCTTCTGCGCCGGCCCCTTCAGGGCCGCGAGCGCACACCGTACCCTGCGCCGGCCCCTTCCGGGCCGCGACCGCACACGACACCATCCCACTCGGAATCGGTATCATTCGGCGCCAAACGGCTTCGGCGTACCCTACCCTACCGCGGCACCTGCACACGAACGGTCGCATCCACCGTACTCACGGTTGCCCCAACCACACGGATGAGGCCCACCTTCACGGTCGTACCGTCCCCCAGCCGTTCCAGGTGGTGCCGGATATCGTCCACACTCGCCACCGGCCGCTCGTCAATCTTGTAGACCACGTCGCCTGGCTGGATCCCCGCGCGCTCCGCGGGCGAGCCCGTAATCACCTGGACCACCTCGACCGCCGTGGACTTCTCCACATGCAGCGCCCGCCGAATCGACTGCGGCAACATGCCCGCCTGCCCCGCAATGCCAATGGCCGGCCGGCGCACCACTCCGTCGCGCATCAGTTGGCCCGCCACCCACGTCACCGTGTTGATGGGGATGGCGAAGGAGAGGCCCTGCGTCTGCTGCAGCGTTGCCACGTTGATGCCGATCACCTGGCCGCGCGCATCGACCAACGGCCCGCCCGAGTTACCTGGATTGATCGGCGCGTCGGTCTGGATAATATCCTCGATAAGCCGGCCGCCATAGCCAGGCAACGTGCGGTGCAGCGCGCTCACGATGCCCGCCGTCACCGTGCTCTGCAGGCCCGCCGGGCTGCCTAGCGCCACCACGAGCTGACCCACCTGAAGCTTCTCCGAATTGCCCAGTTTCGCGATAGGTAGCGGCTTGCCGGCGGGCGGCGAGATACGCACGACCGCGATGTCCGTCTCCGGGTCCACTCCGATCAACGCCGCATCATGCACATCCGTACCGTCCGCCAACGTCACCGAGATGCTGCGCGCCCCATCCACCACATGCGCGTTGGTGAGGATGTAGCCATCCGGGGCGAAGATCACGCCCGAGCCGGCGCCCTCCGCGATGCGCCGCATCACCCCCATCGGCGTCTGGTCCATCACCGCCTTGCGGACGCCGATCTGCACCACCGCCGGACCGACGCTATCCACGACCCCGACAATGGCACGCGAATAGGCATCGAGCGCCTCATGCTCCTCAACCGCCACCGCGCTCCCACCAGAAAGGGGCCGCGCGCCACCCCGCCGGCCGAACAACGCCATAGCCTGCCGCCTTTTCACTCACCGCCCTGCGTGCGCGCCGCGTATCGCCCAACCACCGGCAAATCCACCTGTGCAACGCTTGTAGCTGAGTTTACCACAGCCCTACTCTGACCCCACGCCCTGCCTCCTCACGGTAGCTGACCTTGGGCGGCATCATCGTGAGGCACGTGCTCCCGCCCGATACGGATTTCGCTTGAGCAGTTGGGGTATTGTCAGGGCTTTAGCCCGCGTCGCACCGTGCGGCAGCGCCTTGAGCGCCACGACCGCA
>CAYYCB010000036.1:0-17808 GCA_964469715.1 uncultured Ktedonobacterales bacterium | reverse complement strand
ACGTCGGGCACGACTCCCAGCGGGGAATCTCGATCTCCTTCTGGCAGCCCTTCACGGCCTCCTCGAAGGAAATGGTCAGCTCATAGCGCAGGTCCGCGCCACGCTGGGGCGCGGCGCGACGGCCCGCGCCGGTCGCCGTGCCAGCGGCGGCGCCCGCGAAGATCTGCTCGAAGAGGTCGCTGAAGCTGCCGAAGCCGAAGCCCTCGAACGGATTGCCGCCGGCCGCCGCACCCGCGCCATTCACGCCGGCATGACCGAAGCGGTCGTAGGCCTGGCGCTTCTGCGCATCGCCCAGCACCTCGTACGCCTCAGCGATCTCCTTGAACTTGTCCTCGGCGCCCTTCTCCTTATTGACGTCCGGGTGATACTGCCGCGCGAGCCGGCGGAAGGACTTCTTGATGTCATCCTCGCTGGCGCCGCGCTGGAGGCCCAGAACTTCGTAATAATCGCGCTTGACGGCCATTGGCTTCCTCTTCGTGCGGCTCGGCCCCGCGGCGCACCCCGCGCCGACACGCCCACGTACCAACCAGCTCCGCGGGCCGCGGCCTCTGGCCGGACGATCCGCTCGCAGTCTATTACACGTTGTTACACAGTATCGCTTTACCGCCCTATCTGGACGGCCATCTATACGTAAGCATCCGCGCCCCAGCAGCGCTGGCAATTGAGCAGACGTGCTGCCAGCAGACGGCGCCGCCCTCCGCTGGCAACGGCGCGGCGGCACGTGGCTATGATACCAGACGCCGCCATGTGCCCCGCGGCCGATAGGACTTCCCGCCCGCGGGAGAAACGGTCCGCGGAGGCGGCACGGCGTGCCGCCTCCGCGGACTTCACAAGTTGCGCTACATCTCCTTGTATTCGCCCTCGACAGTGCCCTCGTCGGTTGGGCCGGAGGACTCGCCGCCCGCCGGCTCGCCCGTCCCGCCAGCCGCAGCGCCCGCCGCAGCGTAGAGCTGCTCGCCCACCTTGAGCATAGCGGACTGCAGCGCGTCCTTCGCCGAGCGCATGCGCTCGACGTCGTCGGTCGCCAGGGCCGCGCGTACGTCGGAGATCTTCGATTCGACGTCGCTCTTAATGTCCGGCGAGACCTTGTCCGCCACATCCTTCAGCGTCTTCTCCGCCTGGTATGCGGCGTTGTCGGCCTCGTTGCGGACCTCGATCTCCTCGCGGCGGCGGCGGTCCTCGTCGGCATGTGATTCAGCATCCTTCACCATCCGGTCGATCTGGTCCTTATTGAGGCCGCTGGACGCCTGAATGGTGATGTGCTGCTGGCGTCCGGTGCCCTTGTCGGCGGCCGAGACGCTCACGATGCCGTTGGCGTCGATGTCGAAGGTCACCTCAATCTGCGGGATGCCGCGCGGAGCAGGCAAGATGCCGTCGAGGATGAAATTGCCGAGCAGGCGGTTATCGCGCGCCATCTCACGCTCGCCCTGATAGACCTTGATCTCGACGCTCGTCTGGCCGTCGCTCGCGGTGGAGAAGACCTGCCCCTTGCGCGTCGGGATCGTCGTGTTGCGCTCGATGAGGCGCGTCATCACGCCGCCGAGCGTCTCGATGCCCAGGGAGAGCGGCGTCACGTCGAGGAGGACCATGTCCTTGACTTCGCCAGTGAGCACGCCCGCCTGGATCGCCGCACCGACCGCCACAACCTCGTCCGGGTTGACGCCCTTGTTCGGCTCTTTGCTGAAGACGCGCTTGACCAACTCCTGCACGGCGGGCATGCGGGTCATGCCGCCGACAAGCACCACTTCGTCAATCTTGCCTGTGCTCAGGCCGGCGTCGGCCAGCGCCTTCGTCACCGGGCCGCGCGAGTTCTCGACGAGATCGTCGGTGAGCTGCTCCAGCTTGGCGCGGGTCAGGGTCACCACCAGATGCTTCGGCCCGCTCTGGTCCGCTGTGATGAAGGGGAGGTTGATCTCCGTCTGCATCGAGGACGAGAGTTCCTTCTTGGCCTTCTCGGCAGCTTCCTTGAGGCGCTGGAGGGCCATCTTGTCGGAGCGGAGATCAATGCCCTGCTCCTTCTTGAACTCGTCGGCCAGCCAGGTGATGATGCGCTGATCGAAGTCGTCGCCGCCCAGGTGGGTGTCGCCGTTGGTAGACTTGACTTCGAGGAAGCCTTCGGCAATGTCGAGGATCGAGATGTCGAAGGTGCCGCCGCCGAGGTCGTAGACGGCGATGGACTCTTCCTTCTTCTTATCGAGCCCGTAGGCCAGCGAGGCCGCGGTCGGCTCGTTGACGATGCGCTTGACGTCGAGGCCAGCGATCTTGCCGGCATCCTTGGTGGCCTGGCGCTGGGCGTCGTTGAAATAGGCGGGGACGGTGATGACCGCTTCGGTGACCTTCTCGCCGAGATAGGCCTCGGCGTCGGCACGCAACTTCTGCAGGATCATCGCGCTGATCTCGGGCGGGCTATAGCCCTTGCCGTTGATCTCGACCCACGCGTCGCCGTTGGGGGCACGCACCACCTTATACGGCATCAGACGCTTGTCGCGATCCACTTCGGGATCATCGAACTTGCGGCCCATAAAGCGCTTGATGGAGAAGATGGTGTTCTCCGAGTTGGTGATTGCCTGGCGCTTGGCGACCTCGCCCACCAACCGCTCGCCGCTCTTGGTGAAGGCGACGACGGACGGTGTAGTGCGACTGCCCTCAGCGTTCGGGATGACGACGGGCTCGCCGCCTTCCATCACCGCGACGCAGCTATTGGTGGTGCCCAGGTCGATGCCGATGACTTTGCCCACGGATCAGACTCCTTCGATCTACCCTCTCGCGGGTCGTCCCGCGTGTCGGACGTACATGAACGCTACGCGCCGGAGGCCGACGCCTCGCTTGACGACGATATATCGGAACTATCCTCGCCGGAGACGCCCGGCGCGGCAGGAGTTGTTGCCTCAGTGGCGAATTCGGTCGCCACGGGCTGAGACGGCGGCTGCGTCCGCGATGCTCGCGCCACCTGCACCAGCGCCGGCCTCAGCAGGACATTGCCCGCCTCGTAGCCACGCTGCACGACGACGGCAATCGCGCCGTCGGGGTGCTCCGCCGTCTCGACCTCGCCGATAGCCTCGTGGCGCGTCGGGTCGAAGGCGGCGCCTGGCGCCGCTGCCACGGGAGCCAGGCCGAGAGTCGCCAGCGCGCGCTCCATCTGCATGTGGACGAGCGCCACGCCGTCTATCCACGAGTAGCTACGCAGCGACGGCGGCAGCGTTGCGAACGCGCGCTCAAGACTATCCAGCGCGGGAAGCACACCGGCCATCGCCCGCCAGATCGCCAGCGCCTCGCGCTGCTGCTCGTCCTGCTGGGCGCGCCGCTTGTAGTTCGAGAAATCCGCCTGGGCGCGTTGCAGTCGCTGCATGTAGTCCGTGGCTGCCTCGCGCTCGCGAGCGACCTCGCGCTCAAGTTCGGCGATTCGCGCCTCAAGCGCCGCCACGGGGGAGGCAGCGCCCTGCGCCTCCGCGGCGGACTCGGAAGTCTCCGCCGCGGCCGTCATATCAGCGTCAGACCCGACGGAGGCTTGCGTCTCCGGCAAGTCTTGTGCCCGCTCCTCATCGGTCATACGCACCTCATCGAAGAAACCAACTGAAAGGTTCGGCGATTGAAATCGCGTAGGGGCGCACGGCTGTGCGCCCTTACACGCCGCGCTCGCTCACTCCTCGGCGCCGTAAAGCTCGGAGAGCAGGTCGTTGAGCACCTCGGTCATGTAGCGCACGACCGCGATAGCGCGGCCATACTGCATGCGCACCGGACCGACGATGCCCAGCAGGCCGCCGGCACGGTCGCGCGGGCCGTAGCGCGCGGCGACGACGCTCATGTCGCGCAGATCATCGGTCTGGTTCTCGCCGCCGATGATCACCTGCACGCCCTCGGCCTCCATCACCTGCGGCGCGATGGCCGGCAGGAAACGATGGCGCTCCAGCGCCTCCACCACCTGGCGGATGCGGTCGGGGTCGCCGTGAGCGAACTCCTCGCGACGCAGGAGCTGCGCCAGCCCGTCGGAGTAGAAGGCGTCGGGCGAGAGCACGTTGAGCTGCGCGAGCATGCGCGCCAGGGACTCCTGCACGATCTGCTCGTTCTGCCCCAGATACTCGCGCTCAAGCTCCGTCTGCCGCGTCACCGATTCGGCCGTCGCACCCGAGAAGCGCTCGTTAAGGATGCGAGCGAGCCGACTCAGCTCGTCCTGTCCCGCCGGTGTATCGAGCACCACCCGCTCCTGCCGCACGGTGCCGTCCTCCAGCACCAAGACCAGCAGCGCCACGGCGTCGTAGAGCGAGAGCAGCTCGAAGTGCTTCAGGCGAGCCTGAGCGGCGCGCGGCGGCATGATGATGGCAGCGCTCTGCAACGCCTGCGCCATCACCGAGGCCGTCAGCCGCACCCACTCATCGAGCTGGTGCTGCACCTGATAGAACTGGTGGCGGATCAGCCGCTGCTCTTCGAGCGGCAGGCGCGACTCGCCCATCAGGCGCTCCACGAAGTAGCGGTAGCCGAGGTCGGTGGGGACGCGGCCGGCGGAGACGTGCGGCTGCGAGATGAGGCCGTCCTCTTCGAGGGCGGCAAGCTCGTTCCGCACGGTGGCGGAGGCGTAGCCAGGTCCGTAGACGGCGGCGAGGCGGTCGGAGAGCTGCTTAGAGGCGATTGGCTCGGCGGTGCGTGTGTATTCATCAATCAACGCACGGAGGATGGCCTCCTTGCGCGGACTGAGCCGGCGATCCAGCGGCATGCCCCGAACCCCTCGCCACACACTAGCAGACGATTCTCCGCATTGTTAGCACTCTCATATCTGGACTGCTAACACTCGACACGATACCACTGCCTAGCAGTCGCGTCAAGGCACTGCTACATGCGCAACAGGCAAATTTGAGAGCGATTCGCAACCTGGGAAGTGAGGTAGGATGCCCCTGAGCGCGGCTGGCTTCTGTCCTCGTCCAGGAGGCCCGTCGTAGCGCCTGCCCTTCATGCTCATCAGGCGTCAGCGCCCTCCACCCTCGTATCACCGCACCGTGGCAGCGCGCCCCGCATCTACAACGAGGAATCGCTCTTCCTCGTGGCGTTGCTGCGCACACTATGGCGCTTGTCCTACCAGGAGATGCGAACTGCATACCGCCTTACCCGGTTGGTGTAGAATGCGCCACAAGCTGCAGCCTCGACGCAGGCACATCGGGAGATCGGAGCGAGTCGGAGGCGGACAATGCCCATTGCGCTTGACCCAGAGCAGGCAGAGACGCGTGCGATCCATGCGCTGGTTGACTTCATTGGCGCGGACGTCCTGGAGGTGGGGTGCGGCGATGGCCGGCTCACGTGGCGCTTCGCGGAACAGACGCGCACGGTGCTCGCTCTGGATCCGGCGGCTCCGGCAATTGCTGCCGCTCAGGCCGGTTGTCCCGAACCTCTACGCCAGAAGGTCACATTCCAGACGGCCGACATTACCACCGTTGAGCTAAACCCCACCGCCTTCGATGTTGTCGTGCTGTCATGGTCATTGTGTTGAATAGTGCCCGACGGCGTCGTGCACGCCTTGAGAAAGCTCCATACAGCCTTGCGCCCCCAAGGGGTGCTCCTCGATGTCCATCCCAAGCCAGAGCATTCCCCAGTCGAGATACGGCGGGCAGACCAGACAATCGCCGTGGGCCAGGTGGATGAGACCCAAGATATCGCTGAGATCACCGGCGCTGAAGCCGCGCTGCGCCAGGTGCTCGATGAAGGACTCTTTGTCCCTGAGGGCGAGCGCACTTTCGACTTCGTGCGCCACTTCGATAGCGTCGAGACCTGGCTAGCGTATCGAGCGGAGCGGAAGTCCAGTGGCACGATTGCGCAGGAGGTGCTGGACCGCAGTCGGGCGCTGCTGGCGCAAGCGCCAGGCGAGCTCTGCGTTCAGCACGCGATTCGGGCGAAGCGCTATCGCAAGGTGTAAGTGGTACGCCATGTGGCCTTCCCCGTTCGCCACCTGGCGAGCGCCTTTATCCACACGGCGACGAACGCCCTCAAATAGACCTAGTGAACAGGGCACGCGAACATGCGACGTTCCCCGCGAGGTTGACACACGTACGGCTCGCCGTTATAGTAATCAATTAATTACTTGAATTATCACACCCGAACGTATTGCTTGAGGCGCGTGGGGGATAATGCCCGCCGGAGTCCCACTCGCGCGCATACGCGCATTCACGTAGCGGGGAGCGCAGGTGATCGATGGGCCACCGCGACTTCAAAGATCAGCTCTACGGCCAGTTCGCGCGCATCGGCAAGGCGCTCGCCAGCCCTCAGCGGCTTGAGCTGCTCGATCTCCTGGCGCAGGGCGAGCGACCTGTGGAAGACCTGGCGCGCGAGGCATCGCTGACTCTTGCGAACGCCTCGCAGCACCTCGGTGTTCTGCGGCAGGCGCGGCTTGTCGAGGCCCGCAAAGCTGGGCTGTACGTCTATTATCGGCTCGCCGACGCCAGCGTCTCCGACCTGTGGCGCGCGCTACGCAGCACGGGTGAACGTCAACTGGCGGAGATAGACCGGCTGACAGACGAATACCTGCGCCATCCCGAGCGCCTGGAGCCAGTCTCGCGCGAGACGCTGCGGCGACGGCTGGCCGAAGGCTCGGCGGACGTGCTTGACGTCCGCCCTGCGGTCGAGTTTCGCCAGGGACACATCGCGGGCGCGCGTTCGCTTCCCGTGGACGAGCTCGAGCGCCGCCTGGACGAGCTCGATCCACAGTCAGACATCATCGCCTATTGTCGCGGGCCGTACTGCCTCTTCGCGGACGAGGCCGTGGAGATCCTCTCCGGGCGAGGCTTCCGTGCCGCGCGGTATGCCGAAGGCTATCCCGAATGGTTGGCCGCGGGCCTGCCTGTCGAGCGCGACGATCCGCAGGTTCTCGCCGCGCAGAGCCACACCCACCAATAAACCACCATGAGAACGAGCGACCGGCGGATAGGAGGAGCATTATGATCTTTCGGCAGATCCTGCATCCCGCGACGGGGTGCGCGTCGTACATCTTCGGCTGCCTCGGCAAACGGTCGCTCGCGGTGGTGGACCCGCACGCGGAGCACGTACAGGACTACCTCGACGTCGCCGATGGCGCCCAGGTGCCAATCGTGGCGATCTTCGAGACCCACGTGCAGGCCGACCATCTCTCCGGGGCCTGCGCCCTGGCGGAGCGGACGGGAGCGCCAATCTACCTGCACGAGGCGGCGGACGTGACGTTCGCGCATCGCATCCTACACGACGGCGACGAGATTCCGCTGGGCAACGACTACGCCCGCGTTCTCTTCACGCCGGGCCACAGTTCCGACAGCCTCTGCCTCATCGTCGGCGACCGGACCCGCTCCGACGCGCCATGGTTCGTGCTCACAGGCGACACACTCTTCGTGGGCGACGCGGGACGGCCCGACCTCAGCGCAGCCGAGCTAGGCGACGAGGCGGCGATTGAGCGCGGCGCCCATGACGCGGCCCTCCAGCTACACGCAAGCCTGCAACGTCTGCTCGAGCTCCCTGACCATCTCGAGCTCTATCCCGCGCACTTCTCCGGCTCGGCCTGCGGACGCTCCATGAGCGCCAAGCCCAGCTCCACCATCGGTTTCGAGCGGCGCTTCAACCCCGCGCTGCAATTCGCGGCGCCTGAGGACTTCGCCGGCTTCATGCTTCGGGATCTGCCGCCAGCCCCCGAACGCTTCCGCCAGATTCGGGAAGCAAACCGCCATAGCGGCCTCGATCTCGCTGGCGAAGCGCGGAGCAGCGCCTCATGACAGTGCTCCGCGAGCGGTCGGTAGGCGACAAGGAGCCGCGCGATCTGTCTCCCACGGCGAGTCGAGGGCAGCCAGTGCTCGGCCTGCGCGCGAATCTTGGACAATTCCTGCTGCTGGTGGTCATCAACGCGTTCGTCGGCACGACACTGGGTGTCGAGCGCAGTGTGACGCCGCTGCTAGGCAAGCGCCAGTTCGGCGTCGAATCGGCGACCGCCGTTCTGACGTTCATCGCCACCTTCGGTCTCGCCAAGGCATTTGCCAACCTGGCGGCCGGCCGCCTCAGCGACCGCGTCAACCGGAAATCCGTGCTCGTCACGGGATGGCTGCTCGGCGTCCCAGCGCCCGTACTCATCATGCTGGCGCCGTCGTGGGGTTGGGTGGTGGCCGCGAACATCCTCCTGGGACTGAATCAGGGGCTCTGCTGGTCCACGACGGTCATTATGAAGATCGACCTCGTAGGACCGAGGCGGCGCGGCCTGGCGATGGGGTTGAACGAAGCCGCCGGCTACGGCGCGATCTCGCTCGCCAGCATCCTCGCCGGCTATCTCGCCGCCTACGGCCTGCGGCCGGCGCCCTTCCTCCCGGCGCTCGGCTCCGCGCTCGCCGGCCTCATCCTCTCGCTCTTCTTCGTACGCGAATCGGGCGGCCATGCGCGGCATGAGGCCGCGCTGGTCGGCGGCTCCAACGCGACGACGCCAGCGGTGGCGCCAGCGTTTCGCGACGTGCTGCTGGTCACGAGCTTCAAGAATCGGGCGCTGTCGGCGGTGAGCCAGGCAGGGCTGGTGAATAATCTCAACGACGGGCTTGCCTGGGGACTGCTGCCGCTCTTCTTCGCCGCGGCCGGTCTCGATCTCGCCCACATCGCCCTGCTCGCCGGGATCTATCCCGGTGTCTGGGGGGTGGCGCAGCTTGCCACCGGCGCCCTCTCGGATCGCCTCGGACGCAAGCCGTTGATCGTCGCCGGCATGTGGCTCCAGGCTCTTGCCCTCGCCCTCCTGCTGGTGATTGGCGGCTTCCCCGCCTGGGTGGCCGATATGGCGCTCCTGGGCTTCGGGACGGCGCTCGTCTATCCCACCCTGCTCGCCGCCGTCGCGGATGTCGCCCATCCAAGTTGGCGGGCCTCGGCCACCGGCGTCTACCGGCTGTGGCGCGATCTGGGATATGTCGCGGGCGCGTTGGTCGCGGGCCTCCTGGCGGACCTCTGGGGCGCCCCTACCGCCATTCTGGCAGTCGCCGTTCTGACCTTCGCCTCCGGCGTCGTGGTGGCCGTACGCATGTACGAGACGTCTCGTGGCCGGTCCGCTCGCGGAGAGGCCGCCAGCACACCAATGGTGCCAGCGGCCGATGGCAGCCGCGAAGCAGTTGGGCGCGCCTGAGGTCCGTGACGCGCCCGCTCGCTACGCCTCTGTCCCCTGCTCGGCCAGCAGCTCGCGCAGCGCCGCGAAGCGGTCGTCCGCTGCCACGGGCTGGCAGTCGCAGGGGCCTTCGTTGAGGTCCTTGCCGCACTGCGAGCAGAGGCCCTTGCAATCCTCGGAGCAGAGCGCCTTGTCAGGCAGCGCCAACACGAGATTTTGGCGAATCGCCTCGCGCAGGTCCAGCAGGTGGTTGTGGTCGATGGGGAAGGCCAGCTCGTCGTCCAGCGGGGCCACCGGAGCGCCCGTGTTGACGTCTATCGTCGGGTAATACTGCTCGCGCAGCGGGAACGTCACCGTCTCGACGACGGGCTTGAGGCAGCGATTGCACTCCAGCGCCACCGGCACCTGTACGGTCCCGTCCACGAAGATGCCCTGATTCGTCCGGTGCAGTCGGACCTCGCCCGCCACCGGGCCTGCCAGCCGCGCCTCACCATCCTTGAGCTCCAGCTCGTCGGCGTCGTCAAGCTCGACTGTCTGCGCCGTTCCGGGCACGGCCTTCATCAATTGCGCGACATTGTAGATCATGGGAAAACCTTTGCCCGCGCCGGAAAGAATGCGGCGCGCAACCCCTTCAGTATGCACCATCACACGGCTTGTATCAAGCGGCTGGTGTTATCGCATCAGCCTCCGTGAGCCGTCCAAGCTGGCGGATACCACGATTACGGTATGCTCGCCAGCGATGCGGAGAGACCGCGACGGTGTAATGTGATACACTGCTCTGCGCGCGACTGGCGAGAGACGCTGGCGGCGCGATACGGGCCCATAGCTCAGCGGCAGAGCGGACGGCTCATAACCGTTTGGTCGCAGGTTCGAACCCTGCTGGGCCCACCACAGCATTGTTCCGCGTCGAGGCGGAACGCGACGTGTTTGTGACGCGGTTGGCGAGAACGCGAGGGTTGGCACGCGGCGGGGCAGGCCAGAGCGGCTACCCCGCCGCGTCGCGTCTGTAGCCTATTTCTTGCGCATAGCCGTAGTGCCGCACCGAGGTTCACGCTCAGCGTGCGCCAGGCCCACCGGCGCCGCGATAATGGGGGTGTTACTTCATGCAGTTCTATGATCGAGCCAAAATCTATGTGAGGGCCGGCGACGGCGGCAACGGCTCCATGCACTTCCGGCGCGAGAAGTTCGTCCCCCAGGGCGGCCCGGACGGCGGCGACGGCGGCAGAGGCGGCAGCGTCTATCTTGAAGCCGATCCCGGCCTCAACACCCTGGTAGACTTTCACTACCACCCCCACCACAAGGCCAAGGCGGGTGGCGCCGGAACCGGCCAGAAGATGCACGGCGCCAAGGGCGAAGACCTCACGCTCAAGGTTCCGCCCGGCACCGTCGTACATAACGCGGAGACGGGCGAGCTGATCGCGGACTTGACGGAGGCGGGGCAGCGCGTGATGGTGGCTCGCGGCGGGCGCGGCGGCCTGGGCAACGTCCATTTCGCCACCTCGACGAATCAGGCGCCGCGCGAAGCGCAGCGCGGCGAGCCGGGCGAGGAATTCACCTTCGAGCTAGAGCTCAAGCTCATCGCCGACGTCGGCCTTGTAGGCTACCCCAACGCCGGCAAGTCCACCCTGCTCTCCGTCGTCACCGCCGCCAAGCCCAAGATCGCCGATTATCCCTTCACCACCCTCGTCCCCAACCTCGGCGTCGTCGTGGTGGGCGACCCCGCCGGTCGCGACTACACGAGCTTCGTGGTGGCCGACATTCCCGGCCTGATTGAGGGCGCGGCGCAAGGTGTCGGCCTCGGCCACGAGTTCCTGCGCCACGTCGAGCGTACGCGCCTGCTGCTCCACCTCATCGACGGACTCTCGGAGAAGGAGCCGTGGGAGGAGTTCGAGGCCATCAACAAAGAGCTCGCCGAATACAGCCCGGAGCTGGCGACGCGACCGCAGGTGGTCGTCCTGACGAAGATGGACTTGCAAGAGGCGCGCGACAAGTGGCCCGCGCTCAAAGAGCGCGCCGAGGCCGCCGGCTACACCGCCTTCGCCATCTCCGCGCAGACGCGCCAGGGCGTGCAGGAGCTGATGAATCTCACCGCCGACCGGCTGCGCGAGATTGGCGAAGAGGAGGCCGAGCGCAAGACCCGCGAGGCGGCGCTCGCGCCGGCGGCCGGCGTAGTACTGCGCCCGGAGCCCGAGGACGCCTTCTCCGTCGAGGAGGTCGAGGACGGCTATCAGGTACGCGGCAAGCGTATCGAGCGCATGGTGGCGATGACGAATCCCGACAGCATCGAGGGCATGGAACGGCTGGAGCGCAACCTGCGCAAGATGGGTGTCATGGCCGAGCTGGAGAAGGCCGGCGTCATGCCTGGCGACCACGTCCACTTCGGCAAGCTCGATATGGTCTGGGGCGAGGAGATGTAGGGCGCCGCTCGCCTAGAGCCGCCTCCATCCGTCCCCGGCCTACTCGCGATTCTGGTAGCTCGGCGCGTTCTGCTCTTTCTCGTGGATGCGCTGGGCCGCCGCGGTGTCGCCGGGCGTATCACCCAGGCTCACGGACGTCGTACCGCCCCAGGGATTGGGCGTCTCTGGCGCTTCTGGCGCGGGCGCATACTGCTCGGCGGGATGCGCGGTGACCGCGCCCTTCTCCGGGCGCGAGCGCGGATTGGGCGCGGGCCGTGTCCCCGTCGGCAGCAGATTGCCATGCTCGTCGTACATGGCCTCCCCCGGCAGGAACGCCCCTCCTGCCGGCAGCTTGCGACGTTTCTCCATCCGCTCGGTCTGCTTCTCGGCATGATCCGCCATGTCGCGACATCCTTTGCTGAACGCACCACACATTTCGTCTCACCTTCTCAGGGGCGGCAAGATACATTCCAGCCTCCAGGCTGGCGCGCGCCATGCGAGACATGCTACCGAAGATATGCAGCGGTGGCGCCCAGATACTCGCGCCGCCGGATGGAAGGTGCCTTGCCATGCCAGGTGGAGTCGTCCTTGACGTCGCCCTGATCCTCGTGCTCACACTCGCCAACGGCTTCTTCTCCGCCTCTGAGCTGGCCATCGTCTCCGCGCGGCGCGGCCGCCTGGAGCAGCAGGCGCGCCAGGGCAGCCACGGGGCGCAAACAGCGGTGAAGCTCGCCGAGGAGCCAGATCGCTTCCTGGCGACAGTCCAGGTGGGCATTACCCTCATTAGCACGTTCGCCAGTGCCTTCGGCGGCGCGCAGATCAGCCGGCCGCTCGCCGTGGCGCTGAGCGGCGTCGCATGGCTCGCGCCCTACGCTGACGCCGTCGCCTTCGCGCTCGTAGTGGTGCTTATCACGTACCTCACGCTCGTGCTGGGCGAGCTCGTGCCCAAGCGCCTCGCCCTCTACCACTCCGAGCGCATCGCCACACTTGCCGCGCCGGTGCTCGCCCGCCTCTCGCGCGCCGCCCGGCCCATCGTGCTCGGCCTCACCATGTCAGCCAACCTCGTCCTGCGCCTGCTGCGCCAGCGCTTCACCGGCCAGACGCCCATCACCGAGCAAGACATCCTCGATCTCGCGCACGAGGGCGCCAGCAGCGGCACCGTCGAGCGCGAGGAGGAACGCCTGATTCAGCGCGTCTTCCAGCTTGCCGACCGCGACGCCTCCGCCGTTATGACGCCACGCTCGATGATCGAGGCGATCCAGGCTAGCGCAAGTGTGTCACAGGCGCAGGAACGCTTCTACGAGGTCGGCTTCTCGCGCCTGCCCGTCTATGACGCGACGCTGGACAATATTGTCGGCGTCCTACACGCCAAGGACCTGCTCCGGCGCGACATTGACACCGTCCCCGCCGTCCGCGACATCATGCGCCAGGTCTCCTTCGTGCTGGAGCACCAGCCGCTAGACGACCTGCTCGACACATTCCGCCGCGAGGGCACGCACCTCGCCATGGTCATCGATGAATACGGCCAGGTCGCCGGCCTCATCACGATGGAGGACGTGCTCGAAGAGCTAGTGGGCAACATCGAGGACGAGTTCGACATACCCGACCAGGCGCAGGACGGGGCGATACGTCAGATGCCGGACGGTTCCTGGCTGGTGGACGGCACTGAGGATTACGACGCCGTGCGCGAGCGGGTGGGCCTGCCCGCGCTCGACCATCCCGACTACCGCACCGTGGCGGGGCTCGTGCTCCACGAGCTACAGCGCATCCCGACCGACGGCGACCAGCTCCACTTCGGCAGCTTCACCATCGAGGTGGTCGACATGGACGGCCAGCGCATCGACAAGATTCGCATCGTCCCTGACACTGCCGAGACCCGGCCTGCCGCTGTGCCGCCACCTTCGCAGTAATGCGCAGGAAAAGCGATGACGGGCCGACGACAGGCTCCAAATCTGGGCGAGCGCGGCCCGTAACACCGACACATTGCCGGCTGACGCATACACGCCTATCATCCACTCCGTAGGTCCAGCGCCTTGCGGGCAGCCGCCCGCTCTCACCCATGGAGGCCGCCATGCCCGACCCGTTCCGCCTCCTCTTCATCGGCGACGTCATCGGTCCGACGGGGCGCGTGACGATCCGCGAGCTGGTGCCTGCCTTGCGTCGCGATCTGCGGCCCGATATCGTCATCGCCAACGGCGAGAACTCCGCCGACAACGGCTTCGGCGCCACCGCCGCAACTGCCGCCGAGCTGCTCACCAGCGTGGACTTCCTGACGCTCGGCGATCATGCCTTCGATCAGCAAGATATCCGACCGTTTCTGGATGAGGAGCGGCGCATCATCCGTCCCGCGAATCTCGATGGCGACGTCACGGGGCGCGGCTGGGCCACCTTCGACGCCGGAGGCCTACGCATCGGTGTCGCCAACCTCGTCGGCCAGGTCTTCATGCGCCCTAAGTCGCGCAACCCTTTTCAGGTCGCCGATGAGGCAGTTGCGGCGCTGCGCGCGGAGGGAGCGACCCTGATCCTCGTGGATCTGCAAGCCGAAGCCACGAGCGAGAAGCAGGGGATGGGCTGGCACCTGGACGGCCGCGTAACCGCCGTCGTCGGCACGCACACCCACGTCCCCACGGCGGATTGGCGCGTCTTGCCCGGCGGCACGGCCTTCATCAGCGACGTCGGCATGACCGGAGGGCGCGACGGCATCATCGGCTTCGCCCGTGACGGCTTTCTCGACCGCTTCCAGGGGAAACAGGCGCAGGGCTGGCCTCGCCCCGCGGGCGGCGCTGGTCGCCTCGACGCCGTCCTCATCCTGGCTGACCCCGCGACCGGCCGCGCCCTCTCGATTGAGCCGGTGGCGCGTGAGGCGGAAGGAGCGCCCCAGAGTCCTGAGTGACATCGGTTTCGCCTGGGTCTTTGAGAGGCGTACGGCCTTCAGGCCACCTCGCGCCCTGCGCCGGCAGTTTCACTGCCGCGATCACCTATCTTGCGCTGGCCCCTTCAGGGCTGCGACCGCACACGACATCGTCCCATTTCGGAATCGGTATGTGAGGCCCCAGTCGGGCCGGAGGGCCGCACATCTGGGCTTTTTCACATCTGCTACAATGCCGAGCAAACATTGTCGACTGCGAGCGAAGATAGAGTATGGCAATCAATCTGCGGGAGCGTGTGAAGAAACAGAGACGCCAGTCGTCACAATAGGAGCATGCAACGCCGCCCTCCTGATATTGCGGCGCTGCCGAAGTGTGGGGTGCTATGGGGATAGTCGTGGGCTGGCGCACGAAACGCGGAAAGCGCGAAAAGAGCTCACCGCCGCAGGGCAAGAGGGCACGCGGACTCCGGGCCGCGCTGCTCGCCATGACGGTCATCGCCGTCGTCGCCGTCGCGGCGAGTCTGCTCGCGCGGGCGTTCGGGGTGCTCGCGGCGCCTCAGACACGGATGCATGCATCCAGGCACACCACTGTCGCGTCTCCCGCTTTCGCCTCTATCCTCTCCCCCGACGCCTACCGCCATGTCGCTTGCGAGCTCCCACCCCAACAGCCGCGCATGCTGACGCCCGCCGAGCTGGCTGAGCCTGTGCTGGTCGGCGTCAGCTACAACGAGGACGGCAACCCGCGTCGTTGCATCGTTCCCGGCCTCGCCATCCCGCCCGCGCCCGGCGGCGCGCCGGACATAGCTGGGCAGGTCATCCTTGTCAGTCTCGGAGAGCAGTGGCTCTGGGCCTATCGGGACCGCACGCTGATGTTCGCAACCCCCGTCACCACGGGTAGGGAATGGCTCTGGACTCCCACGGGCGATTACCACGTCCAATACAAGGTGCAGGATACCTGGTTCTATTCGCCCTGGCCCCCCGGATCGCCCTACTACTACACGCCCGAACATGTGGACTATGCCCTCTATTTCCGTGACAAAGGCTTCTTCATCCACAACGCTCCCTGGCGGCATGCCTTCGGCCCCGGCACCAACGTCCCCCATACGTCGCCGGACGGCACGCAGGAGGACGGCACCCACGGATGTGTGAACGTCACCTCCGCCGCGGGGAAGTGGCTCTACGACTGGACCCAGGTCGGCGCGGCCGTCATCATCGTCGAATAGCGCTCAAGTGCTCAACGAGGCGAATGCCATGAAGCCAACAGAGGCCGATTCCGTCTCGGGTGAAGCCGCCCGCAGCGCCCGCGCCCGTCGCATCAGGCAGCCATGGGCGCTGCTCTTCGTCGCGCTCGTGGTCGCCCTGGTGGCCGCGGGCATCGGCGGCTTCGCCTACGCGAGCGGCCGCGCGCAGACGGCAATGGACGCGCGGCAGGCGAACGACGGGCACCTCCCCGTCATCACCGTCTACAATACCAACGACGCCAACGCCGCGCACGAATCGAAGGCGAGCCCAACGCCCCAGCCAAGCCCAACGCCCGGCGCACCCCAGCCCTGCATCTGTGAGGTGCATACCCTTAGCCGCGCGGTCCCCCCTACGCCGCCTCCCGCTCCCAGCCAGCTCGTCGTCGTGAGCCTCTCGCAGCAGTGGCTCTGGGCCTATGAGGGCGGGCAGCAAGTCTTCGACACGCCCGTCACCACTGGACAGCCCAACCTCGCGACGCCAACCGGCACGTTCAACATCCAACAGAAGCTCTGGGACGTCATGTTTTACTCGCCGTGGCCGCAGGGCTCGCCGTATTACTACTCGCCGGAGCATGTCGACTTCGCCATGCTCTTCCTGTCGGGCGGCTACTTCATCCACGACGCCCCCTGGCGCCACTGCTTCGGCCCCGGCACCAACGTCCCCCACACCTGCCCCGACGGCACGCAGGAGACCGGCAGCCACGGCTGCGTCAACATGCCCTACTCCGCCGGGCAATGGCTCATCAACTGGGTGCGCATGGGCACGACGGTGCGCATCGAAGCGTAGGCACGAGGGCGCTCAACGCCGCCGGAACGCCAGCAACACGAAGCTCGCCGTGACGGCGAACGCCTCCATCCGGCGGGCGCGGTCGTAGGCGTCGGGAGGGACGTGCCGCGCGCTCGGCGACATCGCGACGAGGTTAGCGAGGTCCGCGCCCGAGAGGCGTAGCGGCAGTTCCAGCGCCTGCCGGTCGGCAAGGGTGAAGTCCGCGGCAAGCTGGGCGGCGACGTGGATCTCTTTATCCGGCTCGACCTCCAACAGGCTCAGTGTGTCGCGCAGCTCGGCGAGGTGTTCCGGCGCGGGGATGGCGATTAGCAGCAGACCGCCGCGAGCCAACACACGGGCGAACTCCGCGGCGTTGCGCGGGGCGAAGACGTCGAGCACGACCGCGAGCGAGGCGTCAGCGAAGGGGAGGCGGTCTTTGACGTTGCCCACGACGAACGTCGCCTCCGGCACGCGGCGCGACGCCAGCCGTGCGGCCTCCTTCGCCACGTCCACCCCATAGCAGTCGAGCCGTGCGTGTGGCAGCCGGTCGCGGACGGCTCGGCATATGGCCGCCGTGTAGTAGCCCTCGCCGCAGCCGGCATCGAGCAGGCGAGGCATCTCCGTGCCGGTTTCGGCGAGATGGGCGACGACGCGGGAGGCAAGGGCGGCGGCGAGCGGTTCGTAGTGGCCGGCGTCGAGGAAGGCACGGCGGGCGCGCAGCATCTCCTTCGTGTCGCCGGGATAGGGGCGTCGCAGCAGATTGACGTACCCTTCGCGCGCCAGGTCGAAGTTGTGGCCGGCGGGGCAGCGGTAGGCGGCGCCTTCACGGCCAAGCGGGAGCTCGCAGATCGGGCAGAGCAACACAGCGCTCACCCTGCCGCGCGTGCGGTCGGGGCCGCTGGCGTGGAGGCTGCGGCCTCATCGGCGGCGCGGTAGGTGACCATACCGTCACGCTCGATTCGCTCAACTACACCACCGAGGCGCAGGTGCTCCAGATGGGCCAGCATCTCCACGACGGCGAATCGGCGGTCGTCGCCGGTGGTGAGCCGGGCGCCGAATAGGGCAGCCGCGACCTGGGCGGCATTCAGGCCGCCGGGGTGGTCATGCAGCAGGGCCGCGACACGCGCGGAACGGTCGCGGTGGTGATCTCGCAGCTCGTCCACGCGGAGGCTCAGATTCACGAAGGGGCGGCGATGTCCTGGCAGCACGAGCCGCGCGGGCACGTCGCGCACGTTGGCGAGCGCGGCGTAGTAGTCGCCCAGGGGATCGGGTCGCGCATTGGGATACCAGCCGATGTTGGGCGTGATGCCCGGCAGGATATGGTCACCGGCAAGAAAGAGGCCGTCGTCGCGCAGCAGGCACATGTGGTAGTCGGAGTGGCCTGGGGTCCAGATGACGGTGTAGGCATGCCGACCGAGGCGGAGAATCTGACCATCCTCCAGCAGGCGCAGCGATTCGGG
>CAYYCB010000035.1:4740-18344 GCA_964469715.1 uncultured Ktedonobacterales bacterium | reverse complement strand
GTTCGCCATGGCGAGCACGTCGCCGCCGTCGCCTTCCCCGCGCCTGGCTTCAACGTTCCCGAGTGGCAGGCCGAGTCGCTCGGCCTTCGGCTGCACCGGTTGTATACGCGCCCCGAAGACAACTTCAAAGTGACGCCGGCCATGCTTCGCGACGCACTGGAGCAGGCTCCCGACCTGCGCGCGCTCTACATCACCATCAGCAACAATCCTACTGCCTTCGCTTACACACCCGGCGAGCTCGTCGCGCTTTACGAGACGCTCGATGAGGCTGGGCGCGACCTGCTCGTGGTGGCCGATCTCGCGTACATCGGCACAGGCCGGCCCGACGAGGACCGCGCACGCATGGATGCCCTGATGCGGCCCTCGGCGATGCGCCGCACGGTCTATGTCAGCAGCTTCTCCAAGACGCATACTCTGACTGGTGACCGCTGCGGCTGGGTGGGCTTTGGCGACCCGGCCCTTGCCCAGGCCGTCGGCCCCGGCTGGACGAACAGCACGGCCTCGCTTCCCGCGGACTGGCAGCTCCGCTACATGGCGTATGTGCGGCTTTTCACCGAACGACCGCAGATTGGCGACACCATCCGCGCGCTCTACGCGCACCGTCGCGAGCGATTCATCCAGCAGCTCGAACGTATGAATGAGCGGACCGGGGTGTTCGCGCGGGTCAACGCCGACGACGGCGGCACGGTCTACAATTGGAGCCAGCTCCGGCCCGGCGAGGACGTCTTCACCCTCTTTAGCGCGACGGGCATCGCGGGCGTGCCCGGCGGCGGTTTCGGCTACAGCGACGATTACGTGCGCTTCTCCATTGGCTGCATCCCCGTGCCGGAGGCCTAACGGTCTCCTGTTGATTGTAAAGCCGTGGGTCGCTGACTTAACGCGAGCCTAACAGGGCGATAATACAGCGCCACTACACTCCCCTGGGGCAAGGCTGTCCCTTGCCTCCGACGTCCAACATGTGGAAGGGGAGAGGAATGCAGTTGCGCGGTAAACTGCTGAAGGCCAGTATTGGCGCGGCGGCTGTGGTGGCCATTGCCTCGGCTGCAATCGCCGTTCCGGCGCTCGCGGCCAATCGGACATCCGGCGAGCAGCGCAGTGAGACGGCGACACCTATCCAGCACGTCGTCGTCATCTTCCAGGAAAACGTCTCGTTCGACCACTATTTCGGCACGTATCCCCATGCGGCCAACACGGCTGGCGAGCCGCAGTTCTCAGCCACAGGCGATACACCTGCGGTGAACGGCCTCACCGATGCGCTGCTCACCCATAACCCGAACCTGGCGAACCCGCAGCGGCTCGACCGCTCGCAAGCGCTCACCTGCGATCAGGACCATAACTACGCCGACGAGCAGAAGTCCTTCGACCATGGCCTCATGGACAAGTTCGTCGAGTATGTCAGTGGTGGAGGCTGCGCGGACAAGTCCATCGTGATGGACTATTACGACGGCAACACCGTGACGGCGCTGTGGAACTACGCCCAGCGCTTCGCGATGAGCGACAACTCGTACGGCACCAATTTCGGGCCGTCCACAGTGGGCGCGCTCAATCTGATCTCCGGCCAGACGCACGGCGCGACGCCGGCCACCCGCCCGAACAACGTCGCGAACGGCACTGTCATCGGCGATCCCCGGCCGGCCTACGACGACTGCTATACCGGGACGAATACCATCACGATGTCCGGCACGAACGTGGGAGACCTTCTCAACCAGCACGACATCACCTGGGGCTGGTTCCAGGGCGGTTTCAAGCCGACAGCGCCCGCGACGGACACGAGCAAAGCCGTCTGCGGCTCGAACCATCAGAACATCGGCGGCGCCAAGGTGACGGATTACATCCCGCACCACGAGCCGTTCCAGTATTATCAGTCCACCGCGAACCCGCACCACCTGCCGCCGACCTCGGCCGAGATGATCGGTAAAACCGACCAGGCCAACCATCAGTACGACCTCAGCGACTTCGAGAATGCCCTCAACGCCGACAACCTACCCGCGGTGAGCTTCCTCAAGGCATCTGCCTATCAGGACGGCCACGCTGGCTACTCCGATCCACTTGACGAGCAGCACTTCCTGGTAGACACCATCAACCGGCTGGAGAAATCCAAGTTCTGGGAGAACACGGCGGTCATCATCGCCTATGACGACTCCGACGGTTGGTACGATCACCAGATGGGCCCGATTGTCAGCCAGTCCAGCGATCCGGCCTACGACGCCCTCAGCGCGCCGGGCGCATGCGGCACGGCCAAGGCCGGCGCTTACCAGGATCGCTGTGGCTATGGCCCGCGCCTGCCGCTGCTGGTGATCTCGCCGTTCGCGCGCGTGAACTCCGTGGATTCCTCGGTGACCGACCAGAGCTCGGTCCTGCGCTTCATCGAGGACAACTGGCGCCTCGGCCGCATCGGCAATCAGTCTTTCGACGCCTACGCGGGGTCGCTCGATAACCTCTTCAACTTCCACGATCACCGCGCTGGCAAGCTCTTCCTCGACCCGACGACGGGCGAGCCGCGCGACGATCAATAACATATAGCATTCGACGCTCACTTGTTTGCGTGAGAGCAGCCCACGCCTGGACGGGCGTGGGCTGCTCCCGTCGTCTGCGAGATGGTTGGAGCCGGCAAGGATGCTGACCTCAGGGGGCGCGGATGCGTATGGAACCGGCCGCTCGGCGGCACGAGAATCTACGGTTGATACCAGATGCGGTAGATCATGCCTGTCTTGTCATCGCTGACGTAGAGCGCGCCGTCGGGGCCGAAGGCGACGCCTACGGGGCGACCGTTGACGGCGGCGTTCATGAGCCAGCCGGTGGCGAAGTCGCTCGGCGGCCCGGCAACATGACCGCTGGAATCCAGCGGGATGAAGACGACCTTGTAGCCAGTTAGGATGGTGCGATTCCAGGAGCCGTGGTAGGCGACGAAGAACCCACGATAGCTCGCGGGGAAGGGCTGCTCGCCGTCATGGCCTGACGGGGCGGTGGCCGGATTGTAGAAGGTCAGGCCGAGCGGGGCCGAATGCGCCTGCATCTTTACCAGAGGCTGCTCGACACCGTTGCAGTCGCCGGGGTGGCCGAGATCGGGGTCGATGATGTCGCCCGCTTGGCAGCGCGGCCAGCCATAGTTCGCGCCGTCGCGCAGGGCATAGATCGTATCGGGCGGTGTATCGTCGCCCATCAGATCGCGCCCGTTGTTCGTGACCCAGATCTCATGGGTCCAGGGATTTGTCGCCATGCCCACGGCGTTTCGCAGGCCACGGACGTAGACATGGCCGCCGCTCCCGTCGGCATTGTATTGCCAAACGGTGGCGCGATGCGGCTCACTCTCGACGCAGTTGTTGCAATCCGAGCCGATGGAGACGTAGAGCTTGCCGTCGGCGCCGAGCAGCACAGTACGCGTGACGTGGCTGCCACCCTTGGGCAAGTCGTCCACGAGCACGTCCCTGCGAGCGACACCGCCACTTGGAGACAGGGTGAGCTTCGTTACACGTGTCTGTTCGCCGATATAGAGCGCACCGCCCGCATAGACGACGCTTGTGGGGTCGAAGAAGCCGCTGGCGATGATGATGCGGCGCGCGGCCTTGCCGTGCGTATCCATGCCGGCGAGCGCGACGATGTCGCCGGAACGCTCGGTGGCGTAGAGCGTGCCGGCGGGTCCGAAGGTGAAGAAGCGGGGGTTCTCCAGACCGTCGGCATAGGTGGCGATATGGAAACCCTTTGGGAGATGCACCGTGGTCGGGCCAGTGAACATATGCTCGACGTGCACCTGGGCCCGCTGAAACAACGCCTGGATCAGACCGCTCGCAATCCCGAGGAGCCCAGCGACGAGCACGAAAGCCAACGCTATCAGGAAGGCTGTGCGTCGACGCGGCATCCGGCGGCGCCTACTCGGAAGTGGCCGAGCTTTCGTGTCGTGCATGGTCCGTCTCCTCACCGCACGCTCCCCGCTGCTCTCACAAAGGCATGGGCATTGTATCAAGGGATGCGCGAGATGCGAAGGACTGAACACAACCGCGGAGAGCCGCCGGTCTAGCCGGCGCGTGCGGTGAGGAGAGGGCCGCTGGCAGGCGTGGGGCGAGAAGCGTGTCGTTGTCGGGCAAGCTGGACACCGTCTTCGAGCGTGACGGCAAATTGCTCCTCCTCATGCGCCTGGCCCATCAGGGTCTCGGCGAGGGCCTGGCGGTCGCCCTGGAGGGTGGCGAGCTGAGCACGGCCATAGAGTACGGCTTGCCCCTGTGAGATGGTGGCTGCGCGCCGCAGCTTGTCGTTAGCACACGGGGCGTGCCGCAGGAAGTCCGCGCGGTCGGCGGCATGTTGGGCGGCGGCTGGCCACGTTGACGCCGCTGGACCCGCAAGCCAGTCGTGACATGTGCCTGCGAGCGTGTCGCGCGCCAACGCACGCAACGCTTCGGGACCATAGAGCGTGGCGCTGCCAGTGCTGGTCATGTGGTGGGCACGACGCAGGCTCGTCGCCGCGAGGTTCAGCGCTTGGAGCGCGACGGCCAGCGGATCGGGCACGGCGCCACGGGCGCCGATCTGCCAGAGTGCGAACGGGCGAACACCGGGTAGCGACGCCGCTCGCCACGCGGGGAGGAAGTCGCTCAACGGGACCGGCATGGAGACGTAGCCGAGAGGGTCGTTCACGATGACGTGGTCGCCGTCGAGCCCGAGGATCACTACGGCATGCTCAATAGGGGTGCTGCGCTCACGCGTATACGGCAGCAGCGCGCCGTCGAGGGGGCCGGCGATCACGGGGCCGTCATCGAGGGCCAGGGTGAGCGCCTCCAGCGTAGCGCTCGCGCTAGCGAAGGATTGGTGCGTATGCCCATACCCGAGGAGATGGAGTAGCCGCTGGGCGGCGATATCGGCGTCTAGGGCGCTGCCCGCAAAGACGGCGCGTTCTGCCTCGCGGCGATAGCTGAAGCCGAAGGGGCGTGTGCTCACGCACTCCAGATACTCCAGGGCATAACTATCGCCGCGATAGTCCAGTGCCATCTTCAGGCACTGCGAGAGGGAATAGGCTTGCGCGCCGACGTACGGCACGCGATGGAACCGCGCCATGTCAACTCCTCCACGTGGATCATCCACTTGCGCGGGGAGCTAATGCGCGGGTTGTGCCAGCGTCGCGCCGAACGTCGCGAATTGCGCGCTTGTGTAGGGCAACTGGAGGAAGGAGCGGCTCAGGCGTCGCGGAAGGCGGAGCCGATCACCCAACCGAGCCATCCGAGTAGCGCGAAGAAGGCGAGCGAGAAGAGTAGGATAGGCAGGTGGGCCGTGTCGAGCCAGAAGGGCGGACCGAAGTGGCTCGTGGGGTAGGGAACGGCCGGCTGCGTGCCCTTCGCCGCGGTCGGTGGGACGATGGTGTTGGTGGGGGCGAGCAGCGCATTGGTGGCGATCAGCAGCGCGGGAAACCATGGAAGGACGGCGAAAGCAACGCCGAGCTGCCACGCCTCGCAGAGCGCGCCGATCACCAGCGGAAGTACCAGCATCGCCATGCCGAAGAAGACGGCGAGCGCAGGCGTCGCGGGCTCGTCGGCTGTGCCGCAGGCGCTGGTACAGCCGTAGATGCCGCCGCCGGTGGCGAGCGAGGAGGCCGTCAGCGCGAGAAGGAGTGTCTGGATGGCGGCGAGCACGAGCACCACAGGGGGAATGCCGCCGGGCCGCTGGACGCGCAGGCGCAGGGACCAGTGATCCTTGGTGCGGGAATGGACCGTCGCGGCCATGGGTGCCTCCCTCAACTGAACAATATGAGCGCCTACATTCGTCAACTGGCGGCTCAGAAGCAAGTATGCGGGAGGTAAGGGAGGTGGTCAACCGTGGCGGGAAGCGTGAGGCAAGCGGGCTAGGAATGATGGG
Source organism: uncultured Ktedonobacterales bacterium (assembly GCA_964469715.1). Taxonomy (GTDB): domain Bacteria; phylum Chloroflexota; class Ktedonobacteria; order Ktedonobacterales; family JADMIN01; genus CAWAWP01. The sequence continues at coordinate 12,503 of CAYYCB010000035.1, read as the reverse complement.
ACGATATGGGCACGCGCGACCGCCTCCACAGCTCCCGCGCCCCAGTCGTTGACTTTCGCCGCGGAGCATGCTACCCTTCGGCCTGGCGCGTCATATCCAGAGCGCCACGAGGTATCCGCGAATGGTCTCCAGCAGCTTCGACTACAGCTTGTACGGGATCACCAACGGCAGCGATTTCGCCGTGGTCCTAGTCGTACTGCGCCCATTTGCAGCTTGCTTGCTCGACGAGGCCTAGCCTCAAGACGACATCGTCACAGCGGCGGCCGTGGGCCAGTGCAGGGTCCACGGCCTTTTTGTATCCTGTCGCGCCCTGTGCGCCGCGCCGTTCCCCCTGTGCTGGCGTCTCCACAGAATCCGATCCGCCGCCATCGCGCCTCGGCAATGTCTGCCGCGAGCGCCTTTCAGTGGGGAACAACTCATGATTATCGCCAGCTTGAATGGTGTCACCAAGTCCTTTGGAGGACGGCACATCCTCAACGGGCTCGACCTCGCCCTGGACGAGCGCGCCCGCCTCGGCCTCGTCGGCCCGAACGGCGCTGGCAAGTCCACCTTGCTCAAGATCCTCGCCGGCCTGGAAGACGCCAACACTGGAGAGATCGTCTTCCGCAAGGGATTGCGCGTCGCCTACCTCCCGCAGCACATCCCCGGCGATGAGCGCACACCGCTCGACATCCTGCGAGCCGCGCGCCCGGACCTTGAGGAGATCGAAGCGCAGCTCGCCGGCTGCGAAGTCGAGCTGGCCGATCCCGCCGTGAGCGCGGACTTGAGGCGTATCGAGCGTGTGCTTGCCCGACAGGAACAGCTCCTGGCGCGCTTCGAGGCGCTGGGCGGCCCAGGCGCGGAGGGTGAGGCACGCAGCCACTTACGCGGATTGGGGATGACCGACGACGACATGTTGCTGCCGATGGCAGCGCTGAGTGGGGGGCAGCGCAAGCTCGTCGCGCTCGCGGCATGCATGGCGAAACGTCCGGATCTCCTGCTGTTGGATGAGCCGGAGACCCATCTTGATCTGCCGCATCGAGAGCATCTGGAAGGGTTCATCCGGACCTTCGACGGCGCCGTCGTGCTCGTCTCTCACGACCGCTATCTCCTGGACGAGACAGTGACGGAGATCGCAGAGCTCGACGGTGGCTCAGTCACACTCTGGCCGGGCAACTATTCCGCGTACACGCTCGCTCGCGAGGTGAAGCTGCTCCGCCAGCAGCAGCTCTTCGTCGCGCAGCAGAAGGAGATCGCTCGTCTGGAAGAAGCTATCGCGCGCTTCAAGCTCTGGGCGAGCATCGTCGTTGACGAGCGGCATATCAAGCAGGCACGTAACAAACAGCGGCAGATCGACGCGATGGAGAAGGTCGAAAAGCCCGTGCTGACACGCCGAACGATGGCGTTGCGGCTACACGCGGCGGAGCGCGGCGGCCAGAAAGTGATCGAGCTTCGCGACGTCACCGCGGCCTTCGACGAAGACATCGTCTTGTTGGGAGTGAACCTGGAGGTTCGTCGCGGCGAGCGCGTGGGCCTCGTGGGGCAGAACGGCGCTGGCAAGAGCGTGCTGGCGAAGCTGCTGACCGGCGAGCTTGAGCCGGCGAGCGGGACACGCTGGATTGGCCCCAGCATCGCCGTTGGCTACTTCGCACAGGGCCATGAAACACTCGACCCCGATGCCACGCCGCTCGACCTCGTGCGCGCGGCGCGCGCCTATACGGAGTCGCAGGCGGTCGCCCAGCTCGGCAAGTTTCTCTTCACGTATGAGCAGTCGCGCCAGCCCATCCGGACGCTCTCTGGAGGCGAGCGCAGCCGCTTGCAGCTCCTTTTGCTGATGTTCAGCAACGCCAACTGCCTGATCCTGGATGAGCCGACGAATCATCTCGACATCGACTCTTCGGAGGTGCTAGAGGCCGCGTTGGAGGATTATGCGGGTACCGTGGTGGTCGTCTCGCACGACCGCTACTTCCTTGATCGCATCGCCGACCGCATTGTCGAGGTGCGCGACGGCGACCTGCGCAGCTTCGAGGGCGGCTACACCGCCTGGATGGAGGCGAAACGCCCCAAGCCCGCGCCGGCTCCCGAAGCGACGAAGCCTCCGCAGCAGCGCCCTGTGCAGTCGCAGCGGCGCTTCTAGCATGGTTTGGCGCAGGCAGGCGGACGACCGTAGGCCTCTGGGGGAGTGAGAGAGCCTTCGCAATCCGCCCTGCGCCAGCCAATAGCGGGTCGCAGCCCGACCGCCGGCTACCCGCGCCGGAAGATGAAGAAGTAGGTCGTCATCGAGATGGCGATGACGATGACAAAGGCTCGCACGAGCTTTGGATCGAGCCGGCGAGCATAGGCCGCGCCGCCGTAGCCGCCGATGATGGCGGCTACGATCATCAGCAGCGCCTGTGCCCAGAAGACGGCGCCCGCGATGATGAAGGTGACGACCGCGATTCCGTTGATGAGGCTCGTTAGGGCAGTTTTGAGAGCATTCATCTCATGGATGTTCTCCATGCCCATCAACCCGAGTGTAGCCAGCATCAGGATGCCGATGCCGCCGCCAAAATAGCCACCGTAGATCGCGATAGCCAGTTGCGCCATGCTGATGACGACGAGCGTCCGCAGGGGGGGACGCGCATTGATGGCCTCCAGACCCACAGCGCGCTTGGAGCGTCCGCGCACCCATGCTGTGACGCGAGGGCCGAGAATGAACACAATCGTTGCCATCAGCAACAGATACGGCAGCAGTCTTTGGAAGGCGTTCTCCGGCGTCAGCAGCAGCAGAATCGCTCCCACCAACCCACCTATCAGGCTCGTCGGCCCAAGCAGGATTAACTCGCGGCGCTGTGCGCCTAGCTCGCGCCGGTACGCGCCGACGCTGGCCAGTGTGCCGGGCCACAGCGCGACAGTGTTCGTGGCATTGGCAGGCACTTGCGGCACACCAGCGAAGATGAGGGAAGGAAACGAGAGAAAGCTACCTCCACCCGCCACGGCGTTCAACGCTCCCGCGATCAGCGCGGCCACGAACAGCAGGCCCGCATTCAGAAGATTCATGTGGCATGTCCTACTGGTAGCCCTGCGGCCTCATGCTTCCGTGAAGGGACGGCTGCCAGGGGACTCCCGACGAGGGACGTTCCGCCGCCCCGTCAGAGACTATACCAGTCGCGCGGCATAGGGCGGTCACTTGCCAGGACTCCGGAGGTCCTATTAAGTGCTGCTGGCGAATGTGCTGTCCGGGCTGGGCGTGGGAGAGGGTGTGGACGTGTCAGTCGGGGTAGGTGTTGGCGACGGTGTTGGCGACGGCGTCGCTGTTGGGGTAGGTGTTGCGGTGGACGTCGGTGTAGGAGAGGGCGTTGCCGTTGCGGTGGGCATAGCAGTGGCGGTGGGCGTCGGGGGGACGCGCACAGTGTAGGAGATGGCAACCGGAGAGGAGGCAAATTCCGCGGTTCCGCGCGCCATTGTCACCCAGGCATTGTAGGCGCCTGTGCGGGTAGGTGCGATCAGGGTAAGTATGAAGGCGACGGTGCGCCCCGGCCCGACCACGTAATTGCCGAGGGAAGCCGCCAGACCTGTGGGGCAGGTTGAGCCGGAGGGATGCGGGCGCACAGCATCGCAGGCGAGGTGATATCCCGTCGCATCGGACCAGGCGGTCGTCCCGGTGTTGCGCAGCGTCAGCGTGGCGGTGAGCACGTCACCCGGCGTGACGGCGCGGGGCATGTCGAGTCTCTCCACAGCGAACGCGTCGCCGGAGGAGGCATCAAGAATGGTGGTCGGTGTCGCCGTCGGCGTGGTCGCCGTATCAGTCACATTCGGCGAGACGGTGGGACGCTCAGGAATCGGGGTCGTATTCTGCGTGGGTTGGAATTGCGCGCGGTCCTGCGTCTCGGCCCGGCCGGGCAGTGTAGTCGCGCCACCGGGAAGTTTCACGCCGAATGCCGCCACTGCGGCGACAAGCAGCAATGCCGCGCTGAGGGCGACGACACCGAAGCGTATATGGTCCGTTCTCTGTCGGTATGGATGCGCCCCTGCCAGAGGGCCGGGTGTCGTCGGTTCGCCGCCCACGACCATCGCGCGCGCGACTGGCAGGTTGGCGTCGCGACGCCGCGCGACTCGTGTAATGTCCCACCCGGTGAGAAAGCCGAGGACGGTTGTCTCGTCCTCCGCACGCAACGCGGCATCGAGCGCGTCGGCGAATGCCTGGACGGAGGGCCAACGGCGCTCAGGGCGCTTGGCGAGCGCCCGATTGATCACCTGCGCAACACGTTGCGACACGGCGGGATTCAACGCGCGTAGCGGCGGCGGCGGAGAGACCAGATGGCCGCGCATCTGCTCGGCAAAGTTGCCGGAAAAGGGGGTATGTCCCGTTAAGAGCTGATAGGCGACGACACCAAGGGCATACTGGTCGCTGGCCGGAGAAAACAATCCGCTGAACTGCTCGGGCGCCATGTACGCGACGGTGCCTGTGACATTGTTCCACTCGACCGTCGCCTCCATGTCGCGCGCCACGCCATAGTCCGCCAACAACAGACGCCTGCGCCCACCTTCCTCCGTTCGCACGAGCACATTGCCAGGCTTGACGTCGCCGTGGACGATGCCACGATCATGCGTGTGCTGGAGGGCCGCCGCGATCTGGCCGACGACGTCGCCCACCTGCTCGGAATCAACGGGGGGCCGGAGTGGATTCGCGCCATGCCCGCGAACGGCGTCTTTCAGCGAGCCGTCTGGAGCGTACTCCATGACGAGATAGAGGTAGTCACCATCCACTCCGCTGTCGTGCACTGGCAGGATGTTGGGGTGCGCGAGCTGCGCCAGTAGCTGTCCCTCATGGAGGAAACGCTGCGCGGCATCCTGAAACTCACCCGGAGTCTCGTCGTTGGCGCGCACAATCTTGACGGCGACGCGACGGTTGCCCAGCGTCACCTGCTCGGCCAAATAGACCTCACCCATCCCACCTGCGCCCAAGCGTTGGAGCAGGCGGCAGCCGCCGATCTCGTGTCCTTCAAGATGCAGCAGCACGCTTGCATTCGACATGTGGCTGTTACCGCTCCTTGTTTGGCATCGCCGTAGGCATTGTGCAACGCGCATGCCAAGTCGGGCGGTTGCCTCCCTCTCCCACTTGCCTCCTGCCGCATGCACCGCGCCACGACACATCCCGGCACGATGCAAATGCACCGATGAAAAGCGCGCGGCCGATATTAAAAAGCACGCTTGTTGTAGGATGTGGTCGGTGCGCGCAATCGCATGCGTGACGAGAGATGGAGGGGAGCGTAGAGATGGCCGTCAACGGCGTTCGATACCCCATCCGCGTCCGCCCATACGAGCCGGCGGATCGGATGTTCGTACTGAGCCTTGTGCCCAGGCTCTCAGTTGGCGTCGCTCCCTGGCGCGACAGTGACAAGATGGCCGCAGTGATGGGGCGTTTCATCAACGAGGATCTCGCGACCATCGGGGAGCGTGCCGCGGTGTTAGTGTCTGAAGACGCCGACGGCAGGTTGCTCGGTTTCGTCACAGTTGGGCACAACATCAACTTCACTGGCAAGGAGCAGGCATACGTGGGGGAGCTTGCCGTGGCCGAAAGCGCGGAAGGACGCGGCATAGGAAAGGCGCTGATGGCCGCGGCAGAGACGTGGGCCGGAGAGCACAGCTATGGCTTAGTCGTGCTGGAGACGGGCGCTGCCAATGCGCGGGCGCGCTCTTTCTACGCGGCGCTAGGGTACCGCGAAGAGAGCGTGAAGCTGGTGAAGCAACTGGGGAGCGCTGCGGAATCAATGTGAGTTGTCGAACGGCCTCCCCCCTGGGGCAGGTGCGGCCAGGGCCGGGTGCTCACGAACGCGGACGGCCCACCCAACATCTTATACGACGCCCGGCAGGAACCCTAGAGCGCGCTGCTGGCGTGCGGGAAGATCGAGGCGATCTGCGGCCCGAACAGGGCCAGCGTAGCCACCACCACGAGGGCGACGAAGAGGATGATGAGCGCATACTCGACGAGGCCCTGGCCACGATGACGCCGAAAGATGCCAGACTGCAAAGTAAAACACCCCCTCGCTCCACGGGTTGGCTGTCCCTGGTAAGAGGTCACCGCGCCGTCACGGCGCGGATGATCGCGACATCTGGCAGCGGAGATGCCAGCGCCTTGGGAGATTGCTGTACGTTGCGTTTGAGTCTCGGCGCGAAGTGCGAGGAATGATTCTGCCTAACGCTTCTCCGGCGTCGCCCGCCCCTGATACGCAAACAGGCGTGGGGTACATATTCTGCTGAGCCGCACATATAGAGAGGACATGACTGTGGCCCTGGAGCTTCCCCCCGCATGGCGCCCTATCTTGGCCAGCGAGACCGAGCAGCCCTATTTCGCGGCGCTGGAGCGCTTCCTGGCGGGCGAGCGTGAGACCCACACGGTCTTCCCTCCCGAGGCGGACGTCTTCAACGCCTTACGCTTGACACCCTTTAATTCGGCGCGGGTGTTCGTGCTCGGCCAGGACCCCTACCATGACGAAGGGCAGGCACATGGCCTGGCTTTCAGCGTGCGCCCAGGCGTGAAACCGCCGCCCTCGCTCAAGAACATCTTCAAGGAGTTGCGCGATGACCTTGGCTGCCCACTTCCCAACAACGGGTACCTGGTCCCCTGGGCCAAGCAGGGGGTGCTCCTGTTGAACGCGGTGCTCACGGTTCGGGCGCATGAACCCAACTCGCATAAGGATCGCGGCTGGGAGCGCTTCACCGACGCCGTCATCCGCGCTGTGAGCCAGAAACCTAATCCGGTGGTCTTTGTGCTCTGGGGCGCCTACGCCCAGAAAAAAGTTACGCTGATCGACGTCTCGCGCCACACCATCATCCAGTCGGCACATCCCTCTCCGCTCTCCGCACGCAACGGCTTCTTCGGCAGCCGCCCCTTCTCTCGCATCAACGCTGCGCTGCGCGCCACCGACACACAAGAGATTGATTGGTGTCTGCCGGATCTGTAGCTGACGCCAGTCCCGGCTGATCTCCACAACCGCCGCTGGAACGAGACGTGCGGTTCCCCCGCTCCCTCGGTGTGAAAGCCAGCGCAATTGGCGGGGACTTCGCTGCGCGCGAATCGTCCCTGCGCCGACGGGAGGGAGCGTTCGTGAGCACGTGGCCGCGAGAGGCAACAGGTCCGAGCAGGTTAGGCATCCGGCTGCCGGGAGGAGCACGGCTCCGGCACTGGGGCCAGCTCTCTCTGCGGTGGCTCGCCGATTCCGCGTGGCCGCGCACCGTCGCGCCCGCGGCTGTCGTCACGCTGGCGCTGATCCTCACGGCGTGGGTGTATTACATACGCTTCGGCTTCGACTCGCGTCAGTGGGGCGTACGCCAGTCGGTCTCGGCCGTGCCCATCTGGCTGGCCTTCAACGATCTCGGCCATTTCTGGGCCGCGCGGATCGGCGACGAGGCCGACGCCGTGCCGATCTCGGGCTACGACGGCCAATTTTACTACTACATGGCGCAGGATCCAGGTGTGATCGGCATCTGCGCCCACGATCACGCCGCCTGTCCGCTCGATGCGTCGCCGCTGCGCGAGGAGCGCATCCTCTACCCTATGACCGCCCGCCTCCTCTCTCTGGGCAATCCTGACGCGCTGCACTTCGCGCTCTTTGCCATCGACTTCGCGAGCATCGTGCTCACGGCGGCAGTGGTGGGGCAGCTTTGCGTCGCGGCGGGCGCGTCACGCTGGCTAGGTGCCACGGCAGCACTCTTCTTCGGCGAGCTGCAGGGATTGTTGCGTGACCTCGCCGACCCCTACGCCGTGTTGTGGACGGTGCTGGCCGTCTACTTTCTGCGGA
>CAYYCB010000035.1:0-4640 GCA_964469715.1 uncultured Ktedonobacterales bacterium | reverse complement strand
CTCGCCGACCCCTACGCCGTGTTGTGGACGGTGCTGGCCGTCTACTTTCTGCGGAGAGAGCGTCCGCTTTGGAGCGCCGCCGCAGTCGCAGCCGCCGCACTGACGCGGGAACAGCTCGTGTTCGTCCTGCCGCTGCTCGTGCTTCCGTGGCTGGCTCGCCGCCAATGGGGTGCAGTGGCGCTCTTCTTGAGCGTCGCACTCGGGCCATTCGTCATCTGGCAGGCAGTATTGCGAGTCATCTTCGGCCATTGGGGCCTGGAAGGCAGTTTCGCGACCACGCGCGGCTTGCATCTGCCCCTCGCTGGCCTCTGGGCGCAGCGCTCCCAGCCAGAGTTTGGGGACATGATCGTCTTCGTCGCGGTCCCGCTGATCTGCGCGGGGCTTGTCGCGCTCGCATGGATATGGCAGCGAGGAATCCGCGCGCTGCTCGCGGACCCGGTCCCGCTCGTCGTGCTGATCACCGCGGCGCTCACCACTATGACCGCTGCCCACGAATGGGAGGGAACGTGGGCCTCGGCCCGTCTGGTGGCCCCGGTCGCCGTGCTCGGCGTGGTGGTAACCTGCGACCTCGCCCCCTGGCCACGCCGGTCATACGCCGTGCTACTGGGCGTAACGGCGCTGGCGACGTTCGTGATCCCGCCACTGCTGTTCTAAAAGGGGGACATCGACAGGCAGGATGCACGCACTTGCGCTGAGATGAGGCGCACCATTCAACTATCGAGGCTGCCGCTCCGCATCATCCTCCGAAGTTCCCATGGCGCCCCGCGCCGCCAGCGAACCGTGCCGCGCCCTCTATACCGTCGGCCGCCAGCGAGCGCATGCCCAGGCGAAACTCGTTCGCCATCGCTTCATCAAAGGTCAGGTCACCCTGCTCGTAGGTCGAGCGGCGGTCGTTACGTAGGCACTCCTGCGGGAAAACGGCGAGCTCGCGGGCGAGCGCTTCCGCCGCCGGCCGTCCCTGCCCGCGCGGCACGACGCGATTCACCAGGCCCATCGCCAGCGCCTCGTCCGCAGCGACGGGTCGTCCCGTAAGGATGAGATCGAGCGCCCGCGAGAGGCCGATGAGCCGTGGCAGGCGAGCCGTGCCGCCATCGATCAGCGGGACACCCCAGCGACGGCAGAAGACGCCGAGCGTGGCATCCTCCTCCATGACGCGCAGGTCGCACCAGAGCGCGAGCTCCAGACCACCGGCAACGGCATAGCCCGCGATGGAGGCGATGACAGGCTTGCTCAACAGAAGGCGCGTCGGCCCCATCGGGCCATCGCCCTCCGGCTCGATACGGTTGCCGCGCCCCTGCGCGATGCCCTTGAGATCGGCTCCGGCGCAAAAATGTCCGTGCTCGCCGTGCAGCAGGCCCACGCGCGCCTCGGGATCACCGTCGAACGTCCGGAACGCCTCAGCGAGCGCGTCAGCCGTCGCGCGGTCCACCGCATTGCGTGCTTCAGGCCGGCTGAGGATCACTGTCGTCACCGGCCCGTCTCGCTCCACGCGCACCGTCGCCATCGCTGTCGCCTCCCACTCTTGCCAGGCGCCACACCCGTCATCGGCGGCGCGAAGATGCTCCACCATACACCTAATTGCGGCACAAGTGTGTTGCAGAACGCTGGAGCGTAAGGAATGCGCGCGGCTCGCGATCACTTTAGAGATGGATTGGCCTACGACGTGCTCTTCCGCCCAGGCAGCGCCATATGAGGGAAAGGCGCAGAGCAGGAAGGAGCGAGGATGCGGGCGGCAAGCATGCCAAGGGCGGAGACGCGCGCCTGGGCAGGCGCACATAGGTTCTGGTGGGTGGCGGCCGGCGCGCTGGCCGGCATGGTGACGGCGGAGCTCTCCGGAGTCCTTTGGCTCGCCTGCCTTGGCTGGCTCATCTCCGGCCTGTTCCTGGGTGTCGCGCAAGAGTTCATCCTGCGCCGCTCGGCGGTGGATGCGCGGGGCTGGGCGCTGGTAACGGTCGTCGCGGCGCTCGCGACCGCCCTGCTCTTCGGCCTTCTCAGCGCTGGCTTCTTCACGCCGGGCGCAACATTCGTCGCAGAGCTGGCTGACGGCCTTTTCGCCGGGGCACTCGCCGGTCTGCTGCTCGGCGTCTGTCAATACGCTCTCCTGCGCGCAGAGTTTCGCGGCGCCGGATGGTGGATCGCCGCCAGCGTGTTCGGCGCCGCGGCGGGATCGGGGGCCGCGAGCCTGCTGCTCTGGCTCGTCTATGGCCCGGTGATGATCGTGCGCAGTGACATCGCGCCGGTTCTGCTTGCGGCGGGGCTACTCCAGGGTGGCATCTATGCTTCTGTCACAGCCACAGCGCTCCCTGGATTGCTCCTCAGTTCGCGACGGCCATACGTTCCTCGCTAGCCGCGAAGCAGCTCCTCGCGCTGCTCGGCGGGCACGAGGTCGGCATACTCCTGGTGGCGACGGATGTAAGTCTGGATATAGGAGCAGATCGGGATGACGGCCAGATGGTGCGCGCGGGCGTCGTCCAGCGCCACCTTTGCCATCTTCCCCGCCAGGCCGCGACCTTCCAGCTCGTGCGGCACCTCCGTGCTAATCAGCGTGATGCGATCGCCCTCACGCTCATATTCGATGAACGCCGTATGCTCTCCGACGTGCGCTTCATACCTGTGCGCCGCCGCGTTGTCCTTCACCTCAACCTGATCGAGATTCACATCCATCGCCCATGTCTCCTGGGGTATCTCCGCTGCACGGCGCCCATCGTCGTGCCAGCGACGCCTCCTTTCTCAAGCGTACCCGCTGCGCGCCAGGGCCGCACGTCCCAGAGTCACCCCACGGTGAGTTCCCCCGGAAAATCCACGTCAGGGGTGAACTGCCACAGCGTCGAGCCGTCCGCGACGGAGAGCGCCTTCACTACCATATTGTGCTGGCCGTGAGAGGTGTCTGTGACGATGGCATCCGAAAGGATGTAGAGCCGGCCGGCCACCTGTCCGCCCGTGTCGACGGTCCAGCTCGTGGTCCCCGTCGCGGCATCCACACGGCGGAGCATGCTGCCGCTGGTACTGGGCTGATCCATGCGGGCATAGCAGGCGCCGCCTCCGGACCCACTGCTACCGCCATATCCACCTGTCGGCGCAGGAACATCCTGTATCCAGCGCTGCGCGCCCGTCGCGGCGTCGACACCGATCATATGCGCGGTGCTCTGGTCGCGATATCCGAGGCACAGCGTCGCGCCGTCCCCGTCGATGCCAGTGCTCCCGGACAGGGATCCCGGCGTGTCGTGGTGCCATCGCTCTTGGCCCGTCGCAGGGTCGAGGGCGGAGACGCCAGACTGGTCTGCGACATAGAGCGTCATGTCGATGAGTTGCAAGGATGCATCGCCAACCAGAGGCTTCGTCCAAATGGCTGTGCCCGTCGCGGTGTCGAGGGCGGAAAGGGTCGAGGGTGAACTCGTCGACGAAGAATCGCCAGCATTGAAAGAAGTTGCGTAAAGAACGTTTCCGGAGAGCACCTCTCCTCTCAAGCTATGCACTTGCCAGAGTTGTGCGCCAGTCCTGCGGTCAAACGCGGTGAGCGTCTCATCGGTTGGCCCTTGCGCACTCGACCCCCCGAGCAACTGGGTGACATAGACGGCCCGACTGTCTACCCTTGCCATCGACGCCCCGAAGGTGTTGGCACTCCAAACGATGTTGCCGGTTGCGAGATCGACGGCGTAGACGCCACTTGGCACCTGACTGCCCGGAGCGAACAGATAGACCAGGCCACCGACGACCGCGATTGGCTTGGCGCTTCCGAGTGCTGATGGTCCGCCCAGTTGGTCTGCGGCGGGGGATAGCGTCCAGCGAAGGTTGCCGGTGGTCGTATCCAGCGCGTAGATCCCCCTCGTGGATTGCCCATTGGTGTCGGCACCGGTGCCATGGACGAAGACCGTGCCTACCGCGACCGTGACGGAATCGATGCCGCCAGCCCCGACACCGTGCCCCGTGACATACGTCCACTTGACCGTGCCGGTATGCCCGTCGAGCGCATACACGTGGTCGCCAGCCCCGACGTACGCCGTGACTTGGGAGGAGGTGGGGAGCGTCGAAGTCGCGGTGGGGCTCGTCGTCGCCGTGCTGGCGCGGGTAGTGCCGTTCGCACAGGCGGTCGTCAAGGTCAGCACGGCGGAGAGGACGGTCAGCAAAAGGGCCAAGGGTCGAGATGCGAGTCTGCACGAGGGCATGAGGCTCCTCCTCCACGTTGAGGGGAGCGCGCCGGCGATGTGCCACTGAGCGGGCGGATTACGCTCGTAGTGCACACGATTACGCTCCCAGTACATACAACGCATGGAAGCGTGCCTCGTGTTGTGAGCTACGTCACACCTATTCAGCGCCCCCCCGGCGTGTGACTTTCTCGGAGCTTCCTCACCCGCTACCGATGCATACAGAACTCGGAGTTGGCGAGACCGGACGCGGGCAATAGTGGGTTGATGCCCGTCCCCGTCAGCACGGCGTCGATGGCGTCGTTCAGCGCGTCGATGAGCGGGCGACTCGCGCGAGAGGATGAGGACGATCACGCGCGCGCCATACAGGCACGTCCTCCCACACATGCGGCGGCAAGCGGCTCATGCGAAAGAGGACGTGCCCGACGGTTACACTATGCCTCACATCGGGATGAAGACCCGCAGGTAGTAGTTGTTCGGATTCTGCACGCTAAC
>CAYYCB010000034.1:0-18462 GCA_964469715.1 uncultured Ktedonobacterales bacterium | reverse complement strand
TTGACGCCGCGATCGTAGGTCAACGCGTTGAGCGTGAGATTCGCAGCCGCGATCGCCCACTTCGGGACATCGATCGGCTCACCACGCAACCGCACCACGGCGTACTCGTCGCCATCGTGCGCGCTGATGTGATGATGCATGACGCGCAGGCCGGCCTCTACCACCGAGCCGTCGGCGCTCACGAACAGGCCGGCATGGTTGTAGTAGGAGAACGCGCGCCCGTAGCGCAGGCGCTCGCCGAACCGGATCAGCTTGTCGATCGGTCCGGGCCCATGCCACAGGAACACATCGCCAGGCTGGGGGTCGGTGCACCGCTTGCCGGGACCGTAGTAGGTGATCGCGGTACCGCGGGCGCCGGGTCGGGTGAAGGGCTCGTAGATCACGGCCGCACCTTACCCCCTTCGGTAGGGGTTGGCGCTACCCGCTAAGCCGACGGGTAAGTGGCCGGGTAGCGTCGCCAAGTCGCCAGGTGGCACCTGTCGGCTTAGCCTCTAAGTCGCCAGGTAACAAATCCGTGTACCTGTCGACTTACCCGGCCACTTACACGCTCAGCGCCTGTCGACTTACGGCGACTTGGCTGAGCTCAGGTCGAGCTCACAGAAGGGCTAAGTCGCCAGGTGCCTCCTGAGAGTGTGAGGAAGTGAACAAGTTATTACCTTCATCAATCTCCCTAGCTCAGACACCCCTTCTAACTCCACTACTACCTACCCGGCCACTTGCCACTTAGCCGCGGCCCCGTTGTAACGCCCTGGTGTAGGGGGTTGCACTACTGCCGGAGGTAGGCCATACTGCGCGGCGTTGAGTCAAAACCTAAGAACCGGGAGGCAGCCGTGACGAGTGGAGATAAGGGGGGAACGTGCCTGGTAGTCACGCCAGGGACGACCCAGCGCGGCCGGCGGCCCAACTGTCCGCACTGCGGCCGTCGCAAGGTCGAAGTCGTCAATCCGAACGCCAGCTCCCGAGACGGCTTCATCAGCGCCCAGGCCATGCGATGCACCTCGGACGGTTGCGGCAGGGAGTTCTGGCAGTTCAAAGACCCGAGCACCCTGAAGTAAGGGAAAGAGGAGAAAGGTGGCAGCCCCCGTCAACCACAACGACATCGCCGAGCGCCTCGGCAAGCTCCCCGGCCAGCCCGTCATCGGCATCGCCCACGGCCGATCCGGCGTGGATGGGTTCGGTAGCGACCAGCACATCATGCCCAGCGAGGCGGATGCGCGCTACGCGAACGCCATTCTCCATATGGGCGACCTACTGGAGTCGTACCAACAGAGCTACGAGGAGATCTGCTCCGAGTACACGGAAGGACACCGCAAGCGCGCCGCACGCGCCGCAGAAGCGCTCTGGGACGAGCTCCTGCACGGGTCCTCCGTCGCCAGGGACATCCACTTCGCGCTACTGGGCAAGGAGGCGCCGCACATCGCGCCCGCAGTCGCATGATGACCTGGACAGGCACCGAGAGCCAGGTCATAACCGTCAAGGACGTCATGCTCGCGGTGGATGCGTGCCGTAACTCTTGGCCGCTCTCTAATCCGGTCACAGCGCTCGCTGAGAGCAAGGAGGTCAATCTGAACGTCGTCGCGGCGGCCTTCCACCGCGCCTGGCAGGCCGGCTACATCGCGTTCAGCGGCATCTACTCGCGCTCGTGGGTGACGTCCATTGGGCGCGCTTACCTGGCGGGGGAAATGTGAACATGGACACGCCAACGACTGTCACGGATGTCCTTAGATCGGGGCTCACCATCCTTCGCTCTGGCGGCATGTGCAAGGGCCAGTACAAGGACGAGCAGGGGCGTCACTGCGCACTCGGTGCGATCGCAGAAGCCTGCGGTCTAGAAATCTACATGCCGTCGTTAGCCGCCCCGCAAGGCCACGTCACTCCCGTCCCCGAACCCTACCTTGCGGCCGAGCGCGTCCTCGATGCCGTACTGATGGCCGATCAGGGCTACCCCTTCGGCCATACCCCCTCGTTCAACGACCAACTGGACACAGAGCTCATCGACGTCGAGTCCGTTTACGAGCTAGCCATACAGGTCGCCGAGTCGGCGGGCTTGTAGCGGCTATGGCAACTGCGCTAGCATGGCGCGCCGTGGGGCGTACAGTACGCGAGTCGCTACGGGAGCAGTGGCATACCGAGCTCCAAGAGACACTAAGTATCGGAGACCGCGACACGGTAGTGGGATCAGCAAGGCAATCAAGGCGCTACAGCCACCCCCTGTCCTGCGCGGCAGGCGTCTCATCCATCACCAGTAATTCCCAGCCCGCCCTTCCTTCCAAAGCAAAGGCCCCGAACCGCTGTGGCCCGGGGCCTTTGTCATGCCACTCCGGTAAGCTCTAGCCGCGCCGGTACCAGTTGAACGCCTGATCGGTTTGACGGACAGCCACGTTGGCATCCTCATAGATCAGCTCACCGATCTCGGCATCAGCCAGCACACCACTACGGTCTGCGGTACTGGTGGCCTGCTCGGTGCCCTCCCTGCTCTCTGTGGCCTGCTCGGTGGCAGTGCTCTCTTCGTCAGCCATGCTGCTCTCCTGATGGGCTCCGTTTCTGCGGCCCACCATGCAAGGCTACCCCCAGGGAGAATCGCCTACCCATGCCCACAGTAGTACCTACAGCAACATGAGCAGCCACCCCCTGCTACAGGGCGATTCGCGAAGACACCGAAGCGATGTGGTGCCCCGCCTGCGCAGCGATCTGGCTACGAGCCAGGCGGGGGCGCAAAACTATGGAGAATCCACGCGCTCCACACCACCATCAGCCTCACGCGAATGAGCGACAGATTCAGTGAACGGCCTATCCGAAGGTTGGCCGGCACCATCCCGTTACACGAAAACTCCTTGTCAACGCCCTACGGTAGATGGTACGGTTCGTTCACCGAAGGGCGGCGAGGCCGCCAGCATCAAACCGGGAGAACGAGATGACCACCTTCACCAAGTGCGCCCACTGCGACAACCTCTGGGATCGAGGCGGCAGCGGAGCGTTCGGGCTGCACCTGACGCAGGCGCACGCCATGAGCGACGAGCAGGCCCGCAAGGAGATCAAGCGCGAGCGCGATCGCCGCTACCAGGCCGAGAAGCGCCAGCGCCTCAGCCCCAGCGAGCTCGCCGCTCAGGCCGCGCAGTCGCAGGAGAACGCCGAGGCCGCGCTGGCCGCACACGACGCCAAGCGCGAGCACGCACCCAAGACCAAGAAGGAGCTCGCCGAGGCGATGCGCGCGCAGTCCGAGCGGCAGGCCGAGAAGCCCGCTGACAAGCTGGCCGCCCGCGGCTCCGGCACCGTGCGCGCCCGCCTGGCCGTCGCTCTTGGCGATGACGCGGTCAAGGCCCACCGGATGCTGGCCGCCAAGCTGGAGCACGATGGCACCCGTGACTACTCGTGCACCTGCGGCAACTGGCAGCACACCTGCAAGAACCGCGGCGCCGCGTACAAGGGCCACGACGCGCATCTGGAGGCGCTGATAGCCGCGGCGGCCAAGTGAGCCGGCGCGCCGAGCTCTACGCCAAGGCCGCCCACGCCGGGCTGGCGGTGGAGACCTGGACCCCTGGTGACGGCTTCACCCGGTACCGCTTCTTCTGGGACCCGGACCCGAAGGAGGAGAACGCAGATCGGGACTACTTCTCCTCGGGGAGCGCGATCTACACGGCCCTCGGCATGAAGGAGGCACATACCTTCCTCAATGGAGTGCGCGCAGCACAGCGCCGCCACCCCTAAGCAACTCCCCAACCTCCCGGCAGAGGCCCTCGGTCAACGTGATCGGGGGCTCTTTCTCGCCTTGCCTCAACCCCTACCGTAGGCGGTAGGCTACGGGCCGTGAGCAAGACAGGCCCCACGCCCGACCCCAACGCACCCGGCGCCGTTGCGCGCCGCCGCGCTGAGGGTGTGGCGCTGCGCACTGAGCCGATCAACTTCCCGCCGGCGGATGCCAACTGGGCGCCGCAGGTGCGTGAAGCGTATCGGCAGTACATCTCGAGTGACGTTGCGCGCGCTGTCAACGACGAGAACCTGCATCAGGTTGCCACGCTTTTCGAGTACTGGTCGCGCGTCGCCCTTCTTCTGGATGCCGACCTGACGACCGATCGTGATCCGCATAAGACCGCGCAGGCGATCCGCATCTACGACGGCATGGCGGCGCGCTTGGCCAACGAGCTCGGCATCGGTCCGCTCGCCCGCGTGCGCCTGGGCATCAAGGTCGCCGAGGGCGTCAACGCCCTGGAGGGGCTGGGGCTCTGATGGTCGAGCAGAACGCGCTTCTGGAGGCGATGATCCCCGCCGGCCTGAGCCTGGATGAGGAAGAGACGTTGCGCGCCCGCGTGGGCCTTGGCGACGTTGCACCGCGCGCCAACTTCACGGGCGGCTACGCGGAGGCGCCCGAGCAGGCGGCCAAGCGCGTCACCAAGAAGGCGGCGGCGCCCAAGGCGAGCCGCGGCCTCAAGGACGTGATCATCACGATGACCGTAGCGCAGAAGGCCGAGTTCGCTGAGCTCGTCGCGTGGCACCGCCGGGAGGACGAGTCTACCGCTGACGTGGTGCTGAGGTGCCTGTGGCACAGAGCAGCCTTTGGAGTGGGTACATGAAAGGCACCTCCTGGGACGACGAGCACACCGAGTCACATGCCGGCGAGTTCTCCATCTACCGTGTGAAGCGCCCTACGTCCTTCCGCCCAGGCGGTAGGTGGGAGCTCTGGCGCGAACGAGAGGGCTTCAGGCCGGTTCGCATCGCCGACAGGCTCCAGCACGGTTCGGCAGTGGCGCTCCTGGAGCACCTGGCCGGCGTGCCTCGTGGCTCCGTGATGCGCACCGAGTCAGCACGGCAGAGCGCAGCGCGCGGCAAGGCCGGCCAGTGACCTACATCGCCATCATCAGTGCGGGTCGCCCGCAGAACGTCGCCAAGATGAGCGCCATCATGGGCGCCGTCGCCGATTCAGCCCACTGGTACGTGGGCCACGGTGACCGTTCGGCGTACGAGTCTGCGGGTGCCCGCGTGGTGGCGGAAGCGACACTGTGCAACGCGCGCAACCTGGCGCTCGGTGCGGCATTCCTCAACGGCGAGGTGTGCGTTCAGGTCAGCGACGACCTCAAGAAGCTGCACTTCACAGATGGCGATGAGAAGCGCCCCCTTTCGTTCGATGATGTCGTTACAGCTCTTCTGTTCTTCCTGAACACCACCGCCGCACACCTGGCCGGCGTGGCGCCCACCGACAACGCGTTCTTCTACCCCGGCCGCCAGCTCGACACTGACAAGTTCATCGTCGGCGACCTGTTCGCGGTGGCGCCGTGCGACCTCCGGTTCGACCCGGCCATGCGCCTAAAAGAGGACTACGACTACACCTGTCAGCACCTGGAGCGCTACGGGCGCGTCGCACGTGTGAATGGCGTCCTGGCCAGCTTCGCGCACCGCACGAACAAGGGCGGGGCGGTGGACGTGAGGACTGAGGCGCTGGAGCAAGAGATGATCAACCGGCTCAAAGCCCGCTGGCCCATGTGGATCAAGGACAACCCGAAGCGCCCGAACGAGGTGCTGCTTCGCTACTCGCCGCAGGGGGTGCTCATATGAACATCAGCTACGACGAGCCGCACGCTGTCATCACGCTGAGCGAGCGCAACCTGCGCCAGTTGCTCGGCGGCCTAGAGCGTGACGGCAAGGCTGCCCTGAGCCGCCAGTGCGGCGCCCTGACCCTAGTCGTGGTGGCACAGAAGGACGATCAGCACTACGACGGCCGCATCCCCGTCCCTGGGGTTGCCGGGCTGTGAAGGCGCGGGAGAGATACCTGAAGGATGCCTCGTTCCACAACGAGGTGGACGTACTAGTGGAAGTTCTCATTTGGGCTGTCGAGGATGAGCTTGGAGCCATCGAAGGATACTTCCGCAGGGAGCACCTCCGCGAAAGATTCACAGAAGAGGCCCTTCAACTCGTAGACAACGGGCGAATCTCGCTGTGATCGAGGTCCGCGTCCGCACGCGCATCAGCGACGAGGAGCTCAACGAGAAGCTCGGCAAGGTCGTCACCGATGACGACTACAACGTCCTCATCACTCGCGACGCCCGCGTGCTCACACCGGATGGCCGACTGCTGTGCGTGTTCCGCAAGCGCGCCATCAACGAGGCCATGACGGAGAAGCACTACCCCGTCTTCCACTCGCTGCGGGACCAGCGGACCGACAACCGCGGTCTCGCCAGCGGTACGGAGCGTGTGAAGCGCGGCGACCAGAAGCGCACGCGGAGCGCGCAGGTGGCGAGCGCCATCATCGGCAGCTTTGACCCCAGCACCCCGAGGCCCTACTGCCGCCTCACGGCATGGACAGGGGTGGAGACAGAGCAGTTCGAGTCCCTGTACCCGTTCTTCCGCGCCATGTCCGACGTGTTCGGGCAGTCGGTGCCGGAACGGCATGAGGTGCAGTGGAAGCGCGCCCGCCAGACCGACCAGGCGTGGGTCATCCCTGGCACCCCGTACACCACTATCACCGTGAACAATACGTACCCCACCGGCGTCCATACCGACAAGGGCGACCTGGATGAGGGGTTCTCGTGCCTTTCATGCATCCGCCGCGGCAGCTACACGGGCGGAGTGCTCGTGTTCCCGCGCTACCGCGTGGCCGTCGACATGCACGACGGCGACATGGTGATGATGGACGCCCACGAGTGGCACGGCAACACGCACATTTCTCCGCGGTGTATCGCCTGTCAGCCCGGCGGCGGGGGCGGCTGCAAGCACGATGACCCGCCAGCGGAACGCATCAGCGTCGTCGCCTACTACCGCACCGACATGCTCGCGTGCGGCACCGCCGAGCAGGAGCAGCGCAAGGCGCAGCGTGCGGCTGACATCAAGAGCGGCCTGATCGGGAACCTGGAGTTGCCGCTATGAGGGAGATCACGGTCTTCCAGGGCGATGACTGGAGAGGTCTGTACATCAATGGAGACCTCGTGTTCGAGGGGCACAGCATCCCCATCTTCACTCTGCTACAGGCGGCCGTCGGGTGCACCGGCTCCTCCAGGTACACGGTTGACGGGGCATGGCTAGAGGCTGAGGGCGGATTCCCTCGGTACGTGTTCGACATCCCCTCAGAAGTGCGCACCCTGCAAGAGTCGTTCCGCCGCTAGATGTGCCCTGACTACCTGCGGCATACGGCCGAGGAACTCGAGAAGTGCGGCGCCGGCTGCAACTGGGAGCCGGGCAGCCTTCTGAAGCGCTACTCACGAGCCCGCACCCGCGGTGAAGCCAACGTGATGCTGGATATCCAGGTGTGGATCGCCGGCGCCGCCGAACGACTAGGCATGGTGGATGTCGCCTGTCCCGCTTGCGGACGAACGACTAAGATGCTGAGCGAGCCGTTCAATATTCCGCCCTGTGCGCGCTGCTGCGCTACCAACAAGCCCATGTCGGTACAGCGGTCGCGCAAGTCGGTATCGCCCGGCACAGATCGGCACAGCTCCGTTACGGACGACCTAGGACTGTGACCCTGCAACCGCAGCCCCACGACACCCGCTGGTGGATGCAGCACAGGCTCCCCGAATTGGGCGCGCCGCTGCCCTACACGCGCCCTGACGGTACCGCCGCGCTGACGGCCGGCTACCGCGTGGCCCGGTTCATCGAGACGCTGTGCCGGCAGATCAAGGGCCGCGACGCGGGGCAGTACATCAGGCTACGCCCCTGGCAGGTCGACATCATCCTGGAAATCTTCGAGTGCGACGACCGCGGTGTGCGCCGCTATCGCCGCGGCCTGCTGGGCGTCCCGCGCAAGAACGGTAAGTCGATGCTCGGCGCCGCGCTAGCTCTCTATGCCCTGGTCGGAGATGGCGAAGAGGCCCCTGAAGTCTACTCGTGTGCCGGCGACAGGGAGCAGGCGAAGATCGTCTTCCGCGAGGCTGTCGCTATGGTCAA
Source organism: uncultured Ktedonobacterales bacterium (assembly GCA_964469715.1). GTDB lineage: Bacteria > Chloroflexota > Ktedonobacteria > Ktedonobacterales > JADMIN01 > CAWAWP01. Next base: position 10,587 of record CAYYCB010000034.1, on the reverse strand, counting down.
GGCCGAGCCGGCCCTGGCCGAGCAACTGGTCATCAAAGAGAGCACTGCTGAGATTCTCTACCCGGCCCGGAACGGCAGGTACAAGGCCCTCAGCGCCGAGGCGTATACCAAGGAGGGGCTGAACCCATCGTTCGTCGTCTTCGACGAGGTGCACGTCCAGCCCAACGACGACCTCTGGACTGTCATGTCGCTGGGCTCTGCAACGCGCGACCGCTTCTGCATCCTGGGCATCACGACGGCGGGGTTCAACAAGAAGACGCTCTGCGGCAAGCTCTACGACACAGGCCGCAAGGGCGCGCACTACCGGGCCGGCGCCTGGCACGGCCGCGGCAACTCCTTCTTCTGTTGGTATGAGGCGCGTGACCCGAAGTGCGACCACCGTGACCCCGCGGTGTGGCGCGAGTGCAACCCCGGGCTCGGCGACTTCCTCCTGGAGCGCGCCGTTCAGGACGAGCTAGATGGTAGCGAGTCGCTCACAGAGAACCAGTTTCGTCGCTATCGCCTGAACCAGTGGACCTCCAGCGTCGAGGCCTGGCTGCCTCACGGCGCATGGGACGCCCTGGCGGTGGAGCGCCGGCTTGCCAGGCGCGAGGAGTGCGTCATCTTCATCGATGGCAGCTTCAACAATGACAGCACGGGGATGGTCGCATGCACGCGCGACGGGTTCATCCAAACTCTCGCTGTCTGGGAGAAGCCCAGCGGCGATGACGAGTGGCGCGTGCCCATCAGTGAGGTGGAGGCGGCGGCCGAGCAGGCGTGCAAGGACTACCGAGTGCTGGAGCTGCCGATGGACCCGTTCCGCTGGCAGCGTTCGATGGAAGCCCTGGAGCGCAAGGGCCTCCCGGTGGTGGAGTTTCCGACGACCAGCCCTTCCCGCATGGTGCCGGCGTGCCAGGCTTTCTATGAGGGCGTCGTCATTGACCGCACCATCACGCACGACGGCAGCGAGGCGCTGGCCAGGCACATCGCCAACGCCCGGTTGAAGACCGATCGCCTGGGGCCGCGCATCGTGAAGGAGCACCAGAACAGCGCGAACAAGATCGACCTCGCTGTCTGCGCCGTGGGCGCCTATGCGCGCGCCATGTCTCAGCCGGCGGCTAGTTCCGGGCCGCACATCTGGTAGTTCGTGCTACGGTAGGGGGTTGAACGTTCCCCCGCGTGGGTAGCCTTCACACGTGGGAACCACCGATCGGAGGGCTGTCAGCGCCCGCACGCTAGAGCGCCGCAGCACCCTGAACAACCCGGTCGTCCCCCTGAGCTCGGACGGCATTCTTTCGGTACTCGGTACCGGGATGACTACCGATGCCGGCGTCAACGTCAGCGAGATGACGGCGCTGCGCCTGTCAGTGGTGTGGCGATGCGTGACCCTCATCGCGCAGGCCATCGCGGCGATGCCGCTGCGCGCTTATCGCCCCCAGCTTGACGCTGAAGGCAACATCATCGCGCGCTCGCTGACGCCTTGCCCAATCCTCGAACAGCCGCATCCCGAGTTCACGCCCTTCGACTTCTGGGAGATGGTCTTCACGCACCTGCTCCTGTGGGGCAATGCCTTCATCCTGAAGGTACCCGATGGGCTAGGACGCACGACGCGCCTGCTGCCGATCCCCCCGTGGAAGGTGAGCGTTCGCCGCGCCAGCGGTGGCACTGTGCTCCAGCCTGGCGAGAAGCAGTATTTCATCCTTGAGCCGAGCGGCGCCAAGACATCCTTGCCCTACCTGACAGACGAGGAAGTGCTGCACATCCCCGGCTTCGGGTACGACGGAGTCCGCGGCCTCTCGCCCATCGCTCACATTCGCCAGGGTATCGGCCTAGGCATCGCCGCAGAGGAGTTCGGCGCCCGTCTGTTCGGTTCGGGCTCCCTGATAGGGGGTGTCCTGCAGAGCGACAAGGAGATCGACCAGACCAGGGCCAACGAGCTCAAAGCTAGCTGGCGCGAGCGCATCACCGGCCTAGCACGGGCGCACGAGATCGCCGTGCTGGACAGCGGCCTGAAGTTCGTTCCGATCGCCCTGCCGCCTGAGGACAGCCAGTTTCTCCAGTCGCGTGAGTTCACGGTCACGGACATCGCCCGCTTCTACGGCGTTCCTGTCCACCTCGTCAACGACGTCGACAAGAGCACGAGCTGGGGAGCCGGCATCGCTGAGCAGTCCCTCGGTTTCGTGCGCTACACGCTCCAATCCTGGATGACGCGTGGCGAACAGCGCGTCACGCTGGGCGGCATCCTGCTGCCCGGCCTGGTGGCCGCCTTCGACCCCAGCGACCTGCTGCGCGGCGACACCGCGGCGCGCTTCGCAGCATACAGCGTGGCCCTTTCCGGCCGCTGGATCACGCGCAACGAGGTTCGCGGCAAGGAAGGGCTACCACCCGGCCCCGCTGAGCTTGACGAGTTCGATCCGCCCCCCGGTCCTGCGGTAACCATCACGCCCGCGCCGCTGCCGTTTCAGGGCAAGGAACCAAAGGGGGCATAGGAGGCAGTAATGACTATCGAGAGGCGCACGATCGCCTGCGAGTTCCGGGCCGCTAGCGAGGCAACTGACGGCCGCACGTTCAGCGGCCTGGCGGCGCGGTTCATGTCGCAGACGTACATCGGCGCGCGCAAGCAAGGGTTCTTCGAGCAAGTCGGCCCGGACGCCTTCAGCCGCGCGCTGAAGGAGAACCAGAACGTCCGCGCACTGTTCAACCACAACCCCGACCACCTGCTCGGGACGACTGGGGCCGGCACGCTGCGCCTTTCTGTCACAGACGAGGGCCTGGCCGACGAGGTCGACCTTCCCGACACCACGACGGGTCGCGACCTCGCGGTGCTGGCGCGGCGCGGAGACATCACTGGTCAGTCGTTCACGTTCCGCGTCGCACCCGGTGGCGACAAGTGGGCTCCCATGCCCGGTGGCCATGCGCAGCTCCGCACGCTGACCGACCTCGACCTGCTGGACGTTAGCCCCGTCACCTTCCCCGCGTACCAGGACACCACTGCGGCAGTCCGCAGCGCGGACATGCTGATCGGCGCAGCGCGTGAGCGCCGCGATGGTGGGCGCGACATCCCGGTCGGCAAGAACATCGCTGCCGCCGAAGCTGCCGTCGACGCTGCCGAGATCGCCCTGGCCGCCGGTAACCCCGATCAGGCATCCGACTGCATGAACGCCGCTGCCGCGGCCGTGTGTCAGGCGCAGTACGGGCTCTACGACGTCAACACGGACCTCCTGTCGGCCCTGGGCCTGCCGGACCTGTGCGCCCTTGTCGACACCGCGCAGGCGGCTGTCTACGCGGCGTGCGGCAGCGCCGAGCCCGGAGCCCTGGCGCAGGCCGAGCTCGCGTTGGAAGCGGTCATGGCCGTGCTGCGCATCCCTGACCCGGATGAGGACAGCCCGCTTCCCGGCCAGCCACCGCACCCCGAGGCCGATGACGCGTCGTCCGAAGGGGAAGGCGAGCGCGCCACACCCATCTCGATCCACATCGCCCGGCACCGCAGCCTGGCGCTGCTGAACCACTTCCCGATCAAGGAGAGCAAGTAACCGTCATGCGTGACCGAATCAAGAGGCTCCAGGAGGAGCGCCAGGCCATCTGGAAGCAGATGACCGACATTCTGGAGAACGAGTCGCGCGACGGCGTTCTCCCCGCCGAGGCCGCCGCCCAGTACGACGCCCTCGAGAAGAACATGGACGCCAAGGGCGCCGAGGTGGAGCGCTGCCAGCGTCACATCGAGACCGAGGCACGCCTGGCCGCTCCGCGCGACCTGGGCGCCGAGCACCGCGACGGCGGTGCGCCGGAGTCCCGCGAGCAGTCCGTGACTGCGACCGAGGAGTACCGCTCCGCGTTCGACCGTATGATCCGCGGCGGGATGGCCAAGCTGCGCCCCGAGCAGCGCGACCTCCTGTCGAGCCAGTTCGTGGAGTCGCGAGACCAGGGCGTCGGCACGGGCGCGGCTGGCGGCTTCATGGTGCCACAGGGCTTCCTGCTCAAGATCACCGAGCGGCAGAAGTACTACGGACCGCTGCGCCGGCTGGCCAACATCATCGAGACCGCTAGCGGTAACGCGATGCCCTGGCCGAACAACGACGACACCTCGAACGTCGCCACCATCCTCGGCGAGAACGTAGCTGCCACCGAGCTGGACGTGACGCTGAGCAGCAAGACGCTGAACAGCTACATGTGGAACGCCGGCCTGGTCAAGGTCAGCTACCAGCTTCTCAACGACAGCGCCTTCGACGTCGAGGCCTTCCTGGCCAAGAAGTTCGCGACGCGCTTCGGCCGCGGCCAGAACACCAAGTTCACCACCGGCACCGGCACCGGCCAGCCCCTCGGCATCCTGAACGGCGGCACGCCTTCGCAGAACGTGTTCCAGGCCGCCGTTGGCAACACGACCGCAGTCACTTACGCGAACCTCATCGAGACCCAGCACGCGCTGGACGTCGCGTACCGCACGCCCGGACCGAAGACCGGCTGGCAGATGCACGACACCACCCTCAAGACCATCCGCAAGCTGGTCGACAGCAACGGGCGTCCGCTGTGGGTTCCCGAGCAGAGCTACGGCTCCATCGTCTCGGGCGCGCAGGGCGAGCTCCTGGGCCACCCCGTGTTCGTGAATAACGACATGGCTGTCCCGGCTGCCAGCGCCTTCACCATCGGGTTCGGCGACTGGGAGTCTTACTACATCATCCGCGACGTCCTCGGCGTCCAGATGGTGCGGCTGGACGAGCGCTTCGCGGACCAGCTCCAGGTCGGCTTCCTCGCGTTCGCGCGCACGGACGCCACCATCGACGACGCGTTCGCGTGCTCGTGGCACCAGCAGTCGGCCACGTAACAGGCAGTTCACCTTCCTGACCGCGCGGGGGCTTCGGCCCCCGTTGCGGTTGGGCTGGGAGGCACGTAATGTCCAACGTACTCAGCCAAGCAAGCTCCGCGCAGACCGCGAGCGGTAGCACGGCGTTCCTCAACGTCAGTTCATTCCGCGAACTCGCAGTCGACATCAATGTCACTGCCGTCAGCGGCACAGTCCCTTCATGCACCTTCAAGGTCGATCGCCTCGGCGCGGACGGCATCTGGTACAACGTCTGGACCTCGGCCGCCATCACAGCAGCCGGTACTGCCAGCACCAGCGTCGGACCCGGACTGGCCACGAGCGCCTCATTCGGCGACGTCGTTCGGTTGACATGGACGATTAGCGGTACCACTCCTTCGTTCACATTCAGCGCTAGCATCGTAGGCGATTAGGCTGTGCTGTCCCCGACCCGTATCCCGACCGGACTGGCGTACCCGATCACGGTCACGTTTTACTCGCCCGGCAGCGAGTCGCCCGTGGACTGCGATGCCACCACGCACGTTACCGTTGCGGTGACCCACGTCAACGGAACGGTCATCGTGCCCGCGGGAACGCAGTGCACGGCCGGGGCTCCCGGCTCGGGGCAGTACACCTTCACCATCCCGCCGCAGGGCGACCCCGCCGACATGAACATCACGCTGACGGGGACGTTCAGTACGTTCCAGCGGACAGAGAACTACATCATCAGCGCTGTCGGCGGGTTCATGGCCGACCTGGCGGAAATCCGCGCATTGGATGGCCTTGCCGACACCACGGCGTACCCGACCAGTCTGCTCATCGGGCAGCGCGAGGCCGCCGAGGAGCTCTTTGAGAAGGCGACCGGACGCCATTGGACACCCAAGTACGCGCGGGAAGTGCTCGACGGCGACCCGACATACCGTCGTGCCTTCCAGCCCATCGATCAAATCTACATCCTCCACCTCCAGCGACGTTTGCTTCTCGCCAACACCTACCCCTCCAAGTTGATCTCCATCACCATTGACGACGGCAGCGGCAGCGGTCCACTCCCCCAGGATGTCACCCGCTTCAAGTTCTACGAGTCCGGTGAGATCGAGCGGCTTCTGACCGACCCAGGATGGCCGCGCGGCGTGCAGAACGTGGTCATCGAGTACGTGCATGGGGTCACGCGTCCGCCGGCGGACCTGCGCGATGCTTTCACCGTCTACCTGCGGCACAAGGTACTGAACAGTAACGGGCGCATCAGCCCGCGCGCCACTAGCGTTCAGACCGAGGAGGGGTCTGTGACTCTCGGTCAGGCCCAGGGCTTCGTGAAGCCGACGGGTCTCCCCGAGGTTGACGCGGTCCTCGTTCGCTACGGAATGCGCACCCAGGTCATCGCGTAGCTGCTACCGTAGGGGGTTAGCTTTCAGCGGCGCATGGGTACGCTGAACAAGTGGCCACCCATAGCACCGCACCCGCGGTACGGAGCGCGATCGTATCGGGGCTCCAGACCAACCTAGCGGGTCAGCAGGTGCTCGGGAAGAAGGTGCAAGTCACCTACTCCAATCCCGGCGCTGACGAGTTGCAGAACGTTGCGTGCTTCCTCGGCGATACCAAGTGGGTCCACATCGAGCCCCCGGTGATGCGCAACGGTAGGCGCGTGGTGCGCGAGGAGAACTACGAGGTCACGGTGCACTTCCTCGCGTGCGTCACGGGCACCGACTCCAGCGCCTCAGAGCAGGCCGCGATGCAGATGTACTCGGTGGGCCTTGAAGACCTCCTGGCGAACACGCCGCAGCTCGGCGTGGACGGAGTCGTATGGGCGCTGCCCGACGCTGGCGAGATGCGTTCAGGTTGGGACCCCAGCCGGTCCTCCTGGTCTTCGGCACTAGAAATTACGGTCGCCGTCAAGGCGCGACTCAGCTAAGGAGAACGACGGATGCCTGGATACGGTAGCGGTCTCGCCGCTCAGCTCATGTTTGCGGAGGAGGCGACCTACGGGACGTTCCAGACGCCAGTCAAGGGTATCGACCTAGTCAGCGAAGGTATCAAGAACACGATCCAGAGGATCGAGAGCAAGGGGCTGCGCGCCGGCCGGCGTGTGCAGCAGTCGAACCAATGGCTCCCGGGCAAGCGTAATAGCGCCGGCCCACTGGAGCTGGAGGTTGCGACGAACAACTTCGGACTTCTCTTCAAGCACGCGCTGGGCGCCATCGCTACCACCACTCCCACCGCGGGCGTCTTCAACCACACTGCGACACCCGGGAACATCGCCGGCCTGGGCCTGACGATGCAGCTCGGCCGCCCCAGCACTGACGGCACGGTTCGGCCGTACACCTACACCGGATGCAAGATCCCCGCCTGGGAGCTTTCCTGCAAGGCCGGCGAGCTTCTCAAGATGAAGGTGGACGTTTGGGGGCAGGACGAGACCAGTGCTCAGGCCCTCGCCACCTTCCCGGCACTGCCCACCACCTACGAGCCCCTCAGCTTCATCGGGGCGACCATCCAGGTTGGCGGCACGCAGGTCGACGTCAAGGACTTCACGTTGAAGGGCGACAACAAGCTCAACCTTCAGCGCTGGATGCTGCGCGGCGGTGGCACTGCCAAGGAGCCCCTGCCTTCGGACTTCGCTGAGTTCACAGGCTCGCTGGTGGCTGATTTCACTGATCTGACCCTCTACGGCGATTACGTCAACGCCAGCGAGTTCGCCGTCGTGGCCACGTTCGCCGGACCGGTCATCGCGAGCACGTACAACTACGAGGTCGTTCTAACACTGCACGCCCGCGCTGACGGCGATACCCCCCACGTGGCGGGCCCCGCCATCCTGGAGCAGCCTCTCTCCTTCAAGTGCATCGCGCCGGTTGGGCAGGCCGACTCCGGCGCCATTAGCCTCCTCTACCAGACCAACGACGCCACCCCGTAAATGGCAACGTTGGAGATCAAGGTCGTGGGGCTGCGCACCCTGGGCCGAGCGATGAAGCAGCTCGGCGAGGAGGGCGTCCCAAACGGGGTTAAGGCGGCAAGCCAGGGGGCTGCCGAGTTGATCGCCGAGGAAGGGCGCGCGCTCGCGCCCCGTGGCAGCGCGCCCCGCGACCCGCACCCCGGCCGCCTGGCCGGCAGCGTGCGCCCGCGCGCGAACCTGAAGGGGGCCAGCGTTCAAGCCGGCGGCGCCGGCATTGGCAACGCGTGGATGGCCGTCGCTTCTAAGTGGGCGAAGCCCTATCAGCGGCACGGCAAGACCATCAACCACAAGCCGGTGATCGCGTCCCGGTTCCTCATTAGGGCACTAGAGAACAAGAGGGGCGCCGCCGTGGAGCTCTTCGAGACAAAGGTCAGGCAGGCAGTCAGAGAGGTGACAGGCGAATGACGAGACAGGTAACGCTCAACCTGAACGAGCTCACGGTGCGCGACATCACCACAGCCGAGAAGCTGGTCGGGTATCCCATCGCGGGGTTGCTCGACCAGATGCCCGGCGAGGTGCTGGCAGCGCTCATCGCAGTGCAAGTCCAGAAGGATGACCCGGAGTTCACGCTGGAACAAGCGCTGGACTTCAGGATCGCCGACCTGGACGTGGCGAAGGACGTGGACCCTACCAACGGCGCAGAGCCCAAGAGATCGCGTCGGTCTGCGCCTTCTACCACATCGCGCCGCCGGAAGTAGAGGCGATGTCACTCCTTCAGTACGAGGAGTGCGTGAAGTTGATCAAGGAAGCCGCTGAGCGGCTCAAGAACAGGGGCTAAGGAGGTAAGCGGTGGCCGGCAAGAGCACGACAGTTGCGGTGCACGTCATTGGCGACGTGAGCGGCCTGTCGAACTCGCTTGCCACCGTGGAGACAACCGCAGCGGCCAAGCTGGGCGCCATCAAGAAGCACGCCGAGGAGGCTAGTGGTCCGCTCGGCGGAATACAGGAGGGTGGCGAGAAGGCGAGCAGCGGTCTGAAGAGCGCCGCTGGCAGCACGGCCAAGCTGGTCGGGGCCTTCGAAGGTCTGGACATCGCCAAGGATGTCATCGGCGAGTTCGAAAAGACCCAGGATGCGACTGCCGCCCTTTCACAGGCCATGAAGCAGGCCGGCGAGAAGGACACGCCCAAGTTCCGTGAGGAGCTCGAAAAGGCACAGTCCGCGGGCGAGAAGCTGGGCTTCACGGCGGGCGACACCACCGGCGTCCTGACCAAGCTGCGCCTTGCCGGACTCGACACCAGTAGGGGCATGGCTGCCCTACCCGAGATCATGGACTTGGCGCGCGCCAAGAACATCGACCTGGCCACGGCTACCGACGCCGTGATCCAAGGGATGCAGGGCAACGGCAAGGCCCTGAAGGCTCTGAATATCGAGCTCCCGCAGCACCTATCTACGACCGATGCCCTCGCCAAGGCCCAGGAGAACCTCGCTAAGTCCCAGGAGACTGTCAACAAGGCCACACAGGCTTCCGAGCAGGCCGCACAGAAGGCCGGAGACGCGTATACGGCCTACAAGAAGGCGGTTGACGCCCACGGCGAGGGGAGCAAACAGGCTACCGCCGCCGAGAACACGTACCACGCTGCCGTCACCGCCAATCAAAACGCCTACGTGGCGCAGGTTGACGCTCAGAACAAGCTCGCCGACGCCCAGAAGAATGTGGACAAGGCGACGGCCGACGTCACCGACAGAACGCACAACTTCGGAGCCGTGCTAGACATCGTGCACGGCAAGACTGCCGGCCAGGCCGCCGCTGCCTCGCAGACGTTGACCGGCAAGCTGCGCGACATGAAGACCGAGTTCGAGGGGGCCGGCGAAAAGATCATCGGCGGTGCCCTGCCCGCGCTGAACAAGGTGGTCGACGTCATCGGCTTTCTCGGCGACCACATGAACGTAGTTCTTCCCATCATGGGTACGCTGATCGGCCTCTTCGTGCTGTGGAAGGCCTCGATGCTCATCGCCGAGATCATCGAGGGCGTCACCACGGCGGTCGGCGCGCTGAACGTAGTCCTCGGGTTTCTTGCGGCCAATCCTATCGTGCTCGTGATCGCAGCCGTGGCTCTACTGGTGGGCGGACTCGTCTTCCTAGAGGTGAAGTTCGGCTTCATCCAGAAGGCTGCGGCAGCAGTGTTCAACTGGCTGAAGGAGCACTGGCCGCTACTACTGGACATCCTGTTGGGGCCGATCGGCCTGGCCATCACGCAGATCATCCAGCACTGGAGTCAGATCACAGGGTTCTTCGGCAGCGTCGTCGGCGAAATCGAAAAGGTCTTCGGCCGCGTTGTCGACATCATCACGGCGCCGTTCAAAGCCGCCTTCAACCTTGTCTCTGACTTCTGGAACGACACCATCGGGCAGATCAGTTTCACGGTGCCCGATTGGGTTCCGTTCGTCGGCGGCAAGGGCTTCTCCATGCCCAAGATGCCGCACCTGCACACGGGCGGACTGGTGCCCGGGCTGCCCGGGCAGGAGGTGCCGATCATCGCCATGGCCGGCGAGCGGGTGCTGAGTGCCGACAGAGCTGGGCGCGGCGGGGGCGGACACACCATCACCATCGTGCAGAACACTCACACTGACCCGGTGCGGACTGGCCGCGAGGTTGCCTGGGCACTCAAGACGGCGGCCATCTAGATGAAGGGGGCGAACATTCCATGCCGTTGATCGCGGACATCGCAGAATTCCAGGGGGTAGGGGCCAATGGCGCTGTCATCAACGCATACAAGGCCAAGAGGTTTTCTTCACAGCCAGGGCTCAACGCGCCGGCCCCTTCAGGCGGTCCAGACGCAGGCCCAGTAACGGCGGGGACCAATGAGGGTGGTCCCGGCGTCTTTCAGATCAACCTACCAACCCCCGAGGACTACCAGCTTTCGGC
>CAYYCB010000033.1:0-18542 GCA_964469715.1 uncultured Ktedonobacterales bacterium | reverse complement strand
GACTCGCGCGAGCAGTTCGAGATGCGCACCCACAAGCGCCTCATCGACATCGTCGAGCCCACGCCGAAGACGGTCGAGGCTCTCACACGCCTGAATCTCCCCGCGGGCGTGGATATCGAGATCAAGCTGTAATCGCGGGAGTAGTTGACTGTCATTGCCGACGTGCGGCGTCGGCGCGAGGGGCACGAGGCTCGGAAGGCGCACATGCGCCGCGTATCTGCGGACCGCTCATACACCGTATCAGGTGAGGTCGCGCGGGTACGTCCCCACCCGAACATGCTGCCGGTAACGGCGGGTTGAGGGGCAACGAGCGCCGCGTACCTCGTCTCGCGCGCCGCGGGAGAGTGCGCATGTTAAGTGGAATGTTGGGCCGCAAGATGGGTATGACCCAAGTCTTCGGCCCGCGGGGCACGGCCATCCCGGCCACGGTCATCGAGGCCGGCCCCTGCACCATCACCCAAGTGAAGACCGGAGTGTCCGACGGCTATGAGGCCGTCCAGCTCGGCTTCGGGACGCGCAAAGCCAAGAACATCACACGCCCAATCCTTGGTCACCTCGGCCACACCCTGCCGCAGACGCCCGGCCAGCGCCGCCGCCAGCAGCAGACCTCGGCCAAGGCGCGCCAGGAGGCCCGCCAGAAGGCGACTGCCGCCGAAGGCGCAGCCACCGAGACGGAGGCTGACGTCGCCGAGGCGACCGCGCCGAAGTCAGGCCCCAGCGCACGTCGCCGGCGTGGCGCCGCGCAGGCCCTCGGCCCCTTCGCCATCCTCCGCGAGGTGAAGGTTTTCGGCGGCGAGATGCCCGCGGTCGGTGAGACCGTGGACGTGGGCATGTTCACCGTTGGCGAGCGTGTGGACCTGATCGGAACGTCAAAGGGCAAGGGCTTCGCCGGCGTCATGAAGCGCCATGGCTTCCGCGGCGGCCCGCGCACGCACGGCCAGTCCGACCGCGCCCGCGCGCCTGGCTCGATTGGCCCGGGCACTACGCCGGGTCGCGTGCTCAAGGGCACGCGCATGGCTGGTCGCATGGGCAACGACCGCGTGACCGTCAAAGGCCTCGAAATCGTGCAGGCCGATCCGGAGCGCAACCTGCTCGTCGTGAAGGGCTCGATCCCTGGTCCGAACGGCGGCATCGTGATGATTCGCAAGGGCGGGGCACAATTGGCGACTGCCCGGCGCAACGCCGCCACCACGGCATCTAAGAACGCCTAGTGGTGGGTGAGGAGACAATCATGCCCTCTGCGACTGTTTATGATATGGACGGCGCGACCGTCCGACAACACAACCTCGATCCCTACGTCTTCCAGACGAAGGTGAACGTTGGCCTCCTCCATCAGGTGGTCACGGCTCAGCTCACCAACCGCCGTCAGGGCACCGCGGATACGAAGACCCGCGCCGAGGTGAGCGGCGGCAACCGCAAGCCGTATCGCCAGAAGGGCACCGGCCGCGCCCGCCAGGGTTCGACACGCGCGCCCCATTTCCGCGGCGGCGGCACGGTCTTTGGCCCGCAGCCCCATGCCTACGAACGTGCGATTCCGCGCAAGATGAAGCGCTACGCCATTCGCGCGGCGCTCTCCGAGAAGGCTGCCTCCGGGCGCATCCTGCTGATGGAGCAGTTGGCCTTTGAGCAGCCGCGCACCCGAGCGATGGAAGCCCTCCTCGACGCCCTGCCTCTTGAGCGCCATGTGCTCATCCTGATGGCGGAGCGCGACGAGAACGTCATCCTCTCTGCTCGCAACACCCGGCGCGCCAAGGTCGGCCATGTTGACTCGATCAATGTTGTCGAGCTGCTGAAGTACGATCACCTGCTGCTGCCAATCGCGACGGTGGACCGCATCGTCGAGCGTTTTGGCCAGGAGGCCGACGACCAGATCCAGCTCAAGCGCCATCCGCGCGTCGTCTATCGCCGCCGTGCTCGGCGTGCCACCGCTGCCGAGAATTCCTCCGCGGCGACTCCGACCAAACGCGCCGCCTCAGCATCCAAAGCCGGCCAGACGACGGAGAAGTCTCCACGCAGCCGTGCCCGGACCACGGAGGAATAACCCATGGAAATTACCGAGGTGCTCCGGCACGGCATTATCACTGAGAAGAGCGTCCAGCTTCAGCAGACGCCACGTCAGGGCAAGCCGGGCGAGTTCGTCTCGCGCTACACCTTCAAGGTCGCCCGCGAAGCGAATAAATACCAGATCAAAGAGGCTGTTGAGGCCATGTTCGGTGTGAAGGTCGTCAAGGTCAACACGATCACCATGCCGGGCAAGGAGAAGGTCGTCCGCACCCGCACCGGATTCGTCCGTCGCGAGGCGCGTCCCTGGAAGAAGGCCATCGTCACGCTGGCCGACGGACAGACCATCGCCGAGCTGCAGGCCTAGGCCGGGAGGAACGCACAGATGCCAATCCGCCAATATAAGCCGACGTCTCCCGGGCGCCGCCTGATGTCCGTCACGACGTTCGACGAGATCACCCGCTCAAAGCCCGAAAAGTCGCTGGTGCGGCCGCTCAAGTCCAAGGCGGGCCGCAACAACCAGGGCAAGATCACCTCGCGCCATCGCGGCGGCGGCCACAAGCGCGCCTACCGCATCATCGATTTCAAGCGCAACAAGCAGGGCGTGCCGGCCAAGGTCTTCTCCATTGAGTACGACCCGAACCGCTCGGCACGCATCGCCCTGCTGCACTACCTCGATGGCGAGAAGCGCTACATTCTCGCACCCAACGGCCTCAAGGTCGGTGACACGGTGATGAGCGGCCCACAGGCCGAGATTCGCGTGGGTAACGCGCTGCCTCTCAGCGCCATCCCCACCGGCACCGTCATCCATAACATCGAGCTACACCCCGGCCGCGGCGGGCAGATCGTCCGCAGCGCCGGTGGGGCCGCGCAGCTCATGGCAAAGTCCGGCGACTATGCCCAGGTGCGTCTCCCCTCAGGTGAGCAGCGCCTCGTGCATATCACCTGCATGGCCACCGTCGGCCAGGTCGGCAACCTCGACCACGAGAACGTGCGCATCGGCAAAGCCGGCCGCTCCCGATATTTGGGGCGCCGCCCGCATGTTCGCGGCTCTGTGATGAATCCCGTCGATCACCCGCATGGTGGCGGCGAGGGTCGCGCGCCGATCGGTGGTCAGCCGCAGACTCCCTGGGGCAAGCCGGCGCTGGGTCATCGCACGCGCCACAACAAGAGCACCGACAAATTCATCGTCCGCCGGCGCAACGTCGGACGGGGCCGCTAGGGCCAAGAGAGGACATAGCAAATGTCGCGCTCGACCAAGAAGGGCCCCTACATCCACGGTTCCCTGCTCAAGAAGGTGCAGGGCATGGCGCGGGGCGGCGAGAAGCGCGTGATCAAGACCTGGTCCCGCGCCTCGACCATCATTCCGCAGATGGTGGGCCTCACCATCGGCGTCCACAACGGCAAGCAGCATGTGCCCATCTATGTCACCGAGAACATGGTGGGCCACAAGCTCGGCGAGTTCGCCCCGACACGCCACTTCCGCGGACACGCGGGCGGCAGGTCCGAGCGGACCGGCTCCGTGCGCTAACGGGGGGAGACCATGCAGACCTGGGCAACCGCCAGAAACACGGCCCACCCGCCCCGGAAGGTGCGGCGCGTGACCGATACGATCAAGGGGCGCCGCGTGAGCGAGGCGCTCGCCATCCTCCAGTTCCTGCCGAACACGCCGGCCCGGGACGTCTACAAGGTCCTGGCTTCGGCAGCAGCCAACGCGGAGAACAACTACAGCCTCGACCCGGACGAGCTCTGGGTCGTCAACGCTATCGCCGACGAGGGCCTCAAGGTCAAGCGCTATCGCGCCCGTTCCCATGGCCGCTCGTCGCAGATCATGCGGCGCAGCACACACATCACCGTCACTGTCACCAACGATCCCGCGGACATCCCCGCGGGCGCTCGCGCCGCTGCCAAGCGACAGTAGCCGAAGCAGGAGGTATTTGATTGGGCCACAAAGTCAATCCGAACGGCTTCCGGCTCGGCGTCATCAAGGGCTGGGAGTCGCGCTGGTACGCCAATCGTAACTACAAAGATCTCGTCGTCGAAGATGCCAAGCTGCGTGAGGCCATCCGCAAGCGCCTCTACAACGCCAGTGTCTCGCGCATCGAGATCGAGCGTGTCGCTGGCACCCAGATCAGCATCTCGATCCACACCGCCAAGCCGGGCATCGTCATCGGCAAGAGCGGTGAGAGTGTTGAGCGCCTGCGCCAGCAGCTCGAAGAGATCACCAAGAAGAAGGTCCGCCTCTCCATCCTCGAGATTCGCAATCCCGAGGTGGACGCCTACCTCGTCGGCCGCAGCATCGCCGACCAGATCGAGAAGCGCGTCTCTTTCCGCCGCGCCATGAAGCAGGCCGTGCAGAAGGCGATGCGGGGCGGCGCCAAGGGCATCAAGGTCATCGTCGGCGGTCGCCTCGGCGGCGCGGAGATCGCGCGCACCGAGAAGGAGACCGAGGGCAGCGTGCCCTTGCAGACGCTGCGCGCTGACATCGACTACGGTCTCGCCGAGGCTCACACCACCTACGGCGTCATCGGCATCAAGGTCTGGATCTACCACGGCGACGTGCTGCCGGAGAAGGTGCGCCAGCAGGGCTTGCAGACCTCCGACGCGTCGGCTCAGCTCGCGCCCTCCGGCGCAGAGCGCGGCCCGCGTGGCGACCGCGGCGACCGTGGTGGTGGTCGGGGTGAGCGCGGCCCGCGTGGCGACCGCGGAGATCGCGGCCCCCGCAGCGGCGGTCCTGACCGCGGCCCCCGTCCCGGCGGCCCCGACCGGGGTGCGCCTCGCCCTCGGCCAGGCGATCGCGGCCCGCAGTCCGGTGGTGGTCCGCGTGGACCGCGTCCCGGACCTGCTACCGGCGGCGCTCCCCGTGCCCCGCGCCCCGAACGGCCAGCAGCCGAGCCACAGCCAAGTGGCGAGGTCACCCCGAGCAAGGGAGAGACCCTGCCGAGCTCTGGCCATGTGACACCGGCGCCAACGTCCCATGAGTTCCCTGCCCCTGCGGCCAACGCGCAGGTCAGCGCCGAGCAGGTGCAGGCCGAGCCGCGCGAGACGCCGGCTCAGCAGACACCGACCGAGCCGCGTGAGACACCTCCCGCGGAGGAGTAATTCCCGCGTCGGGCCATTCGCGCCCGGCGCCACGTGAAACCGGACGGCCTTGGGTCGCCGCGCGACGGCGTACGTCCCCTCAGACGAGGGCTAACGTGCGCGACGCGGCGGCAGCGGCCGGACGGACTGGAGTAGAGCCATGCTACTGGCCCCATCGCGAGTCAAGCATCGTAAGCAGCATCGCGGTCGCATGCGCGGCAAGGCCTATCGCGGCAACACCATCGCCTTCGGTGAGTTCGCCCTTCAGGCCCTGGAGCCCATCTGGCTGGAGGCGCGGCAGATCGAGGCGGCGCGTATCGCCATGAACCGCTACATCAAGCGCGGCGGCAAAGTCTGGATTCGCGTCTTCCCAGATAAGCCTGTCTCGGCCAAGCCCGCCGAAACCCGGATGGGCTCCGGCAAAGGCGCGCCCGACCACTGGGTCGCGGTCGTCAAACCCGGGCGCATTATCTTCGAGCTGGGCGGCGTGCGCGAGGAGGTCGCCAAGGAGGCGATGCGTCTCGCAGCGAACAAGCTCCCCATCCACACCAAATTCCTCGTCAAGCAGGAGGCTGAGAGTGTCGAAGCTTAGTGAGCGGCGCCGCGAGATCCGCACGATGGATCTCCCCGTGGCGCAGCAGGAGCTGGCCGCTCTCCGTCGCAACCTGTTCAGCCTGCGCATGCAGCTTGAGCGGGGCGAGGTCAAGAACAACCGCCAGTTTCAGCAGACCAAGAAAGATATCGCCCGCCTCATGTTCCACATCAACGAGCTGCAGCACGCAGCCGTCGTGGAGGCCGAGGGAGGGCTAGACGAGGCCGCGCCCGCGGCTGACGAGGAGAACGCATGAGCCGCGAATCGCTCACGGCGGCTTCCGGCGCGCAGGCCGAGGGTCAGGAAACCACCCAGGGCCAGACGCACCGCCGCCAGACCAAGGTGGGGCGCGTCACCAGCGACAAGATGCAGAAAACCATCGTTGTCGCGGTCGAGTCGCTCAAGCAGCACCCGATCTACAAGCGCACCTACCGCTTCACCACCAAGTTCAAGGCACACGACGAAACCAACGACGCGCGCATTGGCGACATCGTCCGCATCGAAGAGACGCGCCCGCTCAGCAAAGACAAGCGCTGGCGCCTCGTCGAGATCATGCAGCGTGCCGCCCAGGTGACGCCCGTCGATCAGGTCGTGGCCCAGCTCGACCCCGGCGCGGCAGAAGGCGAGGGCCGCTAGCATGATCCAGCCGCAGACCCGTCTCAAGGTCGCCGACAACACCGGCGCCAAAGAGATCATGTGTATCCGCGTCCTTGGCGGCGGCAACAAGCAGTACGCCGAGATTGGCGACCTCATCAAGGCCTCCGTCAAACAGGCGCAGCCCAATGGAGCAGTCAAGAAGGGTGAGGTCGTGACCGCCGTGGTGGTGCGGGTCGCCAAAGAATATGGGCGTCCCGACGGCAGCTACATCCGCTTCGACGAGAACGCCGCCGTCATCATCTCCGCCGGCAACAACCCGCGTGGCACGCGCATCTTCGGGCCGGTCGCCCGCGAGCTGCGCGACAAGAACTTCATGCGCATCATCTCGCTGGCGCCCGAGGTGCTCTAGCCGCGCCCCGTGTCGTGTCCCCGGCCGCGTAGCGGGCAAGGGACGAAATGCGATACAATCAGTGCTTGTGGCCCGCGACGGGGTGCTGTGGCGGGCGCGAAGGTCTGTCGCAAGACTTCAGGCCAAAGGGCAAGGGAAGAGTTAAACGAGAATGGCGACGAAACAGCGCGAGCAGAAGCCCCTGCACCTGGCCAAGCTGAACGTGCATAAAGGTGATACGGTCGTCGTGCTGACGGGCAAAGACCGCGGCAAGAGCGGCCAGGTCGTCCGCGCGATGCCTCGTGAAAACAAGGTCATCGTCGAGGGCCTCAACATCGCCAAGAAACACGTAAAGCCGGGGCGCGGGCTGCAGCAGGCGGGCATCATCGAGAAGCCGATGCCCATCCAGGCGTCCAATGTGATGGTCAAGTGCACCAACTGTGGCGAGCCGACACGCATCGGACACGAACGCGTGCCGACCGGCGTTGACCAGAAGGTGCGCACGCGCCGCGTGTGCAAGAAATGCGGCCAGCCAATCGCCGAGAATTCGAGGGGGTAAGGCGTGGCGAATACACCCAGGGCGGGCGCCCGCGGCCAGAGCGGCCGGAGCGCGCCCAAGCAGCAGCCGTCGGGGGCGGCGGGCGCCAACAGCCTTTCGGCTTCCCGGCTGCACGAGAAGTATGTGAACGACGTTAAGCCGGCATTGCAGCGCGAATTCAACTACGCGAATGTGATGCAGATACCGGCGCTCAGCAAAATCGTCATCAACATCGGCATGGGCGAGGCCATCCAGAACGCCAAGGCGATGGACAACGCCGTGCGCGACCTCGCTGAGATCACCGGCCAGCGTCCCGTCGTCACGCGAGCGAAGCGTTCCGTGGCGTCGTTCAAGCTCCGCGAGGGCATGGCCATCGGCTGCATGGTCACGCTGCGCGGTCGCCGCATGTATGACTTCCTGGATAAGCTCGTGAATGTGGCGCTCCCGCGCCTACGCGACTTCCAGGGTATCTCGGCCGACTCGTTCGACGGCCGCGGCAACTACACGCTCGGCCTGCGCGAGCAGCTCGTCTTCCCTGAGATCAACTATGACCGGGTCGACAAGGTCCGCGGCATGGAGATCACAATCGTCACCACCTCCCGGACCGACGAGGAAGGG
This sequence comes from uncultured Ktedonobacterales bacterium, assembly GCA_964469715.1. Lineage (GTDB taxonomy): Bacteria > Chloroflexota > Ktedonobacteria > Ktedonobacterales > JADMIN01 > CAWAWP01. The sequence goes on along the minus strand of CAYYCB010000033.1, from coordinate 10,727 downwards.
CGGCGACTCCTGAGCCTGCTGGGCATGCCGTTCCGTACACGAGCCGCACGATAGCATATAGACCGCGAAAGCGGGACAAAGGGCCCGGAAACCGGCGCACGTGTGCCGAAGCCCGGTCTCTCGCCCTGGAGGGGGCAACGATGGCAAAGACTTCGATGATCGTCAAGTCCCGGCGCAAGCCCAAGTTCAAGGTCCAGCAGCACAGTCGCTGCAACATGTGCGGCCGGCCGCGCGCCTACATGCGCAAGTTTGGCCTCTGCCGCATCTGCTTCCGCGAGCGGGCCGTCCGTGGTGAGCTCCCCGGCGTCACCAAGTCGAGCTGGTAGGCACTGGTAGCCAGGAGAACATCCACCCATGAACATGACCGATCCCATCGCGGATATGCTCACGCGCATTCGCAACGGTATCATGGCCCGCCATACTCGCGTAATGATCCCCGCCTCCAACATGAAGATCGCCATCGCGCGCATCCTCAAGGAGGAAGGCTACATCCGCGACTTCGACGTGGCCCAGGACAATCCCCAAGGCACCCTCCGCATCACACTCAAGTATGTGGAGAAGCGCCCCGTCATGAGCCAGCTCAAGCGCGTGAGCAAGCCCGGCCTGCGTGTCTACACGCGGCGCGACGACATCCCTCGTGTGCGCGGCGGACTCGGCACCGCGATCATCTCGACGCCCCAGGGCGTCATGACGGGCCGCAAGGCGTACCAGCTTGGGCTGGGCGGCGAAGTGGTCTGCTACATCTGGTAGGAGGTGTCGTCATGTCGCGCATCGGCAAGGTTCCCATTCCCGTCCCCTCGGGCGTGAAGGTGGACGTCGCCCAGGGCAACGTCATCACCGTCACCGGTCCGAAGGGCACACTCAGCCGCACCTTCTCGGATCAGCTCACCTTTGCCCAGGAGAACGGCTCAATCAACGTCACCCGGCCGGACGACTCCAAGTCCGCCAAAGCGCTTCACGGCCTCTCCCGCACGCTGCTCGCCAACATGGTGACCGGCGTGAAGGATGGCTTCACCAAGTCGCTGGAGCTGCAAGGCGTCGGCTACCGTGCGGCCAAGGTGGGCAACAACCTCGTCATTCAGGTCGGCTACTCCCACCCCGTCGAAGTGGACCCCCCCAGCGGGATCAGCTTCGGCCTGGACGGCACGACCAAAATCAACGTCACCGGCATAGACAAGCAGCTTGTCGGTCAGGTGGCGGCCAACATTCGCAGCATCCGCAAGCCTGAGCCGTACAAGGGCAAGGGCATCCGCTATGCCGGCGAAGTCGTCCGCATGAAGGCCGGCAAGGCCGGCAAGGTCGGCGGTAAGAAGAAATAAGCGCGCCCACGCGGCCGGGTTGGGGCTGCGCAAAAGGGTGCCGGGCGTCGCGCGCACGTAGTGCCGATCACGTGCCGCCTGCCCCGGATGCCCGCCAGTCAGAGCCACCCGACCGCGGATGGCGGTCGTGGAGAACACCATGATCAAGAAGCATCACTCGAACCAGGCGCGCCTGCGGCGGCACCGGCGCGTGCGGAAGAAGGTCGCCGGTGTGGCCGAGCGCCCCCGTCTCTCCGTATTCCGCAGCGGCAATCAAATCTACGCCCAGATCATCGACGACGGGCGCGGGCACACCCTCGTGGCGGCGTCCTCGCGCGAAGCCGATGCGGGCGCACCTTCCGCGGCCCCACAGACCGCCACGGAGGAGCTCCCCGAGACGCTCCGGGGCATCATCACCAATCGCCGCGTGGCCCAGGCTCGCGCCGTCGGCGCGCTGATCGCGCAACGCGCCAAGGCCGCCGGCATCACCAAGGTCGTCTTCGACCGCGGCGGCTACCTGTATTACGGCCGCGTGGCCGCCCTGGCCCAGGGCGCCCGCGAGGGCGGCCTCGACTTCTAGGGCGCGAGGGGAACTATGCCAAGAATTGACCCGAACCGGCTGAACCTGGAGGAGACGGTCGTCCAGGTGGCCCGCGTCTCGAAGGTGGTGAAGGGCGGCCGCCGCTTCAGCTACCGTGCCCTAGTCGTCATCGGCGACCGCGCCGGTCATGTCGGTGTGGGCATCGGCAAGTCGCGCGAGGTGCCCGACGCCATCAAGAAGGGTGTCGAGGCCGGCAAGAAGAATCTGATCGAGGTGCCACTCCTGGGCACGTCGATCCCCTTCACCGTCACCAACAAATTTGCCGCCTCCGAGGTGATGCTCAAGCCGGCCGCGGCCGGCACGGGCGTCATCGCTGGTGGTGCGGTCCGCGCCGTCGTCGAAGCCGCGGGCATCCGCGACATCCTGACCAAATCGCTCGGCAGCTCGAATTCGCTCAACACCGTCCTGGCGACAATCGCCGGGCTGCGCGAGTTGCGGCCCTTCGAGTCCGAGGCGAGCCGCCGCGGTCGCACCGTAGCTGATCTCGTCGGCGCCAAGCGTGCCGGCCAGATCGCCCAGGCAGCCGCCGAGGCAGCCGCCATCGTGCCTCCCGTCCGCGAAGAGCGCGAAGAGCGCGGCGGTGATCGTCGCGGTGGTCGCGGCGGTCGTGGGGAGCGCGGCGCTGGTGGTGAAGGCGGCGCTGGTGGTGGCCGTGGCGGCCCTGGCGGTGGTCGCGGTGGCCCCGGCGGTGGTCGTGGCGGCCCTGGTGGCGGTCGCGGTGGCCCCGGCGGTGGTCGTGGCGGCGGCCCGCGCCGCTAGTTGCCTGGATGAGCATCCCCGCCTCGGCGGGTCACGTTGACGCGCCCCTGGCGCACGCCCGGTTGCTCGCCACGGCGCCATACACCAAGCGGCATGACTTGTGTCGCGCAGGTGCTAGGCGAGCCGGGCCATCGGTGCTACAATGGGGGCGCATGGAGCGAGATACCATGGCGAAACTGCGTATCACATACGCGAAAAGCTCCATCGGATACAACGCCAAGCAGAAGGCCACGATCCAAGCGTTGGGCCTGAAGCGGTTGCATCAGGTGGTCGAGCATTCGGACACCCCCGTCATCCGGGGGATGGTGAACAAAGTGGCGCATCTGGTGCGCGTGGAGGAGGTGGCGGAATGAACCTTTCCGACCTGCATCCGAATCCGGGCGCCTGGAAGCACCGCAAGCGCATCGGGCGGGGCCACGGCTCCGGCCACGTCAAGACGTCGGGACGCGGCCAGAAGGGCCAGAAGGCTCGTACGGGCGCCAGCATCCCATCGTACTTCGAAGGTGGCCAGAACCGCTTCTCGCAGCGCATGCCATACCTCGGCGGCTTCAAGAACCCCTTCCGCAAGGAATACGTCGTCGTCAACCTCGCGGACCTCAGGTCCTTCGCGGCGAACGAGGACGTCACCGGTGAGACCCTCGCTCAAAAGGGACTCATCCGGCCCGCGCAGGCCAAAGGTCTGCTCAAGATCCTGGGCGAAGGCTCTGTTGAGAAGCCGTTGAAGGTCACGGCGCATAAGGTATCGGCCTCAGCGCGTGCGCAGATCGAAGCGGCGGGCGGCAGCGTCACGCTGATCGTGCTGCATACGCCGCAGAAGACGAAGCGTGCCAAGAAGCCGGCCGAGACCCAGGCACCAACACAAGCATAAGGCGGGGCCGCGGCACTCGTGCCTGCGCGCTTCATCGTTCGTACCATATGAAAGGCGCTCTGACGCCCGAGCATATGGGTCGCCATTGGCCTCGGGCGCCGTGGACACCGCGGCGTCTGCGGCCAATCGTTGTACTACAGACGGCGCTCAAGCGACGGCAGGCATCTGGAGGCGAGCATGTTGAGCAGACTGCGCAGTGTGTGGACGATCCCCGATCTGCGCAAGAAAGTACTCTTTACCATCGCGATGTTGCTGATCTTCCGCATCGTCGCGTACGTCCCCGTCCCGAACATTGACCCCGCGACCCTGGGCTCGTTCCTCAGCAAGAACAACAACCCGCTGAATCAGCTCTTCGGTCTCCTGGACGTGTTCTCCGGCGGCTCCCTCCAGAACTTCTCCGTCCTCGCGATGGGCCTGTATCCGTACATCACCGCCACCATCGTCGTGCAGCTTCTGCAGCCCATTATCCCCAAGCTCGACGCGATGGCGCGTGAGGGCGAAGCTGGCCGCAATCGCATCAACCAGATCTCGCGCATCATCACCGTACCCCTGGCGCTGCTCCAGGCCTTCGGCCAGATCGCACTCCTCGTCAACATCGGCGCCCTCTCAGCGAGCCAGTTCAATCTCTTCGACGGCAAGACCTTCGTCCCCACCGCCGCCGCGCTCGTCACGATGACCGCCGGCACGCTATTCCTCGTCTGGCTCGGCGAGCTCATCACCGAGAACGGCATCGGCAACGGCATCTCGCTCATCATCTTCGCCAACATCATGGTGAAGGTGCCCCAGGGCATCGGCTCCGCCCTCGTCAACTCCAGCGGAACCGGCGGCTCCGCCAGCAATGGCGGCATCCTGCAGATCCTGCTCATCGCTGCCGTCGCCCTGCTCATGACGTTCGTCATGGTCTATATCTACCAGTCCCAGCGCCGCGTTCCGGTGCAATATCCCTCCAAGCGCCGCTTCCTCACCGGCGTGCGCTCTGGCCAGCAGACCAGCTACATTCCGCTGCAGATCAACAGCTCGGGCATGATCCCCATCATCTTCGCCCAGTCGATCCTGCTCCTGCCGACGGTGCTCTCCAACTACCTCGCCGCCAGCCCCAACAAGGGCCTCGCGGGCTTCTTCGACGGCGCGAAACGCTTCCTGGACATCAGCCAGTGGCAATATTGGGCGATCTTCGGCATTCTCGTCGCCGCGTTCACCTTCTTCTACGCCACCGTCGTCTTCGACCAGCAGAACCTCGCCGACAACCTCCAGAAGTCCGGCGCCTATATTCCCGGTATTCGCCCTGGCCGCCAGACCGATGAGTATCTGCGGCGCACCCTGGCCCGCATCACTCTCGGTGGTGCCGTGTTCCTCGGTGTCGTCTCCATCGTCCCGGCGTTCTTCGGCGGTGGCTCGCAAAGCGCCACCATCCCGACCGCTGCCTCGCTCCTCATCATTGTCGGCGTCGTGCTCGACACGATGAAGCAGCTTGAGGCGCAGATGGTCATGCGCAACTACTCCGGATTCCTCAACTAGTCGACCTCTCCGAGCGCGAACCCCCCAATCTGGCGGTTCGCGCTCGCCGTTATCTGGTCACGGTCCCGACGGGCGGGGATACCTCGCTCGTTGGGACCGTTTCCCCTTTTCACTGGCCGCCCGCGGCGGATATAACATGTACGTGCGCCGCATGATGAGACGCCGCGAGCGGCACATCGCCGCAATCACGTCCAGTTCGGCATGCAACCTGCTCGCGCAGCGACCTCAACGGCGTCCGCCACAATGGGGTGGTGGACCTGCAACCGGCACTAGGTTAGGGTACCGGGAACACGCGGAGGAGGCAGACGGTGAACATCATCTTGATCGGTGCTCAGGGCAGCGGCAAGGGCACACAGGCCGAGTTGCTGACCAAACAGATGCGGCTCAAGCCCTGCGCCAGCGGCGAATTGCTGCGCGCGGCCATCGCCGCGAACACGCCTGCCGGCCAGGCGGCCAAGCCGTACTACGAACGCGGCGACCTCGTGCCAGACAATCTTGTCATCGAGATGATTCTGGAGGCTATGCGCGACCTCGGCGACGCCAGCGGCATCATCCTCGACGGATTCCCGCGCAACCTCGCCCAGGCGCGTGCGCTCGACGAGCGCATGTCCGCGCTCGGCACCCAGATCAATCGCGTCGTCTATCTCGACGTCCCGCGTGAGGTTCTGCTCGACCGGCTCTCCGGCCGCTACATCTGCCGTGCCAACGGCCACGTCTGGAACATCAAGACCAAGCAGACCAAAATGCCGGGGATCTGCGATTACGACGGCAGCGAGCTCTATCAGCGCTCAGACGACACCCCTGAGAAGATCGCCCGCCGGCTCGACATCTTCTTCCACGAGACGATCCAGCTCATTGACTACTATGCCGCCCAGAATAAGCTCGTCCACGTCAACGGCACCCGGCCGATTGAGGAGGTTAACGCGGAGATCGTCGCCGCGCTAAACCCTAGTGACGTCCGGCAGCATCCCGTGCATGTCCTGTCGGACGAGCGAGCCGCCAGCTAAATTCAACGCGCCCGGTCGGCACGGGCAGGGCGCGGCAACCACGGAAACTCGGGACGTATGGCAATCGCGTATCGCAGCAAGACCGAAATCGAGAGCATCCGGCAAGCTTGCCGGATCGTCGTAGAGACCCTGCAGCTCCTGCGCGAAGCTGTGCGTCCCGGCGTCACCACCGGCGAGCTAAACGAGCTCGCCTCCGCCGAGCTGGCCCGGCGCGGCGCCACCTCCAACTTCAAGGGCTATCGCATGAGCCGCGAGTTCCCGCCCTACCCCGGCGTCCTCTGCGCCTCAGTCAACGACGAGATCGTCCATGGCATTCCCGGCAAACGTGTCCTCAAGGAAGGCGACCTCGTCACGCTCGACATGGGCGCCATCTATCAGGGGTGGCACGGCGACTCCGCCATCACCGTCCCCGTCGGCGCCGTAAGTTCCGAGGCCGAGCGCCTCCTTGCCGTCACCCAAGAAGCCCTGCGCCGTGGTGTCGCCGCGGCCTGCCCCGGCAATCGCGTGCTCGACATCACCCACGCCATCCAATCCTACGTCGAAGGCCAGGGTTTTTCCCTCGTCCGTGAGTACAGCGGCCACGGCATCGGCCGTTCGCTCCACGAGGATCCCTCCATCCCGAACGCAATCGAGCCGCGCCAGCCCAACCCCCTCCTGCGGCCAGGCATGGTGTTCTGCATTGAGCCGATGGTCAATCAGGGAACCGCCGAAATTCGCGAGCTGCGCGACGGCTGGACGGTCGTCACCGCCGACGGCGGCCTCTCCGCCCATTTCGAGCACGCCGTCGCCGTCACACCCGACGGCCCGGAAGTCCTCACCGCCATGTAGCAATCCGACCGGCGTTACGCCGTCCTTCCCCGTTCCGTCCGTCTATCGTGCTCGCCGGATTTGGTCGGATGTGTTAGTCTAATACGGATACCGGCTGAGCGGTTCGTGGACGCCAGGCTCGGCCCATCGGGCCGCGACCGCGAACGTCAACTTCCCACCCGGACGCGGTATAATCCCTATCTTCAGCGCGCTCTGGTAGATCCCCGTCGGCCCTGGCTGCCTGGGCGATGATGCCTGCTCAAGCGAGTCTGAGTGGGCAACCGTGGCCCTTCCGGCTCGGGAGGCTGGTCCTCTATCTTTGGGGCTTGCGCTCCCGCAACCCAGGTGCTATACTCGGTAGTTGGCTGCATCTTGCACCTTCGTGCATGCTCACCGCCCGCGCGTATCCCGCGTCGGGCGTGTTCGTCGCCGGGCCTCGCCACACGTGCGTGCCCGCTATGGCGCCGATTGGTGGCACGTCAAGAAAGGAACGTATGGCGAAGCGCGACGCGATTGAGGTTGAGGGCACGGTGACCGAGTCGCTGCCCAACGCGATGTTTCGCGTGATGCTGGCGGATGGTGAGCATACCGTCCTCGCGCATCTCTCTGGGAAGGTCCGCATGAATTTCGTGCGTATCGTCCCTGGCGACAAGGTCCGGGTCGAGCTCACACCCTACGATTTGACCAAGGGTCGCATCGTCTGGCGGAATCGCACCTAGGCGGCCTTCTGACTGCGCGCCGTGCGAGCCGTAGCCGCGTGGCCACCGCGTATGGATGAAGCCGCGTGGCCCGTGCCGGGTTTCGTGCGAGAGGCCATTTGCATTCGTTCCGTGGCAAGAAACACACTGTGTCTCGCTGTCCAAACGGAAGTCATTGATCGAAACGAGGGTCGTCGTGAAGGTTCGGGCGTCGGTGAAGCCACGCTGCGAGCACTGCAAGGTCATTCGCCGCGAGCGGGTGGTCATGGTGATCTGCAGCAAGGACCCCAAGCACAAGCAACGGCAGGGGTAAGTCACCTTTCTACGAGTTCCATCGAAAGCCCAGGCGCCTCATGGCGGGTGCCTGGGTAGCCGTCTGTCAGGCGATTTACACCTGAGAGCGCGGTCTGAACGCGGCGGCGCGCCGCGCGAATCCATAGGGCGCACGTCAGAGGCGGCGGGCGCGTTCTTCAGTCACTGACGAGGAGGACCTGGCGCATGGCCAGAATCGCCGGGGTAGACATCCCCCGCGAAAAGCGCGTCGAAGTCGCGCTGACGTACATCTATGGCATCGGCCCCACCACGGCCAAGCGCATCCTCACGCACACACGGGTGAACCCCGATGAGCGCGTTAAGAACCTCACCGAGGACGAAGTGAACCGCCTGCGCGAGTTCGTCGACCGCAACGTGAAGGTCGAGGGTGATCTCCGCCGCCAGGTGGATATGGACATCAAGCGGCTGATCGAGATCGGCAGCTATCGCGGCCTGCGCCACCGGCGCAGCCTCCCCGTCCGCGGCCAGCGCACCCGCACCAACGCCCGCACCAAGCGCGGCGCAAAGAAGACCGTCGCCGGCAAGAAGAAGGCGGCCAAGAAGTAATCTCGCCGCCCCGTGCGGCTATTGGCGTGCCCAAGCCGAAACATGGCCGAGGCGCCCCAGGAGGATATCACCAGCATGGCCGAAAAGGCTCCCAAGCGGCCCGCCGGCCGGCAGCGACGGCGCGAGCGCAAGTCGGTGCCGCGTGGCAAGGCGCACATCCAGGCGACCTTCAACAACACGCTCGTCACGATCTCCGATCCCAACGGCAACGTGCTGTCGTGGAGCAGCGCCGGCGCCTCCAACTTCAAGGGCTCGCGCAAGAGCACGCCCTACGCCGCCCAGGTGACGGCGGAGAGTGCCGCCCGCAAGGCAATGGAGCACGGCGTACGCCAGATCGAGGTCTACGTCCGCGGGCCGGGCTCCGGCCGCGAGGCCGCGATCCGCGCCCTCCAGGCCGCCGGCATGCAGGTCGTCTCGATCACCGACGTGACACCCATCCCACACAACGGCTGCCGCCCGCCGAAGCGACGCCGCGTGTAATACGTCCGCCCGTCGCGCCTCGCGCGGCACCGGCGGATTCGGCCTGTTTTTCGGCCTGTTGTCTCGCTCGCGAAGCTACTGGAGTGTGTGCTCGCGGAGCCGCATTCGTCCGATGCGGTGTGAGCGTCCGAGAAGGCGCTCCCGACGTGACTAGCCCACGACGTCCCACTCGCTGCTGTCTCCAGAATGCGCACCGACGAGATGCGGTCAACGTATCTCGCCCGTTGAAGCGGGAATGCCCTACGCCCTACGTCGCTGCGGCTGGCGACCAGGTGGCGTAGCGTTCCCATCCGGCGTGCCCTCACCCGGCGCGTCACCATCCATCATTCGAGCACGTCCAGCGACACTCCCGGAGGACGATTTAGGAGAATGGCACGATATACCGGCCCCGTCTGCCGCCTCTGTCGGCGCGAGGGCATGAAACTGTTCTTGAAGGGCGACCGCTGCATGAGCAGCAAGTGCGCGATTGAGCGGCGCAACACCCGCCCCGGCCAGCATGGCCAGGGTCGTGCGCGCAAGCTCTCCGGTCGCGGCCTGCAGCTCCGCGAAAAGCAGAAGGTCCGACGCACATATGGGCTGCTGGAGCGCCAGTTCAGCCGTTTCTTCGATATCGCATCCCATCGGCCGGGCAAGACAGGCGACAACCTGTTCCAGCTGCTTGAAATGCGCCTTGACAATATCGTCTATCGTTTCGGCTTCGCCGATTCGCGGGCCCAGGCGCGCCAGCTTGTCACGCACGGCCAGTTCCAGGTCAACGGCCGCAAGGTGGACATCCCGTCCTACATCTGCAAGCCAGGCGATCAGGTCACCGTCCGCGAGAGTCGGCGCAATCTTGAATATTTCAAGACGCGGGCGCTAATGCTCAACCAGAAGGGCGTTCCCGCATGGCTGCGCATCGACCCCAACGCCCTCGCCGGCCATATCCTTGCCCTACCCACGCGCCAGGATCTTGAGCTGCCCTTCGACGAGGCGCTGGTCGTCGAGTACTACAGCCAGCGGTAACTGAGGAGGGGGACTCCCTTGCTAGATATTGCCGTACCCCACATCACCGCTACCGAGTCTCAGCAAAACTACGCCAGCTACGACATTGAGCCGCTCGAGGCTGGCTACGGCATGACGCTAGGCAACTCGCTGCGACGCGTGTTGCTCTCGTCCTTGAGTGGTGCGGCGGTCACATCCATCAAGCTCGACGGCGCCCAGCACGAGTTCCAAGACATCCCCGGTGTCAAAGAGGATGTCACCGACATCGTGCTGAACGTCAAGAAGCTGCGCCTGCGCTCCTTCTCGGATCGCCCCGTCACCATGCGCATCGAGGTCTCCGGCGCCCGCGAGGTCACCGGCGCCGACATCCAGGCCCCGAGCACCATCGAGATCGTCAACCCCGACCTCCATATCGCCACCCTCGACGACGACAACGCTCGCTTCGAGATGGAGTTGGTTGTCGAGAGCGGCAAGGGCTACGTGCCGGCGGAATCCAAGGAAGATCAGCCCATCGGCCAGATCCCCGTGGACGCCATCTTCTCGCCGGTGCAGAAGGTCAACTACGTGGTCGAGCACACCCGCGTCGGCCAGATGACCAACTACGATAAGATCGTCCTGCAGCTCTGGACCGACGGCACCATCACCCCCGACGAGGCGCTCCGCCAGGCCTCGCAGGTGCTCGTGCAACACTTCCAGATGATCGCCGAGTACAACGAGCCCGTCCTCGTCGATCAGGTTCCGGTGGAGATCGAGCCCGCTCGCGGCGCGACCGCCTTCCAGATCCCGCAGAAGATCTACGACACGCCCATCGAGGAGCTCGACCTCTCGGTG
>CAYYCB010000032.1:14582-18970 GCA_964469715.1 uncultured Ktedonobacterales bacterium | reverse complement strand
TCGCCCCAGCGCGGCGTCGCGAAGCCGATGCTGCTGCGCTTGATCTCCTCGGTCGCCACGTTGGAGGTCATGATGACGACGGTGTTCTTGAAGTCCACCGTGCGCCCCTGACCATCCGTGAGCCGGCCGTCTTCGAGAATCTGCAACAGCGAGTTGAAGACTTCAGGGTGGGCCTTCTCGATCTCGTCAAAGAGGATCACGCTATACGGCCGGCGGCGCACCCGCTCGGTGAGCTGGCCGCCCTCCTCGTGACCGACGTAGCCCGGCGGGCTGCCGAAGAGCCGCGAGACGGTGTGGCCCTCCATGTACTCGGACATGTCGAGTCGGATGATCGCGTCCTCGCCACCGAAAAGCTCGGCCGCAAGCGCCTTGGCCAGCTCCGTCTTACCGACGCCGGTCGGCCCCATAAAGAGGAACGACCCAATCGGGCGGTTCGGGTCCTTCAGGCCGGCGCGCGAACGCCGGATGGCGCGCGAGACGGCGCCGATGGCCTCGTCCTGGCCGATGACACGCTTGCCGAGGTCCTGCTCAAGATTACGCAGGTTCTGCCGCTCGGACTCCAGCATCTGGCTGACGGGAACACCCGTCCAGTTCTGGACGACCCTGGCGACGTCCTCAGGCGTCACGAGCAATGTCGCGACCTGACCAGCCTTGCCGCGGGCCTCCTCCAGCTTGGACTGCACGTGCAGCTCACGCTGGCGCAGCTTGGCGGCGCGCTCGTACTCCTCCGCGAGGGCGGCGGCCTCCTTCTGCTGCTGGATCTCGCTCAGCTCGCGCTCAAGCGACTTCACAGCATCCGGGCCAACGAAGCCCTGCTCGATGGACTGCAGCTTGACCTCGGAGGCGGCCTCGTCCATCACGTCGATGGCCTTGTCAGGCAGGAAACGGTCGTTGATGTAGCGATCCGAGAGCTTGACGGAGGCTTCGAGCGCCTCGTCGGTGATCTTCACGCCGTGGTGCAGCTCATAGTTCTCGCGGACCGTGCGCAGCATCGTGACGGCGTCCTCCACGGACGGCTCACCGACCTTGACCGGCTGGAAGCGCCGCTCAAGCGCGGCATCCTTCTCGATGTGCTTGCGATACTCGTCTAGCGTCGTGGCGCCGATGCAGCGCAGCTCGCCGCGTGCCAGCGCGGGCTTGAGCAGGTCGGCCGCGCCAACCGCGCCCTCGGCGTTGCCCGCTCCGACGACGGTGTGCAGCTCGTCAATGAAGAGGATGACTTCGGGGTTCTCGCGAACCTCCTGCAGCACCTGCTTGATGCGCTCCTCGAACTGTCCGCGGAACATCGCCCCGGCGACCGCGCCGCCCATGCTGAACGAGACGATGCGCGCGTCGCGCAGCGTCGGCGGGACATTGCCCTCGACGATCTTGCGCGCGATGCCCTCGACGATGGCCGTCTTGCCGACGCCCGGCTCGCCGATCAGCACCGGGTTGTTCTTCTGGCGGCGGCCCAGCACGGTTAGCAAGCGCCGAATTTCGGCGTCGCGTCCCGCGGCGGGGTCGAGCCTCCCCTCGCGCGCCTCGGCCGTCAGATCGCGGCCAAATTGGTCGAGCGTCGGGGTCTTGCTGTGCTTGTCGGTGCGCTGAGCGGTGGCGGTGCGCTGGCCGCCCTGCGCCTGGAAGCCGAACGGCGCGGCGCCGCCGAAGCTGCCGCCAGTGCCGAGGCCACCGAAGGGGCTATTGCCCATCGCGCCGCCAAGGGCGTTCATCTGCTCGCCCATGAGCTCCTCGGCGCATTCACGGCAGAAGAAGTGCTGCTCGCGCCGGCCGTTGACAATCGCGTCGAAGCGTACGCGGGCGTCGTTCTTTTCGCAGCGTTCGCACTTTGGCATGTTGTGTATCTACCTCTTGGGACTGAAATATTGTTCGCGGCTGCCGGGTCGGCCTAGACCTCCCGCGGCTCGTCGTCGCCTTCGAGAGGCGTCAGCTTTCGCGGCCTGCCGCGCGGCCGCTTCGGCGGCTGCTGATCCTCGAATCGGCGGAACACCTCATCGGGATCAAGCGCGTCGCCAGCCATGACGAGATAGGCTCGCGTCCACAGGCTGGGAATGCGCATCAACTCGGGAAACTCATCACGTAACACGCGTGATGTGTAGGACTTCACCTGGCAGACGATGGAATGCGGAGCCAGCGTCGGCGGGGCTTCCGCCGACAGATAGACCCGATCCGGCAAGATGACCAGCGTCACAGGAGCGAACTCCTGCTCCTCGGCCCTCTCGCGGATCAGCTCCTCCAGCCTCCGCGCCACCTCACCCATGAGGCACGCTTTCGCGCGCATTGGGGACCAGACGAAGTGGTACGTGATGTGCCACGCGTTGGAATTATTCTGTCGTTCCATGCGCCACATCTACACCTATTATGGCGCGCCTTGATGCGACTGTCAAGGGTTCGCGCACTCAATTCTGTATAAGCATCTTCCATGCCGACACAATTATATCGCAGCGGAGGGAAGATCGCCAGCAAGCGGAGAACGACGAGGCCGTGACTTCGACGGTATACCAGGATTTACGTAGTACCTGCGCCAAAGTCGCATGCTCCGCGGCATGCCACATGTTATGATGGCGCGGCAATGGAGGGCAGTATGCGCGAATTGACGACCAGTGAGGCAACGACGGAGCGCGACGCGCCGGCAGGCCGTTCGTGGACCGCGACGCACCTGAGGCAGCCGCAGGTTCGCCGGGTATTGGCTACAGCGTGGCCCACGGTGCTGACCGCGGTGGTCCTCTGCCTCTCGCTCCTCTCGCATGCCGCCATCCACGGGTTCCGCCGAATGACGGACTTTGTCGAGATCGGCCATACCTTCGGCCATCCCCTCGGTCTCGACGCGCTGGCGACCTCGCCGATAGGCTACGACGGCCAGTATTACTACTTCATGGCGCGCTTTCCCGGTCAGGTTCCGCCCGGCGCATTCACCTGGCCCGCGCTCTACTACTCGCGAGCGCTCTACCCGCTCCTGGCGCGCCTGCTCGCATTCGGGTCCGTCGAGCTCATCCCCTGGATGCTGCTCGGAATCAATTTCGCGGCCATCGTCGGCGCCGTGGCGTTGATCGCCAACGTGTTACAGCGGCGTGGGCAACCCCTCTGGTTGGCCCTCATCCCCGGTTTGTATTGCGGGCAGCCCATGGCGATGCTCCGCGACCTCTCAGATCCGCTCTTCGTCTTCTGGCTTGCCTGTGCCCTCTTCGGCGTCGCGCGGGGCCGCTGGCTCTTGGCGGCAGCCGCGCTTGGCCTCGGCATGCTCACCCGCGAGGCCACGCTGGTCTTCGTGATCGCCTTCGCGCTTCCGCTGCTTTTCAAGCGCGCATGGAACATAGCCGCGACGTTCTTCGCCGTCAGTCTGTTGCCCTATGCCGCGTGGCAGGTGGCGGTGCGTATCGCCCTGGGTACGTGGGGAGTGGGCCAGTCTTCCCACGTCAACGTCCTGCTGCCGCTACCGTTCGCGGGTCTCGCCTCCGCGCCAAACCTGGCGACGGGCATCGTGTTGTTCGCCCTCACCTGCATCCCGGCGGTAGGCGCCATCCTACTTGGGATTCGACGCCTTCTGGAGCGGCCACAAGCGGACACGCTCGTCATCGCGGCAGCGGCGGGCGCGGTGGCCTACGGATTCTTGATTCTCGTGCAGCCGGGGGTTCACTGGCTGGACCTCTGGGAGCCGATGCGCCTCGCGGCCCCACTCGCCGTGCTGGTCCCGCTGCTGGTCCGGCGAGGACGCCGAACGGCTCTGTCGACGGGACTATGCGGCTTTATGCTGGCGTCGGTGCTGCTGGCGCTGATGGTGTGATCGCCGCTTGCGCGGGCACGCCGCGATAGGCGTGTATCCTTCTGCCGGCCAGATAGAGCGCTATCCACGGAGCCAGCGCGAAGTAATCCGCCGGTGAGCGGAACGCGAAATAGAGCGGAACGAGTGGGAGCAGGAGGGTCGCCTCGCCCAGAGCTTCGCGCCAGCGCAGAGCGGCCCAAAGGCACGCGCCGAGCGCAACCAGCTCAAGCACGGTATAGGGCGTCGCCGAGGTACGAGGCAGCACATGCCCGACCGCAAAGGCGATGAGTCCCATGCCAAGTGGGTACATGTGGTCGGTCAACGGCAGCCAGAGGCTAGCGAACCACGCGCCCGGACTGGTGAGCAGGAACGGCGCATTCGGCAGAAGGAAGGCGCCGCCAGCCACCGCCGCGCGCCGCAGCCCCTCACGCCAGCCGTGCGTGAGCAGCGCATCGAGCACGAAGAAGGGCACAAACAGCCACGCATATTGCTTGAAGGCGCAGGCCAGACCAAGGAGTATCGGCCCAAGCCAGCGCCGGTCGCGATAGTGCCAGGCGGGGAGCAGCAGCGCCACGCAGACGATCTCCGTATCAAACAGCAGCGAGGCAAGGGGAATCGTCACAGCGCC
>CAYYCB010000032.1:7724-14482 GCA_964469715.1 uncultured Ktedonobacterales bacterium | reverse complement strand
AGGCAAGGGGAATCGTCACAGCGCCCACTGCCACAAGAAGGGTCCAGACGCGCTGTTGAGTCGGCCCCAGGCGCACGAGCCACGCGGCGAGCAACGCCGCGGCGACAAGGTGAATGAATAAGATGTTCGGCAGCCCTAGCACGACCGCGGGCACGTAGAGCAGGTATGCGAGCGCGGGATAGCTGTGGAGCGTTCGCGGGTCGAAGACTCCATGCACGGAGGCAGGCGCGTCGAGATATTGCTGCGTCAGGACCTTGAGCGTGTCAGGGACGGGGTAGACCGTGGCGTCGTCGTACGCCCCGCGCAGGAGGGGAGTGGCCGGAGCACTGGGAAATTGCCGGAGAGCATCCGCGAAGGCGCCGTCACTGGTGTAGGGGTTGCGGCCGTGAGCGATCAGGTTGGCGTCCATGTATGTGAAGGAGATGACGTCACGCGTGTAGAGAGCGGTGGGTGGTAGATACAAGGTCGCGCCCACGCAGAGAAGGAATCCTAGGGTCCCCGCGAGCGCCAGGACCACTACCATGCCAGTGGCGAACGGACGCAGCGCCGCATAACCCGCGCGCCACGCAGGGGGTAGGGCGACGCGCATGGCTGCCGCGATGAGGATAGCCAGTCCAGCGGCGGTCGCGCAGGGCGCGATGACCGCCAGCGGCGACACGGATAAGCTCGGCGTGAAGATCGCCGCGAAATGCCCGATCACGAGCAGCAGCGTGCCGGCGGCAACGGCAGCGTAGCGCGCGGGCAGTGGAGGTATGCGCGGTACGTTGCGCGGCGCGCCGCTCCCCGCTCGTCGTGCGCTCGCCTCGGCGTCTGCTGCTATTGCCATCGTCCTGCGCCTCATCTCAGCGTCGCCGCCATACGATCGAGTGGCAGCGCCTTTGCCAGTAAACGTCTCACCTGGGCCGATCCCGTGGATTGGGGACCAATGGGTACGGTGCAAATCTGCCGGCCTACGGTCCGCCAGAGGCGTGGGCCAGCGATGTCACCACTCCGACCGCAACGTTCGCAAAGATAACGGACGCCAGTAGCGCCAGCACGGTTCTCAGGAGCAAGCCCGTTGACATCGGCGCCTGTGGTGAGAGTGTCGGGCGTTCGCCATCGGCGTTGTTCCCCGAACTGGGCGAGGCAGCCGGAATACGGGCGAATACAGGAATGCCGCGAAGTAACAGCAGGCCGGTAACAAGCCAGAGCAGGAAGCTGGCGAGGGGGCGGAAGAGCATGAAATAGGGCCTGATGGGATGACCCGCGATGTATGGGCCGGGGCTGAAGGCGGACAGGCCGTCGTAGGAGAACGGCAGGGCGTTGACGGTGAGCGCGTAGGATATCAGCGCGACGGCGACGCAGAGCGCTCCAGCGAGGCGAATCGCGGAGCTTTGCCGAGGCAGGCTGAGCAGAATAATGCCGTAGCCCAAGCACACGATGACGGCGGGGAGCAGCCACGCGTCGTAATGCTCCCAGACGATGGGGGAGACCAGCAACATCGTGGCAAGCGCCCACGCGTACCCTAGCATCTCTCGATGGCTCGCGGCATCGGGGGTGACGTCCAGGCGAGACGCGCCGCGCCTCATGTAGAACATTCCACTAATGAAGGTGACCACGACCAGCGCGATCATGGCATAGCCCAGCAGGTCGGCGACATGGGAGGGGCCCCCACCGGTGGCGGCGGTGAGCCAGAGCGGGACGCGAGCGAGTGACTGGTTGTGGAATTGTTGAGCGTTCGTCCCGTCGTTGATGAGCATGCGGGTCGCGCCGAAAAGTCCGTCGAGTCCTACGAGCGGGAAGGGAGCGACCGCCGCTATCGCCACCGTCGCAAGCGCAGCCGTCGCGACGCGGCGCCTCCCCTCCAGCGCGAAGTAGAGAATCAGGAGGCCGGGCGAGAGTTTGAGCAACGCCGCAAGGCCGACGAGCACGCCGCAGGAGCGGAACTTCTCGTGCCTGAGGAGGAACGGTAGGCAGGCGACGACGGCGAAAATCGGTGACGTCACCTGGCCAAGCTGGAAACTCTGCATGAGCGGCCCATACGCCAGGGCAAGGGATAGACCGACAGCAACGGCAAAGATTTCGCCGTCGGTGAGTGAGAGTAGGCGGCGTATGGGGGCGCGGAACGGCAGAGGTGGTGAGCCGATCATCGCAGGCTGTTGCGTCGGTGGCGCAGACCCGTTGCGGTGCACGAGAAGCGCGCGAAGCTGCGCGGCGAGCGCGACGGCGCCGAGTAACCAGCAGATCAGGCAGAACATCAACCAAGCGTCTAGAGCAGCGCCGTAGGGCAGGAGCGTCAGGGGAATCAGGCAGATCGCCAGGAAGGGCGGATAGAGGTACAGGGCTTGAGGTATCGCGGCATGATGCGCCACTGCCGAGGCCTGAAGCACCTGGAGGCTGTAGACGTTGGCGTGCGGATTGTCGCGGAGGGCGAGCGCAGCGGCGAAGTAG
Organism: uncultured Ktedonobacterales bacterium; assembly: GCA_964469715.1. Taxonomy (GTDB): domain Bacteria; phylum Chloroflexota; class Ktedonobacteria; order Ktedonobacterales; family JADMIN01; genus CAWAWP01. Next base: position 12,052 of record CAYYCB010000032.1, on the reverse strand, counting down.
ATGGAGAAATCGTAGCCGACCTTCGGATAGGCCAGCGCCTGCGAAACGAACGAGATGCACTCCATCAGCGCGACGGCGAGTACCAAAACGAGCAGGACGCGCAGAGCAGGACGCGCGAGCAACCGCAATCCGCGTGTGCCCGGCCCACGCTCCACGGCGGGAATGGCGGCTTCTGGCGCGAATTGCTTAGCCATCTCCCGCTCCATCTCACCGGCCATCCGCTCGCAGGCGCCTAGACAGCGCACACGCCCCAACGTCATACAACGAGCTTGACCTGCGCCCGTGCCGAATGGGCTACATTCTGCCAGCCGACCAGTGCGTAAGGCAGGCGGCGCGCCAGGGCGCGAGCCAACGGGTCAAACGATTCCAAGAGGGATGTTGTCGTGTGTGGTCGCGGCAGTGAAACTGCCGGCGCAGGGCGTGAGGCGGGCTAAAGCCCTTACGATACCCCAACGCCTCAAGCGAATTCGGTATCAAAGTCTTCGAGGGCACAAAGAGGCGCCGCGCGACTGATCGCGCGGCGCTGTGAGTATACGGATAGGAGTCTACTTGGTCTGACCCCAGCGTGGCGCGCGCTTCTCAAGGAAGGCGGCGACGCCCTCTTTGGAGTCCGGCGTCTCGAAGAGCTGATTCTGCAGGTGGCGCTCGTACGCGAAGGCCTCGTAGAGCGGCAGATCGAGTCCCTCGGTCAGCGCGATCTTCATGAACCCGATGGCCTTGTTCGGGCCGTCGGCGCACTTATGGGCGAACTCGATGGCCTTCTTCTCCACGTCCTCCGCTTCGACGAGTTGATCGAAGAGGCCAAGCTCGGTCGCCTTCTCCGGTCCAAACGTCTCCGCGGTGACCATATAGTAGAGCGCCTTCGACGGGCCCATGATGCGTCCGGCGAACTGCGTGCCGCCCTCGCCAGGAATCAGGCCAAGGTTGACTTCGGGCAGGCCAATCTTCCAATTGCCCTTGCCGGCGAAGCGGTAGTCGCAGCAGAGCGCCAGCTCGAGGCCGCCGCCCATGCAGTGGCCGTTGACGGCGGCCACGTACACCTTGGGCGTCGCGCGGACCTTCATCATCATCTCTTTGCTGGTCTGGCTCAGCAACCCGATGTATTCGCCCGACTTCTCGCGGATCTCGTCGATGTCGGCGCCGGCGGAGAAGAAGCGCTGGCTGGCGCTCCCGAGGACGACCGCTTTAACTTGCGAGTCGTAGCGAATCTCGGTGACGATGCCCTCCAGCTCGCGGATCATGTCGAAGTTGTGGGCGTTGGCGGGGGGACGGTTAAGCCGGACGACGCAGACAGAGCCGTCCATCTCCAGCGTGAAATACTTGGGCTTAAGGTCCGTCACGGACATCGTTGTGCCTCCCATCGGCGGACGAGCGCCGTCCGCGCGAGACGAACTTCGGGGTGCCGCGACCGCCACGTCGGCGGCCGGCAGCGCCAGACCATTACGGTTGCGCACGCCAGGATAGTATAGCCCCGCGCAAGCAGCTTGTGCATGGATACGCCAGCGCGCACCGCGGGATGCCGCGCAATGCGCCCCATCCGTCACAGCGTCGCGCGGACCTCGTTGACAGCCTCGACCAAATTAGCCAGCTTGGCCCTGGCGCTCTCACGCGAAAGGTTCCGCAGTCCACAGTCAGGAGATACCCAGAGCCGAGACGGGTCTAGCGTCTCTAGGGCCGCCAGGATGCGGTCGCGAATGGTGGAAGTCGCCTCAACGGCTTCATCCTGGCTGTCGACGCAGCCAACGCCAAGCACGCCGGTGCTGAACTCGATCTGGTCGGCATCGAATGCCGTAAGATTCGGAATCCGCGTATTCTCAAAATTGAGGACGGCGAACGGCAGAATCAGCAGCTCATCGGCTACGCCCCGGACGTCGCCGCAGACATGGAGGATAGAGTAGCGCGGGAGGGCGGCGAGATCGCGGAGGGCGTCGTGGGCCAATTCGGGCGACACCTCTTTGCCCAGCGCGGCGCTCAGCGCAGGTTCGTCCACCTGGACGGCACGAGCTCCGGCAGCGACCAGCGCCGCCACTTCGCGGCCCAAAATCTCGGTCAGGCGCAGGATGAGCGACGGGTCGGCCGGGTGGTTATAGGGCGCGGACGGCGCGACGCGACACGAGAGGGCAAGTGTGATAGGGCCGGTCACGATCCCTTTCACCTCGGCGCGAGAACCCACCAGGCCGCTCGCGAAGGCATAATCAGTGGCGAGAATTGGCGCTTCGGGTTGATCGAGCGCGTCCTCAACCTCCCACACACCGTCTGCACCGCGACTGAAGCCGGGTATCCGCGAGGCGAACACAGAGATCATGTCGCCGCGCGGCTGGCCGTCGCTGACAAGCTCAATGCCCGCCGCCAATTGGTCCTCGATGGCGCGCTGCATGGCTCGGCGCGGCGGTAATGCGTCGGTCGGATAGCTGCCAACCACCGTCGTGACGAGCGGCAACGATTCAAGATCGCGCATGCGGGCCCCTCTCCACGCCGGGTATCCTTTCCGGCGGACGGCACGCACTATAGTCCGCGGCAAAGCGCCGAGTCAATCCACTCGCTAGCGGCGCCCACCGAGCCTGCTCTTGAGCACGCCTCCAATGAGGCGTACTTCGTCAATCTTGAGCCAGTGAGCGACTGCAAAGTAGGTGGCGGCTCCGAGTCCGCCCGCGACGAGGAAGATGAGCGCGTTACCGCGCGCCGTCGCGACGTCGAAGACGCCAAGCGCCATATCTGGTAGCAAGTGAAGGAGCCCCCAGCAGACGAAGGCCATGGCGGCGCTCGCGACGAGGATGCGTCCGATGCCGTCCAGCAGCTCACGCGAGCCGAGATTGCCGATACTGAGGGTAAGCAGGATGAGCAGGATGATCGCGTGGCTGGCATTCTTGACGGTGTCGCCGAAGGCGAGCGCGGGCATCCCGACGGTCTGGCTCAGCGGGACGGCAACGACGACGTAGCAGAGGATGGAGAACACCGTGACGAGGACCGGCGTGAGGGTGTTCTTCCGCGCATAGAAGGCGGCGATCATGAGCTGATCAACGGCGATGAAGGGGAGCTGCAACCCGTAGTTCTGCACGGCCAGGGCGTTGCGAACCGTACAGCCACGGTCGCAGGTGCCGTGCTGGAACAGCATCGCCAGAATGGGGATACGAAGCACGATGAGACCGATCGCGGCGGGAATCATCAGTAGCAGGCCAAAACGGATACCGAGCACGAGCGTGCTTTTGAAGTCTGGCATGTCACCGCGTGTGGCGGCGGCGGTGAGCGCGGGCAGAACGGCGAAAGAGAGCGCCGCGACGACGAGGCCGATGGGGAACTGCGTGAGCGTGGTCCCCGTGGCCAGAGCAGTAGCGTTTCCGCCGACTCCGCCAGGCGTGGCGCCCACCAATGAGGCGTCGAGCACCTGCTGGCCGACACTCAAGACGAGGCCCGCGAAGACAGGCACATAGAGCACGAAGATGCGCCGCACGGCAGGATGCCTGAGATCCAGCACGGGACGCCACGAGACCCGAGCGCGCCGCAGACCCGGAATGAGAATCAAGAACTCGCCGAGCGCGCCAACGGCCGCGCCGACGGCGAGACCCTGCGTGCCGAGCGAGCGGGCGTGCTCCAGCATGGACGATCCAGTGCCTGAGTGGAGCACCTGCCCCAAGGGCACGCCGAGATTCACGGCCGCGAAAAGCAGCGCCACCACACCGCAGACGACGATGCCTACGTGGTACACGCCAGTCGCGAAGGCGGGGAACACCACTTCTTTCAGGCCGTAGAGCAGGGCAGAGGTTGCCGCGTAGAGCCCGAGGCCAAAGAGCGAGAAGGCGGCGATGCGGACGAGCGTGACGGTCAAATCTTGTTCCTGCCGCGTAAACTTTTCCGTCAGCAGCGGAACGAAGGCCGGCGCGGCGAAGACCATGGCGAGCGCCGCCACGCCCATCACGATCAGCACGACATTGACGACCGTGCTGTAGATGCGTCGCAAGTCTTCGCGCTGCGCGGGTGCGCTGTGATCGACGAAGGTTGGAATCAACGCCCCGCTGACCGAGCCGCCCACGAGCAGGTCACTAATCATTTGAATCGGGCGCAGGGCGATGACAAACGCGCCGCTAAGCGTGCCATAAAACAGGACGTTCAGCGTCTCGATGCGGACGAAGCCAAGGAGGCTGCTAAGAAGGGTTCCTATGCCAATGATGCCGGCCGAGGCCAGTAGACGACGGCGGCCACCACCAGTCTCCTCGCGCCGCGCAAGATCGTTCTGCCCATCGGGAAGCGCGGCGGCGCTGTCCATTTCGGCATCGGACGTCTGCTGCTCGGGGTAGCTCTCGTACGAGCCGGGCGGGGGGGACGGCAGA
>CAYYCB010000032.1:0-7624 GCA_964469715.1 uncultured Ktedonobacterales bacterium | reverse complement strand
GGACGTCTGCTGCTCGGGGTAGCTCTCGTACGAGCCGGGCGGGGGGGACGGCAGAGACGTGGCACCGTCGGCGCCGATCTGGAATCTGGTAGACCGCGGCTTACGGCTGCTGCGGCGCATCCGGGGGCGGGGCATAGCGACTCACAATCCTCTGGATGAGCTCAGTCGTGGAATGGCCGGGCAAGTACGGCAGCAGCGCGACCTCGCCTCCATATTCGGCCACGACGCGCGCCTCGGGAAGGCGCTGTGCCAGCCCTGCAAGCTGTGGGAAGCCCGTACCAGTGTCGGCGAGCGCGCTCCGCAATTCGGCGCCGGCCAGGCGATACAGACCGCGCTCACCAGGGCCAGCGTAGTCGCCGCCCTTGACGTAGACTTCCGGGCGCAGCCGCGCGACGAGACGCTCCGCTGTATTGTCCGCGAAGATGGTGACGTAGTCAACGCAGGCCAGCGCGGCCAGGACCTTCGCGCGGTCGCCTTCGGGCGTCAACGGGCGGGCCGGACCTTTGAGGCGGCGAGTGGATTCGTCGCTGTTGAGGCCGATGACGAGGAGGTCACCCAGGTCGCGCGCCTGCTGCAGATAGGTGACGTGGCCCACGTGCAGCAGGTCGAAACAGCCGTTGGTGAAGACAACGCGAGCGCCGCGAGAGCGCCGGTCCTCGATCACAGCGGCCAGCGTGTCGAGATCTAGTATCCGTCCCGTCATGCCGTCACCAGCGCCCGCACGGCGCTCGCAAGCTCATCTGGCGTATTCGCCGCGCAACCGATGCGCCGGACGACCAGGCCCGCCGCGACGTTGGCAAGCACGGCGGCGTCGGCCATCGACGCGCCCGCGACGAGCGCGAGCGTGAAGGTGGCGGCCACCGTGTCGCCCGCGCCGGTCGGATCGAAGACCTCCGTGAGATTCGAGGCCTGAATGTGAATCGGAGCAGAGTCGTGCTCGAAGAGGCTCATGCCCTCGCTGCCTCGCGTGATGAGGACGCCCTGCGCGCCGGTCTGATCGAGCAGGAGCTTTCCCGCCCGTTCGAGGCTCGTACGGTCACTGATGCGGATACCAAGCGCACCTTCAGCCTCGGGTTGGTTTGGCGTCAACGCGGTCACACCCTGGAAGCGCGCGAAATCACCGTGCGAATCTACGATCACGACCTTGCCCATCTCACGGGCCGCGGGCACCGTCGCCTCGATGATGGCGGGATTGATGACGCCGTTCTCGTAGTCGGAGATGATGACGGCATCCACCGTCGGCAGCACATCGCCCAAATAGCCGACGATCTGACTGACGCAATTGTCGCCGAGCTCAGTTTGATCGATGCGGTCCACGCGCACGATCTGCTGCTGCACCACTTGCATGCCACCGGCGAGGATGCGCGTCTTCGTGGAGGTCGGCCGGCTCGGCTCGCTGACCAGGCCCGCCTGATGGATACCATAGTCGCTGAGTCTGGCGCGCAGGTGGGATCCTGATACGTCGTCGCCGACCACCCCCGCTAAATAAACCTCGGCGCCGAGCATGCGAGCGTTCACGCCCGGATTGGTCGCCCCGCCAGGAACGGTATATTGGTCTTGATGCGTTAGCACGAGCACCGGCGCCTCGCGGGAGATGCGCTCAGGGGTACCCACGACATACTCGTCGGCCACCATATCGCCGACCACCAAAATGCGCTTGCCGCCGAAGGCGGCGATGCTCGCGAGGAGCCGCTCTCGTAGGCCCGCATTCGACAAGGCGAGCGTTGAGCGAACGGACGACGTGTCGCCAGCGAAATCGGGATCTAAGCGCGGCAGATCGACCTCTCTCACCACGATTCCGTTCCCTTCACCACACATTGAGGCCGCACCGCAGCATCATGAGGTGTTCAGCCGGCGCCAGCGGCTAAAGCTCCTCTTTATCCCTATCGCAACTGGTAGGCCGGGACTACAGACGCACGGGCCATAGTATAGCATGCTCCCTAGCGCCAGTCCGGCGGCTTCGCTGTTTGACTCCGCGGCGTCGCCATCCGTAGAATGCAGTGCTTGCGCTACCTGCTCGCGGGCCCCTGACCGGCTGTTGAAAGCGACCCCATCATGAACGAGCTTCAGGTCTCCGACGTCCACGGCACCGATGTGTCATCCGAACTAGCCGCCAAATACGAGCGGCTGCGCGCCATCGTACGAGAGATGGGCTCGGTGTTGGTGGCCTACTCGGGAGGCGTGGACAGCGCTCTACTGCTCAAAGTGGCAGCAGACGTACTTGGCGAACGCGCCATAGGGGCCCTGGCCTCGTCGGCAGCCTACGACGCCGAGGAGACGACAGAGGCGCTTCGTACGGCGGAGGCGATGGGCGTCCAAGTCGTGCGGCTCGAAACACACGAGCTGGACGACCCACGCTACCAGGCGAACGGCGCAGATCGTTGCTACTTCTGCAAGAACGAGCTTTTCGATTCGCTCGCGCCATTGGCGGCACGGCTCGGGCTCGAGCACATCGTCTACGGCATGAACGTGAGTGACCGCGGAGACTGGCGGCCTGGTCAGCGTGCGGCGCGGGAGCGCGGCGTGCGTGCGCCACTCGACGAGGCGGGACTTGAGAAGGCAGATATCCGTGCACTCGCGAGACACCTGGGCGTGCCGGTCTGGGATAAGCCCGCTATGGCCTGTTACTCGTCACGCATTCCCTATGGCACGCAGGTGACGGTGACGGCGCTGTCGCAGATCGGGCGTGCCGAGCGAGCGCTACGTCATCTTGGGTTCCGCAACGTGCGCGTTCGTCATCATGGCGATGTGGCACGGATTGAGGTCGAGCCGCAGGAGTTCGCGCGGCTGCTAGAGGATGAGGCCCGCGCTCAGATCGTAGAAAGCGTGCGGAGTGCGGGGTACACCTATGTCGCACTCGATCTCGCGGGTTATCGCACTGGCTCGCTGAATGAGGCCCTGCTGCGTGGCAAACGTAGCCCCGCAACAGAGGACAACGACGCCGCCAAAGCGTAAAGGCGCGTGATCGAATCTACGTGCGACGCTCTAGGATAGTCCCTGCCCGGAGGACTGATCCTCGCGCAACTGCGACTCCAATTCAGCGCGGCGCTCTGAGTATTTCTGCATGCGCGCCCGAATAGCCGAGCGCATCTCCTCCAGACCCGCCAACTTCTCCTCGACTAGCTCAAGCTGGCGTCGCGTAAGCCGCTCCGCTTCGTCCAGGATCTCAAGGCGTGTCTGCGGGTCGCTCGTCTGCTGATAATGTGTGCGGGCACTTTCGCGCTGTTCCTCGGCGGCGACCATGTCCTTGATTTCGGCAAGGCTTGCGCCCAGTAGATCCCGCATTCGCTTGATGCGCAGCAGATGATCTACGTCCGAAAGACTATACAGGCGATAGTTGCCTTCCGTGCGTGGCGGCGGCGGGAGCAGGCCGATCTCCTCATAGTATCGCAGCGTGCGCTTGGTGAGTCCGGTCTGCTCCGAAACCTGATCGATGCGCAGCAGATCGCCTACGGCCTGGTCGCCGGCGCCCTCCTCAGGGGAATCGGCTGGAGGAGTCCGTGGCGCATCTGGGCTTGAATGCGTGTTGTGTGTCATCACTGCTGCTGTCTCCCGAATTGCTAGCGCATGCCAGCCTTTGCCAGACGGACTCTCTTAGCGATTATACATCTGTTCTTACAGAGACTGGACATGATACCGATTCCAGGCGGGAAGGTGTCTGCGGTCGCGGCCCTGAAGGGGCTGGCGCAGGGATTTGGAGTCGCGGCGCTCAAGTGCCGGCGCAGGACTAGACGCTGGCTGTAACCCTCGCACTATCCCAGCTCCCAAAGAGCCATCGGTGTGACGCTGCGCATGTGCTGGGGCGCGGCGTCAAAAACTTGGCGGGTACGTTGAGCTACGTCCTGTCGCGTTGTAGGTGCGGTGTTGTGTACGGTAGAATCGGGGTAGGCCGTGTGCCGGAGGAAACGAGGCACAGTGACATGCTCATGAATGCGAGGTAGGCGCGTGCGGTCGAACAGCGATATCGACGCGAACGACACGGCACGATATCCCTCCATTGAAGAGGGCGCCCCTTTCATCGACGACGAGGCACTCGACCGACCGCGAGAGGCTTGCGGCGTTTTCGGAATCTATGCGCCGGGTGACGACGTCGCGCGCATCACCTATTTCGGCCTCTACGCGTTGCAGCATCGCGGACAGGAGAGCGCGGGCATCGCGACCGCGGACGGAAACGTTCTCCACTCCCACAAACAGATGGGCCTCGTCGCCCAGGCATTCACCGAGGATGATTTGGTCGCGCTGAGCGGCTCCGCGGCCATCGGTCACACACGCTACTCGACCACAGGGTCGAGCCGCCTGGCAAACGCCCAGCCCTTCGTGCTGGAGGGCACCCTGGGAACCTTCGCGCTCGGCCATAACGGAAACCTCACGAACACGCTCACGCTGCGGGCTCGCCTGCTCTCCGAAGGCGTGGACCTGGAGACGACCAGCGACAGCGAGATCATCGCGCGGATGGTCGCACGCGCGGCGGGCAAGAACTATGTGGAGAAGCTGCGAGCCGTCATGCCGTCCCTGCTTGGCGCCTACAGTCTCGTATTGCTGACGCCACGCGAAGTGATCGCGGTACGTGACCCGAATGGCGTGCGACCGCTCTCAATAGGCAAGCTTGAGGACCGCTGGCTTGTCGCCTCTGAGTCGTGTGCGATAGAAACCGTCGGCGGCGAGCTGGTGCGCGACGTCAACCCGGGCGAGATCGTCGTCATCGACGGGACCGGCAGCGCGGGGCTTCATTCTTTCGTGGGGCAAGAGTCGCGTAGGCAGGCAGCATGCCTCTTCGAATACATCTACTTTGCGCGGCCAGACAGCAGCATCTCGAATCGCTCGCTCTACCTCGCCCGCCAGCGCATGGGCGAGCAGTTAGCCCGCGAGTATCCCGTTGACGTTGACCTCGTCATTGGCGTGCCCGACTCTGCCACTCCGGCTGCCGCCGGCTACGCCGCCGCGAGGAGCTTGCCGTATGCCGATGGGCTGATCAAGAACCGTTATATCGGTCGCACGTTCATTCAGCCCGACGCCCGCCTGCGCCAACTCGGCGTCAAGATGAAGTTCAATGCCCTCGGCGCCGTCCTCGCCGGGAAGCGCATCCTCATGATCGACGATAGCGTTGTCCGTGGGACGACGGTGCGTCCGCTGGTGCGGCTGCTGCGCGACGCAGGCACCGCCGAGGTCCATCTCGGCATCACCTCGCCTCCGTTCCGCTGGCCGTGTTACCTCGGCCTGGACGTCGCGCGCCGCGAGGAGCTAATCGCGGCCCGCCTTTCTGATATCCAGGCCATCGCGGCCGAGGTTGGCGTAGACAGCCTGCATTATTTGAGTCTTGACGGTCTGATCGCGGCCATCGAGCTACCCTCGGACACGTTCTGCACCGGTTGCTTCACCGGCCACTATCCGGTCCCCGTGCAGTTGGACCTCTCGGACAAGCTGGCGTTCGAAGAGCAATCCACAACCGACCTAGCAGTCGCATGGCCGGCATAGCCTTGGAGTTGACGGTATGCCAAGCCTGCGCGAGTCGTTGAGTCGCTTGCTCTCCATCCCCGGCGTGAGCGCCGCGGTGCTTGTGGGACGCGACGGGCTGCCTATCGAGACTGCGGGCCGTGGTGAGCCGCGCTTCCTTGAAGCGCTTGGTGCGCTTGGGGCAAGCGTGCTGGCGACGACGGAGGCGCTCGGCACCGAACTCGGCCAGGGAGCCACGGTTGCGACGTTGATGGAGTACGAGGGCGCCCTTGTCAGTGTCGATCCTCTTGGCGACTACGCCGCCGTCGTGACGCTTGCCGAGAGTGCGGCCAGCCTCGGCGCGCTCAGAAGAGCCGTCCGCACGAGCCGTGACGAAGTGCTCCGTCAACTCGACCTGATGCGCTAAGTGTCTACAGTGGGAAGTGTACGAGAGGAAGCGATGACCCAGGCAGCCGACGCCTACGCAAGCGCGGGCGTCAACCTTGACGCGGCCGACGAGGCGAAGCGCCGCATGCGGACGGCGGCCCACGCCACACATGGACCGCAGGTTTTGAGCGGGCTGGGCGGCTTTGGCGGCCTCTTTGCGTTAGGCGGCCTCGACGTGCGCGAGCCTGTGCTGGTCTCGTCCATCGACGGCGTTGGAACCAAGCTCAAAATCGCCTTCTCCCTCAACCGCCACGAGTCCGTGGGTGCGGACCTCGTAGCCCATTGCGTGGACGACATTCTCGTCTGTGGCGCGCGTCCGCTGTTCTTCCTGGACTACCTCGCGCTGGGGGTCATGGATCCCGAGACGGCGGTAGCGGTGGTGAACGGGGTAGCGCGGGGCTGCCGCGAGGCCGGCTGCGCGCTCATTGGCGGCGAAACGGCGGCGATGCCGGGCTTCTACGCTCCTGGCGAATACGATCTAGCGGGCTGCATCGTCGGTGTCGTGGAGCGCGACCGGCTCATCACTGGCGATGCCATCCGCCCTGGCGACGCGATAGTTGGTTTCCCATCGGCGGGGCTCCACACAAACGGCTATTCGCTTGCTCGCTCGATATTCGCGGGGGTTGACCTGGGCACTCACGTCGCAGAGCTCGGACGCACTATTGGCGACGAGCTCTTACAGCCGCACGTGAGCTACTTCCACGCCATCTGGCCGCTGCTTGAGGCGGGGCTCGTCACAGGCATGGCCCACATCACCGGCGGCGGGATTCTCGACAACCTCCCACGGGTGCTGGCGGCGGGCACGGCCGCGCGGCTCGATGCCTCACTGTGGGAGATTTTGCCGATCTTCAGACTGCTCCAGGCAAAGGGTAACGTGACCTGGAATGAGATGGCGCGGGTCTTCAATCTCGGGCTAGGCTTCCTCGCGTGCTGCCGGCCGGAGCATCTGGATGAAGTGCTTGAGCTCGCGGCCCATGCGGGAGCGCGACGCGTGGGGACCATTGTGTCCCATGTGGACGGCGCGCCGCGGGTGATTATTGAAGGACTGGAATGACACCCACCATGATGCACCGGGAGGAAGAGATAGCTACGCCCGTCATCGGTGTCCTCGTTTCTGGTCGTGGAACGAATCTCGGCGCCATCTTGCGAGCCATCGAATCGAATGAGCTGCACGCGCGGGTGGGCGTTGTCATTTCGAGCCGGTCGGATGCGCCAGCGCTCGCGCTGGCGGAAGCGCACGGAGTGGCCACGCGGGTCATCCCGCCGAAGAGTTATCAATCGCGAGCGGAGGCAGGCGAGGCCATCGTGGCCGCGCTCAACGAGGCGGGCATCTCGTTGGTCGTGCTCGCCGGGTACAAGCCGATTCTCGATGCCTGCGTCGTGCACGCATTTCCGTATCGCATACTCAACGTGCACCCGTCACTCCTGCCGGCGTTCGCAGGAGGCATGGCGCCTCGCCCGCAGGCGGACGCATTGGCCAGTGGGGTGAAGATAAGCGGCTGCACCGTTCACTTCGTGACCGAAGAGGTGGACGAGGGACCGATCATCGCGCAGGCCGCAGCGCCCGTCCTGGAGGACGACACCGTAGAAACACTCTCGGAGCGCATCCTCGCGCAGGAGCACAGACTACTGCCTCATGCGATTGGTCTCGTCCTGGCCGGGCGCGCTCGGGTAGAGGGACGGCGCGTCGTCATCTCTGAATGACGTCGATTCCGGGTGGGCAGGTGGCGCGTGCGGTCGCGGC
>CAYYCB010000031.1:16888-19034 GCA_964469715.1 uncultured Ktedonobacterales bacterium | reverse complement strand
CGCGTGTCGCTCGGCGGCTGTCACCGCATGGGGCAATATTTCTCCGACCCGCTGACGTTCGATCCGGACCGCTTCGCGCCGCCGCGTGACGAGGAGCGCAAGACGCCCTACGCGTTGGTGACGTTCGGCGGCGGCCAGCGGCTCTGCATCGGCGTGAACTTCGCGAACATCGAGGTGAAGGCGTGGGCGGTTGACGTGCTGCGGCGCTACGAGCTGACGCCGGTGGAGAGCGAGCCGCCGTTCGAGGTGGGATTCATCACACTCTCGATGCCACAGGGGATGCCGATGAAGGTACAGCGGCGACTGGCGTGAGGAGAGGGCGCAATCCTGCCCCTGAACCGTCAGGACAACGGTGGCGAGGGCGTGAATGCCCGGAACGGCGGGCAGGGTGGGGAAGGGTGGTGTCGTGGCGAGGCACTGTGGCGGAGGCATACAGCAGCGAGAAGTGCTGTCTGCTGGCACCCTCGCTGCCCCGCGGCTCGACATCAAGGTTCAGTGCGCCAAGCACGGCGGCGGAGCGCTTCGTAGATGAGGAGCTGGGCGGCGAAGAGGGCTTCGCCGTAGAGGATGTCGGCCCCGATGCTGAAGCCGTTGCGGTAGGTGTATTCGCCGCCGTTGATTGCGACGATGTCCCCGGCGATAGAGCCCGGGATGACGATGAGCATAACGAGTCCGTAGAGCAGGAGAGCGAGGCGCGGGCGGCGGGACGAGAGCAAGTGATAGCCGACGAGGATGAGTCCGAGGTGCGCGGCCAGTGAGACCGCGCCACGGTGGCCGGCGAGCGCGAGCGCCAACCAGGGTACAGAGTAGGCGGATCCCTGCCACCAGCCGGCAGCGACCGCCAATGCCTGGAAGAGCGCAGCCAGTGTCCCGGTGGCGAAGACGGTGGCGGAGAACGCCCATCGCCGCCTGGTAGAGTTACGTCGCGCCCACAGGGCGAGAGCGGCAATGATGATGAAACAGGCGGGGATCTCAAGGAACAGGACCCAGGACTGGCGCAGGATGCCCGTCGCGACCGGATAGAAGCTCACGATGGTATCGGGTAGCAGCCCGACGACGAAACCGGCAAGCGCAAGAGCGGCCAGTCGAGCATCCGCGGCGGGGATGTGTCGGGTGCGCGGCATCCGGCCTGACGCAGTGTGCGTGCCCGGCGACGGTTTCATGGCAACGCTTCAATGGGGAGCGCGCCGGTGACGGGCAAGGGCTCGACGGCATGGATGTGGTTGGCGGCGTCCACATGGACGACACGGGGCTGCCAGTCGGGCGGAGCAGGGTCTTCGACCTGGACGTACGACATGATGATGACAAGATCGCCAACATTGACGAGGTGGGCGGCGGCGCCGTTGAGTTGGACCGTGCCGCTGCCGCGCTCTCCGAGGATAGCGTAGGTTTCCAGGCGGGCGCCGTTAGTAACGTCCACGACCTGGACGCGCTCGAAGGGCACGATGTTGGCAGCTTCAAGCAGGTCGGGATCGAGTGTGATAGAGCCGATGTAATGGAGGTCCGCGCCCGTGACGGTGGCGCGGTGGATCTTGCCGTTGAGCAGGGTGCGGTGCATGGGATGGGTCTCTCCTCGCGAGCGCCGGTCAGGTGGCGCGCCACCGGGTAGTATACCGCACTCAACAGGGACCGAGAACGTCGGCGCTGAGGGTACGGGGACGTGTGATGGAGGAAGGGAGCGCCCTGACGGTGAACGGCCAGCATGCCACTGGGGAAGATGGGCCGCGCCGCGGTCGGGTGGCGATAAAGATATTACCGGCGCGGGCATGGAGCGAAGGCGGGGCATGCTGGCCAAGGATGGAGTGGGATCGGATTAAGTAGCTAGCTTATTACAGCGGTGCAGCGAGCGCACGGGCGTGGTACGGAGTCTGCACTGGGGTTGGGGCACGCAAGCGCTCAGGGCATCGAGCGCGTAAGGATTGGGTCGTCGTACCTGGAGTCATGCCACGTCGGCAAAGTGACTGCGCGGTTAAAGGAGTGCATCTCTCGGGGACATGCAAGCGCTAGGGAGCGCGCCGCGCCACGGAAGGAGCTAGGGAGCAATGAGCACCGCTGCTGCATCTGCGCGACCCGTGCGGACGAACATTCCCGCCCGGATGGACCGGCTACCTTGGAGCCGATGGCACTGGATCGTGGTGGCCGCCCT
>CAYYCB010000031.1:5405-16788 GCA_964469715.1 uncultured Ktedonobacterales bacterium | reverse complement strand
TGTCGGACGCTGACGGGCGCGGGCATCGGCGGCGAGTATGCAGCCATCAACTCCGCGATTGACGAGCTGATCCCGGCTCGGATGCGCGGCTGGACGGACCTGGCGATCAACGGGACGTGGTGGGTCGGCACGGCAGTCGGCGCGGCGCTGACGGTGGTCTTGCTGAACCCGTCCATCCTGCCGCCGGACCTCGGCTGGCGTTTCGCCTTCGGCATGGGCGCGATTCTCGGCCTGGCAATCCTGCTAGTGCGGCGACACGTGCCGGAGAGCCCGCGCTGGCTGATGATGCATGGGCGCTTCGACGAGGCGGAAGCGGTCGTCAATATGATTGAGAACGAGGTGATGAAGGACGACAAAATCACCTCGCTGCCGGAGCCGCAGGGCTCGATCTCCATCCGACCGCAGGGAACGGTCAGCTTCGGCGCAATCGCGCAGACGATGCTGCGTGACTATCCGACACGCTCATTGCTCGGCTTCTCGCTGATGGTCGGGCAGGCGTTCCTCTACAACGCGATCTTCTTCACCTATGCGCTGGTGTTGACAACGTTCTACAAGGTCCCGGCGGAGAGCGTGGGCCTGTATCTGATTCCATTCGCGGTGGGCAACATCCTCGGCCCGCTGACAATCGGCCGCCTGTTCGACACACTAGGCCGCCGAACGATGATTACCTTCACATACGTCATCTCGGGCGTGCTGCTGGCGATCACGGGTGTGATGTTCGTCGCCGGCATCCTGAATCCAGTGACGCAGACGATCTGCTGGATGGTGATCTTCTTCTTCGCCTCGGCGGGCGCAAGCTCGGCCTATCTGACGGTCTCCGAGATATTCCCGTTGGAGACGCGAGCCATCGCAATCGCGCTCTTCTACGCGATTGGCACGGGCGCTGGCGGCGTGGCGGCGCCAATCGTCTTCGGCGCGCTGATCGCCACCGGAAAGGCGGTGAACGTCTTCTACGGTTACATCTTCGGCGCCGCTCTGATGGTCGCGGCCGGCATTGTGGAACTGATTTGGGGCGTCAAGGCGGAGCGGCAATCCCTGGAGAACATCGCCAAACCGCTCTCCGCGGTGGGTGAGCACGAATACCTGCCTGGTCCGGAGGTGGCCCCGTCGGCGACTTACTAGCCGCGAACGGCCAATCTCACGAGCGGGCGCCTCGCATGGGGCGCCCGCATTCTGCGTCTGTCGTATACTTTTCGCGAGCCGAAGACGGAAATCCTGGCGACACGCCGCCGTATCGCCGCGCAACGCACCGCTCGAGGATGAGCCATATCATGGGGCATTCCACGGGAGGTGACGGTATGGCAGCGCAGATGATTCGCCCGCGGGCAGGCGGGAAACGCCTTCCGGTGACGGTGTTGGGCGCGACAGGACTGGTTGGCCAGCGTTTCGTCGCGCTGCTGGCGGGCCATCCATGGTTCGAGCTGGGGGCGGTGGCCGCCTCAGAGCGCAGCCAGGGCGCGCGCTACGGCGATACGGTGCGCTGGCGCTTGGAGACTCCGGCGCCCGAGGCGGCTCTGGCGCTGCCGGTGCGCGCACCGACGCCGGAGGATGTGCTGAGTGGCGGGATAGTCTTCTCAGCCCTCCCAACGGATGAGGCGCGAGAGATCGAGCCGCGCTTTGCCGCGGCGGGGGCGCTGGTCTTCAGCAATGCGTCGGCCTACCGGATGGAGCCGGACGTGCCACTCATCGTGCCGGAGATCAATCCTGGGCACCTCGATGCACTGCGGGCGCAGCGCGAGCGGCGCGGATGGCGTGGGGCCATCGTCACCAATCCAAATTGCTCGACGATTGGACTGACGCTGGCGCTCGCACCGTTGTTACGCTTTGGGCTGCGGCGCGTGCTGGTGACAACGCTGCAAGCGGCGTCGGGCGCGGGCTACCCCGGTGTGGCGTCGCTGGATCTGCTGGACAACGTGGTGCCCTACATCGGCGGCGAGGAGGAGAAGATCGAGTCGGAGACGCGCAAGATCCTGGGCGCGTGGGAAGACAGCGCGGGATTCGCGCCGCTGGCGGCGGATGAGACGCGGCTGAGCGCGACATGTACGCGGGTGCCGGTGCGCGACGGGCACCTTGAATGCGTGAGCGTGGAGCTTGCGGAGCACGCGGAACCGGAGGAGCTGATCGCGGCATGGCATGCGTTCGGGGGTGAGCCGCAGGAGCGTGGGCTGCCGAGCGCGCCACAGCCGGTGGTGCTCTATCGCGAGGATGTGGACCGGCCCCAGCCGTTGCGCGACCGGATGGCGGGCGGTGGGATGGCGGTGACGGTGGGACGGCTCCGACGCTGCGAGGCGCTCGACTACAAGTTCGTGTGCCTGAGTCACAATACGATCCGCGGGGCGGCGGGCGCGGCGCTGCTGAACGCGGAACTAGCGGTGGCGCGAGGACTGATCGCGGACGATTAACGACCTGAGGGCGCGGATGACCGAGATACGGCGGCTGACGACGCTGGATGCCGAACTGCTGAGGCGCCTCATCGCCGGCTACACGACGACGGCGGTATACGCGGTGGCGAAGGTGGAGACGCCGGAGCTTACGCGCATCGAGCTTCGGCTGGAGCAGCTCGACCGGCCGCTAGTGAAGCGCTATCCCGCGCTTGGCGAGTCCGAGGTGGCACACTACGCGGCGCTCGCCACGGAGGGCCATTGCTTCGGGGCGTTCGTGGAGGAGCGCTGCGTCGGAATCGCCCTGACCGAGCCGCAGCTCTGGAACCGCAGCCTATGGGTCCAGGAGCTGCACGTGGCGGAGGAGCAGCGAGGGCATGGACTGGGGCGCAGGCTGATCGAGGCGGCCTTCGCCCATGCACGCGATTTGGGGATGAGGTGTGTCGTGTGCGAGACGCAGAGCACGAATGCGGCAGCGATTGCGTTCTATCGCGCGCTCGGCTTCGCGCTCGACGGCGTGGACCTGTCGTACTACAGCGATGAGGATCGCGAGCTGGGCGAGGTCGCCGTGTTCATGAAACGAGCTGTCGCCACGCATGGAGGCTGACCTCCTAAGGGTCTGACGTGTTGCGGCTTCGCTCGCGACACGTCAGGCGCCGAAGGCGGCCCTCGAACGGTTCCCGAGCATTCTGGCGGGGGAAGCTCTGGCTGGGGCAGGTCTGGTCACTGGTGCCTACTTGCTCAGCGGGGCTGAGTGGTCATCCACGTTCAATCTGGTCGCGGTCTCCTTGGTGTTTACTGGCGTCATCTGCGTGCTGGTCGACTACTTCGTGCAGCTCGAGTTGCAGGTGCGGGATCGCGATGCCGATGCCCGCCAGGACGCCCCGACCCGCTCGATGCGTACACGGGCGCCCGCGGCCTCTCCCTCCGCGAGCAAGATGGAGGGGCCGCGGACGCCATGCCTTCCGGCGATTACGGCTTGAACCAGAAGCCGCCTTTGGGCGTGATTCTGATGTACGGCGGGCTGGATGGCCTCTCAGGGAGGCCAGGGTCGTGGATGTTCACCGACCCGTCGTCGATGTTGCGCAGGTCGTCGGAGAAGCGACCGCCGCTATTGATGTCGGTCTGCCCGTTGATGCGCACGTCGATGTCGCTGCGGGTGGTGTTGGGCGCCTCCGGGGGATCTTTCCCCACGGGCAGGTCGGTGTCGATGTTGCGGCCGGCGCCCTCCGCGCGGCTGCCGACGACGTCGAATTCGGTGTCGTACCGCTGCGCGACCTGCTGCAATTGGTCGAATTCGGATTGCGTCAGCCTGCCCGGCCCCACGGCGGACTCGGCGGCCTCCGCGCCCTCGGCAGCCTCCGTGGCCTCGAATCCCTCGAACACTTCGGCGGCCGCCTCGGCCTCGAACTCGGCGGCGCCCTCCATGAAGGCGGTGTCGATGGCGGCGCCCATCCCCTCGAAGGCGAGCAGCTCGGGCAGGAGGAACCACGCCACCACCGCCAGGAGCAGGACGCCGAGCAGCACCAGCAGCGCGACGTCGATCGTGCTGAAGCAATCCGTGAAGGAACCGCAATTGTCGGCATGCGCCACGGGGGCGACCGTCACGGTGAATGCCAGCACCGCCAGCGCGAGCCCGCCGCTCAGCGCGAGCCGGCCGGCGATGCCCGCCGCGCTCGCACGACGGGGCAGGGCGGCATCCCCGTCGTCAAATCGAGATCCACGAGACATAGGCACAGGCCCCTCTTCTCTTCTCTTCGACACTCTTCGATGGACTCGCGCACGCTCATTGGCCCGCGGGAGCGCCCGGCTGGCCGCTCCGCGCCGTCGCGTCCCGCTTGGTGGCCGCGACAGCCGCCGGCGCCGCCCCGGCGAACAGTTGTTGCGCGCTACGGCGCTGGTGCGGCACGAGCACCATCCAGATGATGACGACGACGGCTAAGCTGATCAGCAGCGGCTGGAAGGTCCCGCTGGGCGTGGAGACGAGGGGCTGCTGCTCTTGCAGGGCGCCCAGCAGGGTCCGGCCGAGATAGAACGAGATGAGCACGCCGGCAATGGCGCGCAGGAGCAGCGGCACGCGCACGACCAGGCGGGTCCAGGCGGCCCAGGCGGCGACGCGGGGGAGCAATGCCTGATGCGCGACCAGCAGGAGCCAGACGAAGAGGAAGATGGCGGCCGCTTCGAGCAGCGAGCCGATGAAGCCCGACGCGAGCAGCGTGGAGAAGGCGGCCATGAGCGCGGTGCGGAGCCAGAGCGGCAGCCGGCGCGTGAAGGCCGGCCGCCGATCGGCTTTGTGCAGGCCCGAGAGCAGGCGCAGGAGGCGCTGGCGGACGGCGGCTTCGCGGTAGGAGCGCATGATGAGCCACGCGCGTGTAGCCGCGGCGAGCGCCGCCGCGGCCACGACCCAGCCGCCGCGCTCCTGGAGGTAGTACGCCGCGGCCAGAGGCGGCGGAGAATTGGTCCATCCCCAGAACACGCGGATGATCAGCGGCGCGGCTTGTGTCCAGGCGTAGACGAGGACGCCCTGGAGGAAGACGGCCACGACCGCGCGCAGGATGATGGCGGAGCGATCCGAGCCCTGGAGGATGCGGCGCAGGCTGGCGATGAAGTATTTGGTGCAGAGCGTCGGCGCCAGCGCCAGCAGCAACAGCAGCGCGTAGGAGAGCAGTTGCGGTATGCGGATATACACCACCGGGGTGAGCGGCGAGTCCGCGAACGGCGTCCCGTCCGGCATATAGACGAAGCCCTCGAAGGGTGCGCCGGCGATGAGGAAGTCGCCGAGGGCGAAGCCGAGCGTCAGCATGAGGCCGAGGTTGGCGCTCAGGGCGCTCGCCGCGGCGACGATCACCACGAACGGCAGCAGCTCGGTGAAGGTGACCGCGCGACCGTCGAGGATGAGGTCGCCCGGCAGCCAGGTCCAGTGGGTGGCGCCCTCGGCCACGCCCACGAGCAGGGCGCAGAGGGGCGCGAGCACGGATACGACGGGCCAGGCGGTGAGGTAGGCCCCGTCGAGCCAGGTGTCCGCGAGCATGACGGAGAAGCGTCGCAGGGCGGCGGGCGCGCGCACCCACCACCACTCGGCGAAGCCGCCCCCGCCTGATGGGGCGGCGCGACCTGGCTCCGCTGTGCTGACCGCTGACCCCGCTTGGGGATGCGATTGCATGGATAAGACCTCCCCTGGGCGCTAGGATGCCGACGATGACGATTGGGTTCAGCTACTGGGCGTGCCTGTCGAGCTGAGATTGAGATGCAGGCGGGGTATCATCGGGGGTCGTGCGCGCGGGAGCCGACATTGACAGCGACGCGATCGGCGTGCCGCCGGGCAACGGCTGGGCGGGTGGTTCCGCACGACGCCGTGCGGCTCGCCGCCTCAGTCACGCTTGGAAATCGCCGGGATGGGCGGCTTGCGCGGGCGCTGGCGCGAGATGATGCGGCGGCTGACGATGCCGAGCACCAGGCCGTATGCCACATGCCCCAGCATGGAGACGCTGACGAACTCCTCGAAGGCCTTGGGGTGCAGCCAGCCGGGATAGATCGCCAGCATCATCGCCTCCAGGCCGAGCGCCCAGAGGAGGCCTGCCCACCAACCACGCGGCGCGAAGATGATGGCGTAGGCGATGGCGAAGCAGAGGGCGTTGGTCACGTGGTAGAGCACGCCGAGCGCCGTCGCCAGCCCGGTCGCCGTGCCCTGTCCCGCGATGGCCTGCCCGAAGATCGAGAAGATGTCGAACGGCCAGAAATCCATGTGGAAGACCGTCACCAGCGTCCACCGGATGCCGTCATAGGCGGCGACGGCCGGTAGGCCGGCGATTGCCCCCGCCCTGACGCGCCGCACGAGCTCGTGGCGGGCGGTGAGGGGCAGATGCCGCCAGGCGACCGCGCTCACGACGCAGACGAACGCCCCCACGAACAACAGCGCTAGCCCCAGCGAGACATTCGTCAGCGCGTGGGCGACCAGCGCCGCACCCGTTCCGAGCGGCAAAATCCCCAGCGCGCGCCAGTTGCGCGTCACTTTCCCCGCCTGCTGCAAAGGTCTCCCTCCTCCGGAGTGTAAGCTACCAGACGCCGCAACTATAGCAGAGGTTGCGCGCGGTGTAAACAAGCGGCATTAGTTGCGAGAGGAGGCGGCTCAAGAGCGAGGTAGTATCGGATTGGGCTTAGTAGTGGCCGCTCGGCTTCTCGGCACTCAAGATGCCGGGGCAGGCGCGGCGTTCGGGCAACTACCCTGAATGTCGCGTGGCAGCCGCTTGGGCGCCCGCTCGGCGCACTTGGACACGCCGTGCCGCGGGCGGGGGCAAGGCCGGGTGTGTGGCCGCAAGGCGTGCGGATGCCAAGGTGTTAGCGTGGTTGCGGGTGAGGGAGGGGGCCGGCGGGGCCGGCGCTGGCGGCCAACTGAGGGGCGTCTTCGGCCACCTGCGGCAGCGGCGAGGGGTCCTGGGTCAGCAGCTCGGCCTCGTCGAGGTCCACGCTAGGGACGTCGCGGATGTCGAGCAGGACGTTGATGGCGCGGTGTTCGGCGCGGTCGCGGGCGACCTCGATGGCGCGGCGGGCCTCGCGCAGGGGGAAGCGGTGGGTGACGAGCCGCTGGGGCGTGAGGCGGCGCAGCACCTCTGATACCGTGTCGCGCCATACCTTTGTAGTTTGTCGCCGCGTCAAGCCGCGAGCCCGCCAAGGGAGCATCAAGGCCATTCTCCAACTATATGACGCGACCGCGTATGAGGCGCCGGCGCGAGGCCGGAGAGGGCTGAACGTGCCCAACAACCTGCCGCGGACCCGAACGACCCGATGATGGGCTAGCTCCGCTTGGCGAGCGCCGCGTGGACGTCGCGCAGCAGCTCATCCACGGCTGGGTCAGGCTCGTCGGCGGCAACGTCTCCGGTGGCCTGCTCGGGGTCTTTGAGGATGTGGCCGGTAAGGATAGCGGCAACGGAGGCATCAGGGGCGATGACGCCCTCGCGGACGAGGCGGCGCACGCCGGCGATGGAGGCCGCCGAGGCCGGCTCGCAGCCGATGCCGGCGCGGTCAATCTGGGCCTTGGCGGCAAAGATCTCGTCGTCCGTAACCTCGGTGACGACGCCATTGGTGGCTTCGATCACCGCGCGGGCGCGCAGATAACTGACGGGAGCGCCGATGTTGATGGCGGTGGCGAGGGTGCTGGCGCGGAGGGATGCGAAGGTTCGCCACTCGGAGGCGTAGGCGCGGTAGAAGGGATCGGCGGCGGCGGCCTGAACGGCGGCGAGGCGTGGGACGCGGGCGATGAGGCCGAGGTCGCGGGCGCGCAGCAGGGCGGCGCCGATGGCCGAGGTGTTGCCGAGATTGCCGGCGGGGAGGACGAGCCAATCTGGTGGATGCCAGTCGAGTTGGTGGAGCAGTTCGTAGGCGATGGAGCGCTGGCCTGCGAGGCGGTAGGGGTTGATAGAGTTGAGCAGGTAAATGCCGAGGTCGGATGCGACGGCCTCTACCTGGCGCATGGCGTCGTCGAAGTCTCCGGCGACTTCCACGCGGCGCGCGCCATAGGCGACGCTCTGGGCAAGCTTGCCGGTGGCGACCTTGCCGGCGGGGAGGAACACCAGCGCGGGCAGGGCGGCCTGCGCGGCGTAGGCAGCGAGTGAGGCAGAGGTGTTGCCGGTGGAGGCGCAGGCGACGGCGCGAGAGCCGAGCGCGCGGGCGATGCTCATGCCGACGGTCATGCCGCGGTCCTTGAAGCTGCCGGTGGGATTCTGGCCCTCGTGCTTGAGGAAGAGGCGCTCGACGCCCGCGAAAGCGCCCACGCGCCGCCAGCCAGTGGATTCCGCGGCGCCGGCTGCGTAAAGCGGCGTGTTGCCCTCCTCGCGCGAGACGATCTCCTTGTCGGTCAGGGGCAGGACAAGCTCGCGATAGCGCCAGACACCGCTACGGTCGGGTCCCCGCAAGGCCGAGCGGCGCGCGTCGAAGTGCTCACGCAGCTCGGCAGTGAGGTCGCTCTCCACCGCGGAGAGATCAAGCTCGAAGGGTGCGCCGCAGTCGCAGCGGAAGCGCGAGCCGGTGGCGTCGGCGGTGGCGCCACACTGGGCGCAGATGAAGCGGAACCGCCGCAGGGGCGCCGCGATGGAAGGGAGGGGCGTCATTGTAGGACTCCAGGCTCACCTGAGGCGGGAAAGTCGAAAGTGGCCGTTGCGCCGCGCGGGCTGACCGCAAGCTCGACGGCATGGCCGGGAACGCCGAGCTGGTTCGCGGTGGATTGTAGCGCGGCGGCGACACGGGCGGCGCTTTCGCTGGCGAGAGCAAGGATGGATGAGCCGCCACCGGAGAGACAGGCGCCATGCGCTCCGGCGGCGAGGGCGGCCTCGATCATCGGCTCGAGCGCGGGGAAGATGCGCGCGCGGTAGGGCTGGTGGAGGCGGTCTTGCATGGCGACGCCGAGCAGGTCGTAGCGCGCGCCGGTGAGGGCGACGACGAGCAGGGCGGCCCGGCTGAGATTGTGGGTGACGTCGGCGCGGGGATAGGCGTCTGGCAGCAACGCGCGGCCCGCGACTGTGCTCATAGGCTGCGCGGGGATGAAGAGGACGGCACGCAGGTCGGATGGCACGGGGAGTGAGACGGTGACGAGGCGACGAGCGGCGTCGCGGGCGCCGGTGATGACCAGGCCGCCGAGCAGCGCCGCGGCAACATTGTCGGGATGATTGCCAGGCTCACACTCGACCGCCAGATCGAGAAGGTCATCGGCCGTCAAAGGCTCACCGAGCAGGGTGTTGGCGGCGACAAGACCGCCGACGACAGCGGTGGCGCTGCTGCCAAGCCCGCGCGAGGGCGGGATGGCGATATCGGCGCGGATGCGGAGGCGCGGCATAGGGGTGCCCGCGCGCCGACAGGCCGCGGCGAAGGCCGCGAGGAATACGTTTGACTCCACGCTAGATGACGAGGCTTCTGCATGAAGCAGGGATACGTCGGCCGGGTCGCCATGCAGCTCGAAGGACGGCTCGCGCATGTCGTCGGGAGCGAGCAGCGCGACCTCGAAGGTGTTGAAGCGCTCGACGGCGAGGGCGAGACAGTCGAAGCCGGAGCCGAGGTTGGCACACGTCGCTGGGACGCGAACACGGACACGGCTGAAGCGCCATATGGCGGATGCCCCTTGCTGGCCGGCTGGTGTGAACGCAGATATTCCGTCCATCACAACACCCCAATCGCGCGCAACAGGTCCGCCACGACAGCACTGGCCGTCACCTGCGCGCCGGCTCCGGGGCCTGCGACCACGAGAGGGCGCGCGGCGTAACGATCCGAGCGCAGGACAAAGATGTTGTCGGGGCCAGAGCCGTAGGCCAGAGTATGGTCGGCTGGAATGGCGGCCAGACCGGCGGAGAGCGTGCCGGAAGCCTCTATGCGCCCGATGTAGCGTAGGACGTGGCCTGCGGCGCGGGCCGCAGACGCGCGATCGGAAAGGTGAGCGGAGAAGCCGGGCAGCGCGGCGAGGAAATCGTCAAGCGGCAGAGCGTCTGCACCGGGTGGGACGAGGCTTTCGACGTGAATGTCTGCTAGCTCGACGCGCCTACCAGCGGCGCGGGCGAGGATCAGCAGCTTGCGGGCGACGTCGAAGCCGGAGAGGTCCTGGCGAGGGTCAGGCTCGGTGAAACCCTGAGCCATCGCCTCGCGCACGGCGACGTCGAACGTATCGCCTTGGGTGAGACGGTCGCAGAGAAAGCCGAGGGAGCCGCTGGCGCGCGCATCGAGCGTGCGGAGGGTGTCGCCGGAGGCTGCGAGGGCGTCCACGGCGGCAAGAATGGGCAGGCCAGCGCCGACGGTGGCGGAGCGGCGCAGTGAACCGCCCGCGGGGCTGGCGACGAGACGCGCGTAGTCCTCATAGGGTCCGACGAGAGGGTCTTTGTTGGCGAGGACGGCATGCGCGCCCTGCGCTCGTGCTCCGGCCAGGAGGGGAGAGAGACCGGGGCCGGTGGCACAGTCGATGACGACGATGTCGGCGGGCGAGGCGACAGACGACAGCGCATTGTCCAATACATGCCCCCAGCCCTGGGGCGTCAGCGCGCCTTCACGCTCGGCGAAGCGTACACCGCGCGAGCGCCCGTCAACCGCTGCCGCAAGGGGCGGCGGGAAAGTCTCATCATCCGATTGTGGGGCACAGACGAAAGCGGTCGAATCGGCAAGCGCGGCGTAGCGCACGGCGACACCGTAGCGCTCCCGCCAGGCGGGCGCCTGCGCACGAACGATGGAGATCACCTCGCGGCCGACTTGCCCGGCGCCAAGCTGGATCACGGAGACACGGCGCATCACGACGGCACCCGCCAGCGCAGGGGTGGCTCGTCGGCGCCGGCGGTGGGGCGAGCCGAGGTGGATTCATCGTGTCGCACGAGAGCGCGGTAGAGGCGGCGCTGCGTGGCTACGGCGTCGGTGGCGGGTACAGCAACGCTGATATGGCGCGGTGAGACGGCGAGGCCAACAGGTGAGGGTGTGCTCAGGAGAAGCGCAAGGGCGCCCGATATCGGGCCGACGGCCGGCTCGGGAGCGGCCTCGTGGATGGTTTCGGGGCGCGAATCGGCTACGAGATGGTCGTCTTCGACAGCAGAGAGGCCCGCGTGGCCGAGATAGAGCGCTTGCACCTCGACCAGCCCCGGTTCGTGGCCGAAACTCACGCCGTAGACCGTGCGCTCCGGGGCGAGCTGGCGCGCAACGACAACCCAGGGCGGCCGCGCACCATTCGCGGTGTCTAACTCAGGCGAGACGTCCGTGCCGGGGAGCCGGGGCGCGAGCGCGCTACGCAGGTGCAAGGGAATACCAGCGGCGGCGAGGGGACGCAACGTGCCGGGGTGCAAGACCTTGGCTCCAGCATGGGCAATGTCAGCGGCGTCCGCATAGGTGAGGCGGACGAGCACCGCGGATTTGGGTACGGCGCGCGGGTCGGCGCGGTGGATGCCGGCGACGTCGCTGTAGATATAGACGCGCTCAGCGCCGAGAGCGGCGGCCACGATGGCCGCCGAATAGTCTGAGCCGTTGCGGCCCACGGTGGTGAC